>DAMCAL010000099.1:0-10322 GCA_032059585.1 Burkholderiaceae bacterium
TGGCGTTCGCCGCCACGCTGTACCCGAGCTGGCGCGCCAGCCGCGTCAACCCTGCCGAGGCCCTGCGTTATGAGTGATGATCGCGTCGTCCTGCAGGCCCACGGCCTGACCAAGCGCTTCCGTGAAGGCCGGCTGGACGTGACCGTGCTGCGCGGCGTCGACCTGCGCGTGCACGCCGGCGAAACGCTGGCCATCGTCGGCGCCTCCGGGTCGGGCAAGAGCACGCTCTTGCACCTGCTGGGCGGGCTGGACGCGCCCACCTCCGGGCGCGTGCTGCTGGGCGGGCAGGACCTGGCCGCGCTGTCCGGCGCCGAGCAGGGGCGGCTGCGCAACGCGCGGCTGGGCTTCATCTACCAGTTCCACCACCTGCTGCCGGAGTTCAGCGCGCAGGACAACGTGGCGATGCCGCTGCGCATCCGCCGCGAGCCCTACGAGCGCTGCATCGCGCAGGCCGCGCAGATGCTGCAGGCGGTGGGGCTGGAGGGGCGCCTTCTGCACCGCCCGGCCGAGCTGTCGGGTGGCGAGCGCCAGCGCGTGGCCATCGCCCGGGCCCTGGTCAGCCAGCCCGCGTGCGTGCTGGCCGACGAGCCCACCGGCAACCTGGACCGCGGCACCGCCGACGGGGTGTTCGCCCTGATGCTGCGGCTGGCGCGCCAGCGCGGCACGGCCTTCGTCATGGTCACCCACGACGAGCAACTGGCCGCGCGCTGCGACCGGGTCGTGCGGCTGGTGTCGGGCGCGCTGGACAGCGCGCCGGCGCATCAAAATTGATAGCTGCCGGCGCTTGCTGGATAAGCGCTGGAGGCCGAAAAGACCTATGAAGCGGGGGTGAAGACGGGCGCCGCGCGCCGCTCAGCCCATGCTGACGTGCACCGGCGGCAGCTCGGACGGGTCGCGCACCTCGTCGAGCGTGTCGCCGCGGTGCAGCGGGCGGGCCGGCTGCGCCAGGATGTCCTGCACGAAGTTCGGCTGCGCCAGCAGAGCCTGGTGCATCGCGCCGTTGTACAGCTGCAGGTCGCGCAGGCCGCGCGCGGCGATGCGCGCATCCACCTCGGCCTCGGTGAGCAGGGCCGGGTCGGTGGTGTCGGAGGCCATGCCCATGCACCACAGCGTGCCGTACAGCGGCACGTACTGCAGGTAGGGCCGGAAGATCGGAAACACCTCGCGCACCGACGCCGCAATGCGCGCGATGCTGCCGGGCAGGTGCACGGGCGAGCCCAGGTGCAGCGACAGCACGCCGCCCGGGTTGAGCGCGCGGCGGCAGGCTTCGTAGAACTCCACCGTATACAGATCCACCGCCGGGCCGAACGGATCGGTGAGGTCCAGGATGATCTGGTCGAAGCGCTCGTCGGTCTGGCCCAGGAAAAGGCGGGCGTCGCCCAGACGCAGCTCCAGCCGCGGGTCATCGAACGCGCCGCGGTGGATGCTGGGCAGCCACTCGCGCGCCACGGTGATCACGTCGCGGTCGAGCTCGGCCAGCACCACGCGCTCCAGGCGCGGGGACTTGAGCAGCTCCTCGGCCGCGCCGCCGTCGCCACCGCCCACCACCAGCGCGCGCTGCACGCCCGGGTGGGCGATGGCGGGCAGGTGCACCATGGGCTCGTGGTAGAAGAACTCGTCGCGCTCGCTGGTCATGAATACGCCGTCGATGCGCATCACGCGCCCGAACTGCGGGTTCTCGAAGACCTCGATGTGCTGCCACTCGGACTGGCGCGAGGCAAGCACCGCGCCGCTGCTCAGGTAGAAGCCGAAGTCGGCGCTCAGGCGCTCGGCCACGTAGCGCGTGGCCTGCGCGGCAGGGGCCGGGCCGGTCATGCGCGATCGACGCTGTGCAGGTGCGGATCGTTCGGGTTGAAGGCCGCCAGCAGGTCGTCGAACAGCTTTTGCGCCTTCGGGCGGTTGTTTTCGGTGTAGTTGCAGACGTAGACGTCCAGCGTCACGTAGCCGTCTTCCGGCCAAGTGTGGATGGCCAGGTGCGACTCGGCCAGCACCACCGCGCCGGTCACGCCGCCGCCCTCGCCAAAGCTGTGGAACAAGGAGCCGACAGTGGTCAGGCCGGACGCGGCCACACGCTCCTTGCAGAAATTCTCCAGGTACGCGGCATCCAGCATCAGGCGGCTGTCACACAGGCAGCCGTAGAGGTCGCCGATCAGGTGCAGACCCGTGGCGTGGCGCTGCACGGCAGGGGGAGCAATGGGAACGACGGACTGGTAATTCTTCATGGAGCACAAACCCTTTCTCCGCTCGCAAGAGCGTGATGAACAACGGCTGGGCCGAAGGGTTCGCACCCCGGCGGTCGCCGAACGGCGCGCTGCGGTGGCGACCGCGCACGGGGGAATGGGGGGGGTGGGGAATGTCCTTGGCAGGAAAACACCTGCCCGTCATTGCCGCGCCCTTTGGTTCCATCGTGCGCTTGGAAGGGCGCCTGGCAACGCTGACAGCAATCCGCTCGGCAAGGCGAGCGTGACATTGAGAACCCGCGATTGTAGCAAACCCGCGATTCCTGCGACCGCCTGTTACCGTTTCCCAAGGCATGGCCGAGGGTTTGCTCCTATGATGCCGGGTTCACTTGCGCTTGCCCATTCCGGGCGGGCGCCTCTGCCATGACCGACAACGCCCCTGCCGCCGACGCCGACAGCAGCGCCTTCGTGGAGCTGCGCAACGTGACCTTCGGGTACGGCGAGCGTATGGTGCTGTCCAGCCTGTCGCTCACCGTGCCGCGCGGCAAGGTCACGGCCATCATGGGCGCGTCGGGGGGTGGCAAGACCACCGTGCTGCGCCTGATCGGCGGCCAGCACCGCGCCCAGGCCGGCCAGGTGCTGGTGGACGGGCAGGACGTGGGCCTGGCCGACCATGCCGGCCTGTACCGGCTGCGCCGGCGCATGGGCATGCTGTTCCAGCACGGCGCGCTGTTCACCGACATGAGCGTGTTCGACAACGTCGCCTTCCCGCTGCGCGAGCACACCGACCTGCCCGAGGCGCTCATCCGCGATGTGGTGCTGATGAAGCTTTCCGCGGTGGGCCTGCGCGGCGCGCGCGGGCTGATGCCGGCGCAAATCTCCGGCGGCATGGCGCGGCGCGTGGCGCTGGCACGCGCCATCGCGCTCGACCCCGAACTCATCATGTACGACGAGCCGTTCGCCGGGCTCGACCCGATCTCGCTGGGCACGGCCGCACAGCTCATCCGGCGCCTGGGCGACACCCTGGGGCTGACCAGCATCGTGGTGTCGCACGATCTGCACGCGACCTTCCGCCTGGCCGACCACGTCGTCATCCTGGGCCCGGGCGTCGTGGCGGCGCAGGGCACGCCGGACGAGGTGCGCGCCAGCACCGACCCGCTGGTGCACCAGTTCGTGCACGCGCTGCCCACGGGACCTGTGCCCTTTCATTACCCGGCGCCCGCGCTGGCCGAGGATTTCGGAGGCGCCGCATGAGCTGGTGGCGCCCCTCGCACGTCGGTTACGCGGTGCGCACCAGGCTGGCGGGCATCGGCGCCGGCGCGCGCCTGTTCGTGCGGCTGCTGGCGCTGGCCGGCCCGGCCTTCGCGCGCCCGGCGCTGGTGCGCGACCAGCTGCATCTGCTGGGCAACCATTCGCTGTCGATCATCGCCACTTCCGGGCTTTTCGTGGGTTTCGTGCTGGCGCTGCAGGGCTACAACGTGCTGCAGCTGTACGGCTCGGCGAATTCGCTCGGGCTGGTGGTCACGCTCGGGCTGGTGCGCGAGCTGGGACCGGTCATCACCGCGCTGCTGTTCGCCGGGAGGGCCGGCACGTCGCTCACGGCCGAGATCGGGCTGATGCGCGCAGGCGAGCAGCTGGCCGCGATGGAAATGATGGCCGTGGACCCGGTGCGGCGCATCCTGGCGCCGCGCTTTTTCGCCGGTGTGCTGGCGATGCCGCTGCTGGCGGCAGTGTTCAGCGCCGTGGGCGTGCTCGGCGGCTGGCTGGTGGGCGTGGTGCTGCTGGGCGTGGACGGCGGTGCGTTCTGGGGCCAGATGCAGTCGGGCGTGGACGTCTGGCGCGACGTGGGCAACGGGGTGGTCAAGAGCGCCGTTTTCGGCGTCGCGGTGACGTTCGTCGCGCTGCTGCAGGGCTATGCGGCCCGCCCCACGCCCGAAGGGGTGGCGCGCGCCACCACGCGCACCGTGGTGATGGCCTCGCTCACCGTGCTGGCGCTGGACTTCGTGCTCACGGCACTGATGTTCCGCATCTGAGGCTGAGGCGCAACCCCGGACAACCAAGGAAAGGCAACCATGCAGCATTCCAAGCATGACATCTGGGTGGGACTGTTCGTCCTGCTGGGCGCAGCGGCGCTGCTGTTTCTGGCGCTGCAGGCGGCGAACCTGCTGCAGCTGGACTGGCGCAGCGGCTATACCGTCGCCGCCCGCTTCGACAACATTGGCGGGCTCAAGCCGCAGGCAGCCGTGCGCAGCGCCGGCGTGGTGGTCGGGCGGGTGCGCAGCATCGCTTTTGATGACACGACCTATCAAGCCCGGGTGACGCTGGAGATGGACAAACGCTATGTTTTTCCCCGCGACAGCTCGCTGAAGATCCTCACCAGCGGCCTGCTGGGCGACCAGTACATCGGCATCGAGGCCGGGGCCGAGGAGGCCACCCTGGCCGAGGGCGACACCATCACCGCGACCCAGTCGGCCGTGGTGCTGGAAAACCTGATCGGCCAGTTCCTTTACGGCAAGGCCGAAGAAGGCGCCAGCGCAGGAAACCTGAAATGACCTTGTTCCGAACCCCCCTGGTGGCGCCGCTGCTGTGCGCCGGCCTGCTGGCCGGCTGCGCATCATCCCCCGCCGGCCACCCGGCCGACCCGCTGGAGCCCTATAACCGGGCCATCACCACGTTCAACGACCGCGTGGACAGCGCCGTGCTCAAGCCGGGGGCCACCCTGTACCGGGACGCGGCGCCACAGCCGGTGCGCACCGGCGTGCACAACTTCTTCGGCAACCTGGGCGATGCCTGGTCGTTCGTCAACAGCGTGCTGCAGCTGCGTGCGCGTGAAGCGCTGGACAGCCTGGTGCGCTTCAACATCAACACCGTGTTCGGCCTGGGCGGCCTGCTGGACATCGCCAGCGAGGCCGGCATCGGCCGCCACAAGCAGGACTTCGGCCTGACGCTCGGCCGCTGGGGCGTGCCCACAGGGCCGTATCTGGTGCTGCCGCTGCTGGGCCCGTCCACGGTGCGCGACACCGCGGCGCTGCCGGTGGACGTGTGGGGCGACCCGGTTCGCCAGGTGCGGCCGATCCACACGCGCAACGCGATGGTGGGCCTGCGCATCGTCGACCGCCGGGCCAGCCTGCTGCGGGCAGAGTCGGTACTCGACAGCGTGGCCTTCGACTCCTACATCTTCACGCGCGACCTGTACCTGAACGCGCGCACGCCCGACGACTCGCCCGCAGGCCGGCGCCGCAGCCTGTCCGACGAGGACGCAGGCAAGCTGCCCGACGACTATTGACCGCTGCGCACGGCAGGTTGCACATGCTTGCATCCGCATACCCGTGCGACGCAACCGCGTTGGGCGCTGCCCGCACAATGCCCAGGACACTTGAGCGCAGCAGCCCGCAGCGCTGCCCCGCTTTCCCACAGGATATTTCGATGATGCAACGCCGCCACCTTCTTGTCCTCGCCGCCGCGGCCTCGGTCGTTGCCGGCCTGGGTCTTCCCGGGCTGTCGCTGGCCGCCACCCCCGAGGCCCCCGATGCGCTGATCAAGCGCCTGTCCAGCGAAGTGCTCCAGTCCGTGCGCACCGACCAGTCGCTCAAGAGCGGCGATGTCGACCGCATCATGGAATTCGTGAACCGCACCGTGCTGCCCCACGTGAACTTCCGCCGCATGACGGCCGCGGCCGTGGGGCCCGCCTGGCGCCGCGCCTCGCCCGAGCAGCAGTCGCGCCTGCAGGAGGAATTCAAGCAGCTGCTCGTGCGCACCTACGCCGGCGCGGTGGCGCAGGTGACCGACCAGAGCGTCGAGGTGAAGCCCCTGCGCGCGGCGCCCGAGGACAAGGATGTGCTGGTGCGTACGCTGGTGCAGGGCCGGGGCGAGCCGGTGCAGCTGGACTACCGCATGGAAAAGGCCGCCGACGGCTGGAAGATCTACAACCTCAACGTGCTGGGCGTGTGGCTGGTCGATACCTACCGCACGCAGTTCGCCCAGGAGGTGAACGCGCGCGGCGTGGATGGCCTGATCGAGGCGCTGGCCGCGCGCAACCAAAGCAGCGGCGCCAAGCGGTAAGCCATGCTGGTGCTGCCCGCCGAGCTCACGCACCGCCAGGCGCGCGCCTGCGCGCAGCTGCTGCTGCAGGCGCTGCAGGGCGAGACCCAGTCGCAGGTCGTAGTCGACGCCGGGCCGCTGGCCACCTTCGACTCGTCGGCGCTGGCCGTGCTGCTGGAATGCCGGCGCGCCGCGGTGGCCGAGCGCAAGGGCCTGGTGGTGAAGGACATGCCGGCAGGCCTGGCCAGCCTGGCCGGGCTGTATGGGGTGCAGGAGCTGCTGCCAGCGGTGTAGCGGCGCGCGGGCTAGAATGGCCGGCTCCCATGGCCGCCGTCTCCTTCCAGTCCGTCTCCAAGATTTTTTCCACGCCCAAGGGTCCGTTCCAGGCGCTGGACGGTGTCAGCCTGGACATCCAGGAAGGCGAGTTCTTCGGCCTGCTCGGACCGAACGGCGCCGGCAAGACCACCCTGATCAGCATCCTCGCGGGCCTGGCGCACGCCAGCAGCGGCAGCGTCGCGGTGCTGGGCCACGACGTGCAGTCGCAGTTCGCCGCGGCGCGCCGCCAGCTTGGCGTGGTGCCGCAGGAGTTGGTGTTCGACCCGTTCTTCAATGTGCGCGAGACACTGCGGCTGCAGTCGGGCTACTTCGGTGTGAAGAACAACGATGCCTGGATCGACGAGCTGCTGGAAAACCTGGGCCTGGCCGACAAGGCCACGGCGAACATGCGCCAGCTCTCGGGGGGCATGAAGCGGCGCGTGCTGGTGGCCCAGGCGCTGGTGCACAAGCCGCCCATCATCGTGCTGGACGAGCCCACCGCCGGCGTCGACGTGGAGCTGCGCCAGACGCTGTGGCAGTTCGTCGCCCGGCTGAACCGCCAGGGCCACACGGTGCTGCTGACCACCCACTACCTGGAGGAGGCGGAGGCGCTGTGCACCCGCATCGCGATGCTCAAGCGCGGGCGGGTGGTGGCGCTGGCGCGCACCTCCGAGCTGCTGGGCGCCGCCTCGAGCAACGTGCTGCGCTTCAAGACCGACAATGCGCTGCCGCCTGCGCTGGCGGCCCTGGCCCGCGTCACGGGCCGGGTGGCGCAGTTGCCCGCGCAGGACGCGCAGGAGATCGAGCGCCACCTGGCCGAGCTGCGCGCCGCCGGCGTGCGCGTGGAGGACGTGGAAATCCGCAAGGCCGACCTGGAGGACGTGTTCCTGAGCGTGATGGCCGAGGCGGCCCAGGAGCGCCACGCATGACCGGCTGGCAGACCCTGTTCAAGAAGGAAGTGCTGCGGTTCTGGAAGGTGGGCTTTCAGACCGTCGCGGCGCCGGTGCTCACGTCGCTCTTGTACCTGCTGATCTTCGGCCACGTGCTGGAGGACCGCGTGCAGGTGTTCGGCTCGCTCAGCTACACCGCGTTTTTGGTGCCCGGGCTGGTGATGATGGGCATGCTGCAAAACGCCTTTGCCAACAGCTCGTCGAGCATCATCCAGAGCAAGATCATGGGCAGCCTGGTGTTCATCCTGCTCACGCCGCTGTCGCACCGTGCCTGGTTCGCCGCCTACGTGGGCGCCTCGGTGCTGCGCGGGCTGATGGTCGGGCTGGGGGTGTTCATCGCCACGCTGTTCTTTGCCGCGCCGCAGTTCGCCGCGCCCTGGTGGATCGCTGCTTTTGCGCTGCTGGGTACGGCGCTGCTGGCCACACTGGGCGTGATCGCCGGCCTGTGGGCCGACAAGTTCGACCAGATGGCGGCGTTCCAGAACTTCCTCATCATGCCCATGACGTTCCTGTCGGGCGTGTTCTATTCCATCCAGTCGCTGCCGCCCTTCTGGCAGACCGTGAGCCACCTGAACCCGTTCTTCTACATGATCGACGGCTTCCGCTACGGCTTCTTCGGCGTGAGCGACGTCTCGCCGTGGATCAGCTTAGGCATCGTCGCCCTGGCGTGGGCCGGTGTCAGCCTCCTGGCCCTGCGCCTGCTGCGCACGGGCTACAAGATCCGCAACTGATTTCCCTCTTCTCTTTTCAGGATGCCGTTCCCATGACTGCTGACCAACTCAAGGACATCATCCACGCCGGCCTGGCCTGCGAGCACCTCGAACTGGAAGGCGACGGCCGCCATTGGTTCGCCACCATCGTCTCGCCCGAGTTCGAGGGCAAGCGCCAGATCCAGCGCCACCAGCGCGTGTACGCCACCCTGGGCAGCCGCATGCAGACGGACGAGGTGCACGCACTGTCCATGAAGACCTTCACCCCCGCCGAGTGGGCCCAGACGCAGCAGGGCGAGGCCTGATCCGCATCCTTCGGCAACTATGATTTTGATAGCTGCTGGCGCTTGCCTGGCAAGCGCTAGAGGCCTTTTTGGCACCCCATGACCCAGCAGATCACACTGGCCCTGTCCAAGGGCCGCATCTTTGAGGAAACCCTGCCGCTGCTGGAGGCCGCCGGCATCCAGGTGCTGGAGGACCCGGAAAAGTCGCGCAAGCTCATCCTGGCCACCAGCCGCCCCGAGGTGCGGGTGGTGCTGGTGCGTGCCACCGACGTGCCCACCTATGTGCAGTACGGGGGCGCCGACATCGGCGTGGCCGGCAAGGACTCGCTCATCGAGCATGGCGGCCAGGGGCTGTTCCGCCCGCTGGACCTGCAAATCGCCAAGTGCCGCGTCAGCGTGGCCGTACGCGCCGATTTTGACTACGCCGCCGCCGTGCGCCAGGGCGCGCGCCTGCGCGTGGCCACCAAGTACACATCGATAGCCCGCGACTTCTTCGCCGGCAAGGGCGTGCACGTGGACCTGATCAAGCTGTACGGCAGCATGGAGCTGGCGCCGCTGACCGGTCTGGCCGACGCCATCGTGGACCTGGTCTCCACCGGCAACACCCTCAAGGCCAACCACCTGGTCGAGGTGGAGCAGATCATGGACATCAGCTCGCACCTGGTGGTCAACCAGGCGGCGCTCAAGCTCAAGCAGGCGCCGCTCAAGCGCATCATCGACGCCTTCGCAGGCGCCATCCCACGGGGCTGAAGTCCGGCCTTATTACTATGAAATTCGTAGCTGCTCCCGCTCACCTGTCAACGGTTTCAAGCACTTTTGAAGCAGATTTTGCCGCCCGCCTGCACTGGTCGGCCGAGCAGGACGCGGCCATCGAGCAGCGCGTGACCGACATCCTGGGCGACGTGCGCGCGCGCGGCGACGGGGCGGTGCTGGAGTACACCCAGCGCTTCGACGGCCTGCACGCCGACGGCATGCAGCGGCTGACCCTGCAGCCCGGCGAACTGCAGGCCGCTTATCGCGGTCTGCCGCCCGAGCAGCAGCAGGCCTTGACCACCGCCGCCGAGCGCGTGCGCCGCTACCACGAGGCGCAAAAGCGCGCTAGCGGCGAGAGCTGGAGCTACCGCGACGAGGACGGCACGCTCTTGGGCCAGAAGGTCACGCCGCTGGACCGCGTCGGCATCTACGTGCCCGGGGGCAAGGCCGCCTACCCGAGCAGCGTGCTGATGAACGCCATTCCGGCTCAGGTGGCCGGCGTGGCCGAGATCATCATGGTCGTGCCCACGCCCCAGGGGGCCAGGAACCCGCTGGTGCTGGCCGCCGCCCACGTGGCAGGCGTCACGCGCGCCTACACCATCGGTGGCGCGCAGGCCATCGGCGCGCTGGCCTACGGCACCGAAACCATTCCCAAGGTGGACAAGATCACCGGCCCCGGCAACGCCTACGTGGCCAGCGCCAAGCGCCGCGTGTTCGGCACCGTGGGCATCGACATGATCGCCGGGCCCAGCGAGATCCTGGTGCTGGCCGACGGCAGCACGCCGCCCGACTGGGTGGCGATGGACCTGTTCAGCCAGGCCGAGCATGACGAGCTGGCGCAGTCCATCCTGCTGTGCCCCGATGCCGCCTACATCGACGCAGTGCAGGCGGCCATCGACCGGCTGCTGCCCGAGATGCCGCGCGCGGCCATCATCGCCAGGAGCCTGAGCGACCGCGGCGCGTTGATCCATACGCGCGACATGGACGAGGCGTGCGCCATCAGCAACCGCATCGCGCCCGAGCACCTGGAAGTGTCCAGCCGCGATCCGCACCGCTGGGAGCCGCTGCTCAAGCACGCCGGCGCCATCT
>DAMCAL010000100.1:0-10241 GCA_032059585.1 Burkholderiaceae bacterium
ACCGTGCTGGCCAACGAGCAGGTCATCGACGGGCGCGGCTGGCGCACCGGCGCGCCGGTGGAAAAGCGCGAGATCCCCGGCTACTACCTGAAGATCACCGACTACGCGCAGGAGCTGCTGGACCACGTGCAGCTGGGCGGCGAGAAGGCGACGCTCACCGGCTGGCCCGACAAGGTGCGGCTGATGCAGGAGAACTGGATCGGCAAATCGAGCGGCGTGCGCTTTGCCTTCACGCATGACATTCGCGGAGCGGATGGCGCGCTGATCGGCGATGGCCGCATGTACGTCTTCACTACCCGCGCCGACACCATCATGGGCGTGACGTTCTGCGCCGTGGCGCCCGAGCACCCGCTGGCCACGCACGCGGCGGCGCACAACCCGCTGCTGGCCGCCTTCATCGACGAATGCAAGAAGGGCGGCACCACCGAGGCCGAGCTGGCCGCCAGGGAAAAGGTCGGCATGCCCACCGGCCTGCACGTGACGCACCCGCTCACGAATGAACCGATCCCGGTGTGGGTGGGCAACTACGTGCTCATGGGCTATGGCGACGGCGCCGTCATGGGCGTGCCGGCGCACGACGAGCGCGACTTCGCCTTCGCGCTGAAGTACGGCCTGCCCATCAAGCAGGTCATCCTGGTCGACGGCGAGGAGTTCGACTTCCAGCGCTGGCAGGACTGGTACGGCGACAAGGAGCGCGCCGTCACCATCAACTCCGACAACTTCAGCGGCCTGAACCACCAGGACGCCGTGGCCGCCGTGGCGCGCGCCCTGGCCGAGCGCGGCCTGGGCGAATTGAAGACCACCTGGCGCCTGCGCGACTGGGGCATCTCGCGCCAGCGCTACTGGGGCACGCCGATCCCCATCATCCACTGCGAGGACTGCGGCGCGCAGCCGGTGCCCGAGGCCGACCTGCCCGTGGTGCTGCCCGAAGGCCTGGTGCCGGACGGCTCGGGCAACCCGCTCGTCAAGAGCGAGGAATTCCACGCCGGCGTGACCTGCCCGTGCTGCGGCAAGGCGGCGCGCCGCGAGACCGACACCATGGACACCTTCGTGGACTCGTCGTGGTACTTCATGCGCTACTGCGACGCCAACAACCACGACCAGATGGTGGACGGCGGCACCGACTACTGGATGCGGGACCCACAGAAAGCCGCCGGCGGCAGCGGCATGGACCAGTACATCGGCGGCATCGAGCACGCCATCTTGCACCTGCTGTACGCGCGCTTCTGGACCAAGGTCATGCGCGACCTGGGGCTGGTCAAGGTGGATGAGCCCTTCACCAAACTGCTCACCCAGGGCATGGTGCTCAACCACATCTACAGCCGCCGTACGGCGCGCGGCGGCAAGGAATACTTCTGGCCGCACGACGTGGAGCACGTGCTGGATGCCGATGGCAAGGTCATCGGCGCGCAGCTGAAGAACGCCGTGGACAGCGCCGACGGCCTGCTGCCCGTGGGCACGCCCATCGACTACGAGGGCGTGGGCACCATGTCCAAGTCCAAGAACAACGGCGTGGACCCGCAGGACCTGATCGAGAAGTACGGCGCCGACACCGCGCGCCTGTACACCATGTTCACCGCCCCGCCGGAGCTGACCCTGGAGTGGAACGACGCGGCGGTGGAAGGCAGCCACCGCTTCCTGCGCCGGGTGTGGAACTTCGGCGTGCGCCTGTCCGGCCTGGACAAGGCCGCTGCCCTGGCCAGCGTGGCCGGCGCCGCCACGCTGGGCGACGTGGCCTTCGGTTCGGCCGCGCGCGCGCTGCGCCTGGAGATCCACACCGTGCTGAAACAGGTGCACTACGACTACCAGCGCATGCAGTACAACACGGTGGTCTCGGGCGCGATGAAGATGATCAACGCGCTGGAGGACTTCAAGGCCCACCAGGACGCGGGCGCGCAGGTGGCGCTGATCGAGGGCTTTTCCATCCTGCTGCGCGTGCTGTACCCGGCCACGCCGCACGTCACCCATGCGCTGTGGCAGGAACTGGGCTACGCCGCCGTGCTGGGCGACCTGCTGGACGCCGCGTGGCCGCGCGTCGACCCGGCCGCGCTGGTGCAGGACGAGCTGGAGCTGGTGCTGCAGATCAACGGCAAGCTGCGCGGCTCGCTGCGCATCAGCGCCAGCGCCGACCGCGCGGCGATCGAGCAGGCGGCGCTGGCCAGTGACGAGTTCCGGAAGTTCTCCGAAGGCCGGGCCGCCAAGAAGGTCGTCGTGGTGCCGGGCCGGCTGGTCAACGTCGTCGTCTGAGACCATCGCAACGAGGCCTGTTCCATGCACAAGCGCACCCTGCTCCTGACCTGCCTGGCCGCCGCGCCGCTGGCCGCCTGCGGCTTTCGGCTGCGCGGCGTGCCGCACTTCGCCTTCTCCTCGCTGTACGTGCAGGCGCCGGGCGGCTCGGCGCTGGCGCGCGAGCTCACGCGCACGCTGGCCGGTGCCGGCGGCCAGCTCGCCCTGCTGACCGAGCCCGCCCAGCTGCCGCAGGCCGAGGCGGTGCTGGAGATCCTGTCGGAGCAGCAAGAGCGCGTGGTGGTCGGCCAGAACGCCGCCGGCCAGGTGCGCGAGTTGCAGCTGCGCCTGCGCGTGCGCTTTCGCCTGCGCGGGCGGGACGGGCAGGAGTGGATCGCCCCGACCGAGCTGTTGCAGCAGCGCGACGTCAGCTACAACGAGACCATCGCCCTGTCCAAGGAGGGTGAGGAGGCACTGCTGTTTCGCAACATGCAGACCGACCTGGTGCAGCAGCTGCTGCGCCGCCTGGCGGCTGCCAAGCCGCCGGCATGACTATCGATTCGATAGCTGCACGCGCTTGCCTGACAAGCGCTGGAGGCTGATTTGACCTTTATTTTCTGACGCCATGCAGCTTGCCCTGCCGCAGCTGGCGGCCCACCTGCAAAAAGGCCTGCGGCCGCTGTACGTGCTGCACGGCGACGAGCCGCTGTTGCAGCAAGAAGCGCTGGACGCCATCCGCACGGCCGCGCGCGCCGCCGGCTACACCGAGCGCTCGAGCTTCACCGCCTCCGGCGCGCACTTCGACTGGAGCGGCGTGCTGGCCGCCGGCGGCTCGCTGTCGCTGTTCGCCGACCGGCAGATCGTGGAGATCCGCATCCCCACGGGAAAGCCGGGCAAGGACGGCTCGACCGCGCTGCAGCAGATCGCCGAGGCCGCGCGCGGCAACGACGGCGTGCTCACCATGGTCAGCCTGCCGCGCCTGGACAAGGCCACGCGCACCAGCGCGTGGTTCACCGCGCTGGAAGGCGCAGGCGCGTCCGTGCAGATCGACCCGGTGGAGCGCGCGCAGCTGCCCGGCTGGATCGCCCAGCGCTTGGCCGCGCAGGGCCAGCGCGTGGCGCCGGGCGAGGCCGGGCAGCGCACGCTGCAGTTCTTCGCCGACCGGGTGGAGGGCAACCTGCTGGCCGCGCACCAGGAGATCGCCAAGCTGGCGCTGCTGTACCCGGCCGGCGAGCTGCCCGCAGGTGCCGTGGAATCGTGCGTGGCGAACGTGGCGCGCTACGAGGTGTTCCAGCTCTCGGAAGTGGTGCTGTCGGGCCAGGCCGCACGCGCGCAGCGCATGCTCGACGGCCTGCAGGCGGAAGGCGCTGCCGCCGTGCTGGTGCACTGGACGCTGGCCGAGGACATCCGCGCACTCAAGCGCAGCAAGGACGCCCTGAACGCCGGCAAACCGCTGCCGGTGGCGCTGCGCGAAAACCGCGTCTGGGGCCCGAAGGAGCGGCTGTTCGGCCCGGTGCTGGCGCACGCCAGCGACGCGCAGCTGGCGCGGCTGCTGCAGTCGGCGCACACGGTGGACGGCATCGTCAAGGGCCTGAAGGTGCCCGATTGGCCGCAGGACGCCTGGCAGGCCCTGTCGCGCCTGGCGCTGCAGGTGTGCCGCGTGGCGCGCTGAAATGTGAGCGGAAAGTGCCTTCAGCGCTTGGTGGGCAAGCGCTGGCGGCTATGAAATAAGTAGCAACTCAGGCCGCATCTAGCGCCGCGCGCGCCTTGTCCGCCCACTGCTGCAGGCCTTGAACCAGCGCCTGGTGGCTGAACGAGCAGCTTTCCTCGGTGAACAGCGCGCCGGCCTCCAGGCGGTCCAGCAGGCCCAGCAGCACCGCGCCGTAGCGCGGGGGCAGGGCGGCCAGCAGCACGGCGTGCGCCCGCGCAGCCGTACTGAAGGCATGGTTCGTCATGCGCAGGTCGGCCAGCTGGCGCAGGTCCGCCTGCAGATTGTCGAGCTGATGAAAGGCGAGGGCGGCGGTCATGGGCCCGCAGCCTACAGCACCCGCTTGCGGATCTGCAGCACCACCACCTCGGCCAGCAGCACCACGGCGAAGACGGCGATCAGCACCAGCGCCACGCGGTTCCAGTAGAACAGGTCGATGGCCGTGTTCAGCACCACGCCGATACCCCCCGCGCCCACCAGGCCGAGCACGCCCGACTCGCGCACGTTGATGTCCCAGCGCAGCAGCGCCACCGACCACAGCGCCGGCTTGATGTGCGGCCAGTGGCCGTACCACAGCTGCGCGAAGCGGGAAGCCCCGGCGGCCTGCAGCGCCTCGATGGGGCCGCGCGGCGCCTGCTCCAGCGCCTCGCCCACCAGCTTGCCCACGAAGCCCACCGAGCGCAGCGCGATGGCCAGCATGCCCGCCAGCGGCCCGGGCCCGAAGATGGCGACGAACAGCAGCGCCCAGACCAGCGAGTTGACCGAGCGGCTGGCCACCAGCAGTACGCGCGCAATGAAATTCAGCCACCGGCTGTGCGTGACGTTGGACGCCACCATCACCCCCAGCGGCAGCGCCAGCACCAGTGACAGCAGCGTGCCCAGGGTGGCCATGTGCAGCGTCTCCAGCAGCGCGGCGTGCACGGCGTCGGCGTAGTAGCCCCAGTCCACCGGCCACATGCGGCCCAGCATGTCGGCCATCTGCTCGGGCGCGTCGTACAGGAACTCGGGGATGACCTCCACCGTGCGCGCCGCCTGCACGATGGCGGCCACGGTGCACAGCCACAGCGCGTAGCGCAGCAGGCGCTGGGCCGGGGTGTGGCTCTGCCAGTGCAGCACAGGATCAGACATCGAGCACCTTTCGCACGGCGTTCACCACGAGTTCGCCCACCACGATGATGGCGATCACGGTGGCCAGGATGGTGCACACGAAACCGTATTCGTAGCGCAGGAAGGCGGCAAACAGCGCCCCGCCGATGCCGCCCGCGCCCACGATGCCGACCATGGTGGAGTTGCGCAGGTTCGAGTCGAGCTGGTAGGTGGCGAAACCCACGAAGCGCGAGATGACCTGCGGCAGCACGCCGAACAGCACCACGTTGGCGAACGAGGCGCCGGTAGCGCGCATGGCCTCGATGGGCTTGGGCGAGATTTCCTCGATCGCGTCGGCGAACAGCTTGCCCACGAAGCCCACCGTGGCCACCACCAGCGCCAGGATGCCCGCCAGCGGCCCGAAGCCCACGGCCTTCACGAAGAGGATGGCGCTGATGACCGGGTGCAGCGCGCGGCACGCGGCAATCAGCGTGCGCCCGGCCAGCCGCAGCGGCGCGGGCGACAGGTTGGCCGCCGCCAGCAGGCCGACGGGCAGGCTCAGCACCAGGCCGAGGGCGGTGGCCAGCACCGCGATCTGCAGGGTTTCCTTGATGCCCTGCCACAGCTCGTCCATCTTGCCCAGCTCGGGCGGGAACAGGCTTGCCAGGAACCGGCCGCCCTGTTCCCAGCCGGCGGCCAGGCGCTCGGCCGAGACGTCCATGCCCGCCAGGCTCCAGGCGGCGTAGGCCAGCGCGGCGGCGAGCACCGCCTTGTGCCCCAGGCTCCAGCCGAACGGCCGCGCGGCGCCGGGCCGGTTCATGGCAGCCACCCCTGGCCGCCGTAGATCGTCTGCAGGTGCCCGTCGGTCAGGCCGCCCGGCGCGCCGTCGTAGACCACGCGGCCGCCGGTCATGCCGATGATGCGGTCGCAGTAGCGGCGCGCCAGCTCCACGTCGTGGATGTTCACCACCACCGGGATGCCGCGCTGCACGCCCTGCTCGCGCAGCAGCTGGACGATCTCCACCGAGGTCTTGGGGTCCAGCGAGGACGTCGGTTCGTCGGCCAGCAGCACCGAGGGCTGCTGCATCAGCGCGCGCGCAATGCCCACGCGCTGGCGCTGGCCGCCGCTCAGGGCGTCGGCGCGCTGGCCGGCGAAGGCGGCCAGGCCCACGGTCTGCAGCAGCGCCTGGGCGCGCTCGATGTCCGCGGCGTCGAACCGGCGGCGCCACGCGCGCCAGGCCGACAGGTAGCCCAGCCGGCCGGTGAGCACGTTCTCCATCACCGTCAGGCGCTCCACCAGGTTGTATTCCTGGAACACCATGCCGATATGCCGGCGCGCGCGCCGCAGCGCGCGGCCGTGCAGTTGCGCCATGTCCACCTCCTCGCCGGCCAGGTGCAGCAGGATGCGGCCCGCGCTGGGCGTGACCAGGCGGTTGATGCAGCGGATCAGCGTGGACTTGCCGGTGCCCGAGGGGCCGATGATGCCGGTCAGGCCCGTGCCCTCGAAGGTCAGATCGATGCCCTTGAGCACGGGCGCGCCGGGGCGGTATTCCTTGACCAGTTGTTCGATGCGCAGCGCGCCCGGCGGTGCGGCAGTGGCTTGCATGCTGGGGTCGTACTTTCGTGTGGGCCGTGCCCGCCAAAGGCCGCGCGGGCCGGCGCACCTGGGTGCGAGCCCGCGCAGGCAGGGGCAGCGGAAAAGGGTTTACTTCTTGCCGGCGGCGGCCTTGTCGAAGGCCTCGCGCGTGAACAGCTCGCCCGCCGACGCGGCCACCGTGCGCACCAGCTCCCAGTCCTTCTGGTAGGTGATGGGCAGGAAGCGGTCGCCGCCCAGGCCCTTGGCCATCTCGGGCGGCACCTTGTAGTCGAAGAAGCACTGCTTGATCTTGGACTGCAGCTCGGGCACCAGGTTGTAGGCGTACGCATAGGCGTCCGTCGGGAACATCTCGCTGGTGTAGAGCACGCGGAAGTCATCGGGCTTTACCACGCCGCGCTCGGTCATGTGCTGCAGCACATCGCTGGCCACCGGCGCGGCGTCGTAGTCGCCAGTCTTCACGCCCAGGATGGACTGGTCGTGCTTGCCGGAATAGACCACCTTGTAGTCGGTGTCGGGCGTCAGGCCGATCTTGGGGAACAGGGCGCGCGGCGCCAGGTTGCCGGAATTGGACGAGGGCGAGGTGTGCGCGACGCGCTTGCCTTTGAGGTCTTCCAGCTTCTGGTAGGCGCTGTCCTTGCGCACGATCATTTTCAGGTGCATCCCCACGGGGCCCTGCTCGTTGCCGCGGATGGCGAACGGTACGGCGCCCGAGAGGTTCACGGCGAAGTTCACCGGGCCGGGCGAGAACGCGGCGATGTGCAGCCGGCCCGAGCGCATGGCCTCGATTTGCGCGGCGTTGGACTGCACCGGGAAGAACACCACCTTCTTGCCCACGCACTGCGACAGGTGGCCCATGAACGGCCGGAACAGCTTTTCGTAGATGGCGGGGTCTTCCACCGGCGTGAAGGCGAAGACCAGCGTGCCCGGGTCCTTCAGGCGCTTGGGATCGGTGGGCGTGTCGGCCACCAGATCGCGGTTGGCGTCGCAGAACTGCGTGTCCAGGTCACCGCGGTGGGGGCAGGCGTCCTGGGCCTGGGCGGCAGCGGTGGCCAGCAGCAAGGCCGAGGCCAGGGCAGCACGCATGAGGGAAAGGGTGGGCATGGCGTTCCTCGAGGGCGGTGCAAAGATGCCAACGACTATAGGAAGCCGGCACCCGCGCCAGGGCGCTATCCTTTCGAGCAGCCTTCAGACACCTTTCATTCGCCTTGCAAAGATGGACCGGACAAACCCCAATCCGCACACGCCCGCATGAGGGTGCTCGTTGTCGAGGACGACTTCGACCTGGGCGGCGCGCTGACCCGGCTGCTGACGCGCCGCGGCTTTCAGACCGTGCATTGCACCGATGGCGCCGCCGCCCTGCAGCTGCTGGAGCGCGAGTTGTTCGAGATCGCGGTACTGGACCTGGGCTTGCCCGGCATGGACGGGCTGCAGTTGCTGCAGCGCCTGCGCGGCCGCGGGCACTCTCTGCCGGTGCTGGTGCTCACGGCGCGCGGCGGGGTCGGCGACCGCGTGGCGGGGCTCAATGCCGGCGCTGACGACTACCTGGCCAAGCCCTTCGATCCGGACGAGCTCGAGGCGCGCCTGCGCGCGCTGGCGCGCCGCGCGGGTGTGCAGGACGAACCGCGCTGCGGCGACCTGCGCCTGGACCGCAGCGCCGGCGCGTTCTACTGGGGCGGGCAGGCGCTGGAGCTCACGCCGCGCGAGAGCGCCCTGCTGGCCGGCCTGATGGAGCACCCTGGCCGTGCCGTCACCAAGGCGCGGCTGACGGCGTTGGCCTTTGGAGCCGACACGCCGAGCCAGCCCGATGCGGTCGAGGTGGTGGTGCACCGGCTGCGCAAGAAGCTGGCGCACACGCAGGTGCAAATCACCACGCTGCGCGGACTGGGCTACCTGGTCCAGGAAAGCCGCCCACCCCGGCTGGACGGCGATGGCTGAGCACCCGCGTGGCGGCCGCTCGGTGCGCCAGCGGCTGCTGTTGTGGCTGGCGCTGCCGGTGGCCCTGTTCATCGTGGTGGACGCCTGGGCCTCATACCGTGCGGCGCTGGACACGGCGCAGCGCGCCTTCGACCGGCTGCTGGTCACCTCGGCGCACGCGCTGGCCGACCTGATCCGCCTGGAGGGCGGCACGCTGCAGATCACCCTGCCGCACGCGGCGCTGGAGCTGTACGGCGACGAGACTGGCCTGTCGGGGCGCCGCAGCGGTGACATCGACACCCGCAGCCGCATGATCTACCGGGTGAGCTACCTGGACGGCGAATACCTCGCCGGCGAGCGCGCGGTCGCGCCCTACGAGGGGCTGGCGCCGGTGCACCCGCGCTACGGCGTGCGCCTGGCGCTGTACGGCACGCGGCTGGCCGACGAGCCCGTGCGCATGGCCGCGCTGTGGCAGCCGGTGGAAACCCACGAAGGCCTGCGCTACGTGGTGGTGCAGGTAGGCGAGCCCTCTGCCTACCGCGACCGCATCGCGCGCGGCATCCTGTGGCAGACGCTGGCGCGCCAGGCGCTGCTGCTGGCGGTGCTGCTGGTGCTGATCTGGTGCGTGGCCACCGTGGCGCTGCGGCCCATGCGCGGGTTCGCGCGCCATCTGGAGGCGCGCACGGCCAGCGACTTGGAGCCGGTAGCCGTGCAGCCGCAGACGCCACAGGAACTGCTGCCGGTGGTGAGCGCCTTCAACGGGCTGCTGGAGCGCGCGCGCGAGGCGCAGGCGGCGCAGCAGCGTTTCGTGGCCGATGCCTCGCACCAGCTGCGTACCCCGCTGGCGGTGCTGAAGCTGCAGGCCCATGCCGGCCTGGCCCGCGAGGTGCCCGAGCGCGAGGCGCTGGAACAGGTGGCAGCCACCATCGAGCGCACCAGCCGCGTGGTGCAACAGCTGCTGACCTGGAACCGCGCGCGCGCCGCCGTGCCGCGTGAGCAGATCGCCCGCGTGGATCTGCGCGACCTTCTGGAAGAGGTGGCGGTAGAACTCTCGCCCCTGCTGGCCGCGCGCCACCAGGCCTTTCAGTTCGAGGCCGAGCCCTGCCCCTGGGAGGGGCCTGCCTGGATGGTGCGCGAGATCGCCACGAACCTGCTGCACAACGCCATGGGCTACACGGCCGACGGCGGCGCGCTGGGGCTGCGGCTGGTGCCGGGCGCGCAGGAGGTCTGCATTGCCGTGCACGACGACGGGCCGGGGCTGTCGGCGCAGATGGAGCGCGACCTGTTCGTTCCCTTCGTCAGCGGCGACGCGCGCGCCCGGGGCGCCGGGCTGGGACTGGCCATCTGCCGCGACTTGGCCCACGCTTGTCGGGGCCGGCTGGACGTGCGCAACCACCGCGTGGACGGCGTGGTGCGGGGGTTGAACGCCTTGCTGTGGCTGCCGGCAAGCCCGCACGGGTGCGCAAGACAGGGCATTGCGTCAAAATCGCGCCCATGAACGCGCTCAACATCGCCGAATACACCCACACCCTCGGTTTGCAGGCAAAAACGGCCTCAGCGCTGATGGCGCGGGCGCCAGCAGCTATCAAAAACAAAGCACTGCTGGCCCTGGCGCGGCGGCTGCGGGGCAGCGGCGCGCCGCTCGCTGAGGCCAACGCGCTGGACCTGGAGCGCGCCCGCGCCGCCGGTTTGCCCGAGCCGATGGTGGACC
>DAMCAL010000101.1:0-10191 GCA_032059585.1 Burkholderiaceae bacterium
ACGCCATCACCAACCCTGGCACCAACAGCTACAAGCGCCTGGTGCCCGGCTTCGAAGCGCCGGTCAAGCTCGCCTACAGTTCGCGCAACCGGTCTGCATCGATCCGCATCCCCTATGTCGCCAACCCCAAGGGCCGGCGCATCGAGGCGCGTTTTCCAGATCCACTGGCCAACCCGTACCTGTGCTTTTCGGCACTGATGATGGCGGGCCTGGACGGGGTGGAAAACAAGATCCACCCCGGCGAGGCTGCGACCAAGGACCTCTACCACCTGCCACCGGAAGAAGACAAGCTGGTGCCGACGGTCTGCCACAGCCTGGACCAGGCCCTGGAGGCGCTCAACCAGGACCGCGGTTTCCTCACCAAGGGCGGGGTGTTCTCCGACGGCATGCTGGACGCCTACATCGAGGTCAAGATGGCCGAGGTACAGCGCTTTCGCATGGCGCCGCACCCGGTCGAGTACGACATGTACTACTCGCTGTAAGCCGGGTTTTGTCCTGCGTGGCGATTGGGGGATACTTGCCGACAGAGGCCGACCTGCACCGCCCAGGCGTGCATGCGGCTTGTGAGGAAACCATCCATGATCCATCCCCTGATCGTCCTGGCCGCGGCGCTGGCCATGGCCGTGCCTGCGGCTGCGCAGGACCGCATCTACCGCTGCGGCAACGAATACACCAACAACGCCGCGCAGGCCAAGGAGCGGGGTTGCCGCCTGGTCGAAGGCGGCAACGTCACGGTGCTTCAAGGCGCAACGCGGCCTGCAGCGCCGGCCGCGGCCTCCGGCGGCAGCACCAGCAGCGCGGCTCCTGCGGCGTCGCCTCCCAGCGCTCCCCGGGTGGGGGCGGCCGACCAGCGTGCGCGCGACGCGGATGCGCGCGCCATCCTGGAAGACGAGTTGCGCAAGGCAGAGAGCCGCCTGGCCGATTTGCGGCGCGAATACAACGACGGATCCCCGCAGCGCACGGCGCTGGAGTTGCGCAACCCGCAGGGCTACATCGAGCGCACGGCCGAGCTGAAAGCCGGTGTCGCGCGGGCCGAGGCGGACGTGGCCGGCATCAGGCGCGAGCTGGGGCGCCTGAAGTAGCGCGCGGGCCGCACCGGCACCGCGCCGCACCCCTTGTCGCCGTGCCGGAAACGAAAAGCGCCCCGCCCGATGCGCTCGGCGCGGCCGAGCTTCACCGGGCGCTCGACTGGATCGGCACGCCGGTGGTGCTGCTCGATCTGCGCGGCGCCATCCTCCACGCCAACGCGGCGCTGGAAGACCTGCTGGGCCTGTCCCGCCGCGCGCTGGCCGCCACGCCTTTTGCACGATGGCTTGCCGACGCTCATCCGTTGGAGCGGGCGCTGCGCGCGGCACGCGCCGGGGAGCCGGCGGCGGTGCGTTTCGCCGCCGAGCTGGTCGGCGCTGGTCATCCAGGTCTGCCCATGCTCGCCAGCGTGCGTTTGTCCGATACGGGCGACTGTGTGGTGGTCGACCTATGGCCACTGCACCTGGAAGCACGGCGCGAACGCGAGGAACGCCTGCGCGAGCAGGCCGATGCGCACCGCGAACTGGTGCGCAACCTGGCCCATGAAATCAGGAATCCGCTGGGGGGCATCCGCGGTGCAGCGCAGTTGCTGGCGCTGGAGCTGCCGTCGCCCGAACTGCAGGACTACACCCGGGTCATCGTGCACGAGGCAGACCGGCTGCGCACGCTGGTTGACCGCCTGCTCGAGCCGCACCACCTGGCGTCGCAGCGGCAGGCGCTGAACATCCACGAGGTGTGCGAGCACGTGCGCGCCCTGGTGCAGGCCGAACATGCGCAGGGCCTGGCGTTGCTGCGCGACTACGACGCGTCCTTGCCCGAGTTGCATGGCGACCGCGGGCAGCTGGTGCAGGCCGTACTCAACATCGTGGGCAATGCCGCGCAAGCGCTGCACGACCGCATCCGGACGGGTGATGCCGAAATCGTGCTGCGCACGCGTGTGGCGCGGCGGGTGGTGCTGGGACCGGAGCAGCACCGCATGGCGGTGGTCCTGGAAATCGTCGACAACGGCCCTGGCATTCCGCAAGCGTTGCGCGAGCGCATCTTCCTGCCACTGGTCACGGGGCGCCAGGACGGAACCGGCCTGGGCCTGACGCTGGCGCAGGCGATCGTGCAGCGCCACGGCGGTGTGATCGAATGCGACAGCCGGCCGGGCTGCACGCGCTTCGCGATCGTCCTGCCACTGGTCACGTGAGCCCGCATGACTGCCCTCGCGCCTCCAACCTCCACGCAAGGCCCTTCCATGCCGCCCGTCTGGCTTGTCGACGACGATCCCTCGATCCGGTTCGTGCTGGAGCGCGCGCTCGCCCGCGAGGGGCTGGAGGCACGCAGTTTCGCGTGCGCCGACGAGGTGCTGGAGGCGTTGTCCGCCGTTGCGCGGGGCGAAGACCAAGGTCCCCAGGTGCTCCTGAGCGACATCCGCATGCCGGGGAGTTCCGGCTTGGCATTGCTGGAGCAGGTGCGCGCGCGCTGGCCGTCCGTGTCCGTGATCGTCATGACGGCGTACTCCGATCTGGACAGCGCAGTGGCGGCGTTCCAGGGGGGTGCATTCGACTACCTGGCCAAGCCTTTCGACGTGCCGCAGGCGATGGACCTGGTGCGCCGCGCACTGGCGCAGCACGGCCGTGAAGCGGTGGTCGACGCGCCGCCCGAGCCTGCGCCCGAGATGCTCGGCCAGTCGGCTGCCATGCAGGAGGTCTTTCGCGCGATCGGACGGTTGAGCCAGAGCGTGGCCACGGTGCTGGTCACCGGTGAGACGGGTACCGGCAAGGAGCTGGTGGCGCGCGCACTGCACCGGCATTCGCCCGTGGCGCGAGGGCCGTTCATCGCCATCAACACCGCGGCGATTGCCCGCGAGCTGCTCGAAAGCGAGCTGTTCGGCCATGAACGCGGTGCATTCACGGGCGCGCAGGCGCAGCGGCGCGGACACTTCGAGCAGGCCGACGGCGGCACGCTGTTCCTGGACGAAATCGGCGACATGCCTCTGGGCCTGCAAACGCGCTTGCTGCGGGTGCTGTCGGAGGGGCAGTTTCACCGGGTAGGCGGGCACACCAGCGTGCGCGTGCGTGTGCGTGTCATCGCTGCCACGCACCAGGACCTGGAGCAGCGGGTGCGCGCAGGCGCCTTTCGCGAAGACCTCTACCACCGCCTGAACGTCATCCGCCTGCGCCTTCCGCCCCTGCGGGCGCGCCAGGAAGATTTGCCCGTGCTGGCGCGGCACTTTCTGGCGCAGGCCGCCGCGCAATTGGGCGTGCCGGTGAAGCGCCTGTCGGAGGAGGCGTTGGCGCACTTGGCCCGCTTCGCCTTTCCTGGCAACGTGCGCCAACTGGAGAACCTGTGCCACTGGCTGACCGTGATGGCGCCCGGCCAGGTCGTCGCGCCTGCCGATCTGCCGCCTGACGTTCTTGCGCCCGCCACCGTGCAGCCCACCGACCTGGGGTGGGAGCACGCGCTGGCGCAGGAAGCCGGGCGTTTGCTGGAACGGGATGCGGACAGGGTCTGGCAGGGCCTTGCCCGGCGCTTCGAGGCCGTGCTGATCGGCGCGGCGCTGCGTGCCAGCCAGGGCCGCCGCATGGAGGCCGCGCAGCGCCTGGGCATGGGGCGCAACACCCTCGCGCGCAAGCTGCACGAGTTGCGCCTGGAGGGCGGGCAGCCAGCTGTGGGCAACGGATCTGGTGCGCCGGGTGACGACGACGCGGAATTTGAGTGAAAAAGCCTTCTGACGCTTGATGGACAAGCGCCGGTAGCTATCTTTTCAGTAGCATTCGAGAGGCGGTGCACCGTCGCTTCGCCAGGGCGCGTCCTACACCCAAGCGGTCGGCAAACTGACCTTGCCGGCGGGGTCCGGACCCAAGAATGTCTCCATTGTTCAACCAACCGGAGACGCTACATGTCTGATTTCAAGGATGCCAACCGTGACCCCCTGACCAACGAGCCGGGCGCACACCCCGTCGGCACGGGGGTGGGTGCTGCTGGCGGCGCTGTCGCTGGCGCAGCAGCGGGTGCCATGGCCGGGCCCATCGGTGCGGCCGTGGGCGGCATCGCCGGGGCTGTGGTCGGCGGCTTGGCAGGCAAGGCTGCGGCCGAGTCGGTCAACCCCACCGCGGAAGACGCGTACTGGCGTGAGAGCTACGAGCGCGAGCCGTACTACCAGTCCGGCCGCACCTATGACGAGTACCGTCCCGCCTACGAGCTGGGCTGGAGCTCGGCAGGCCGCTACGAGGGCGACGACTTCACCGCCGTGGAGCCGAGCCTGTCGCGTGACTGGGGCACCGCCCGGGGCGCCAGCAGCCTGGACTGGGACCAGGCACGGCCTGCCACACAGGCGGCTTGGGAGCGTGCCCGCCGCAACGTCGCTGCTGGAGCGACGACCATGCCCATCACCACCAACAATGCCAACACCCCCGTGACCGGCACCGTGGACAACGACGATGTGGTCGACGTGCTGGACGACCTGCTGGAATGCAGCCGGGACGGTGAGTACGGCTTTCGCACCTCGGCCGAGCGCGCCGACAACCCGGAACTCAAGCAGATCCTCATGCGCCACTCCACCGAGTGCGCCAGCGCTGCAGCCGAGCTGGAGCGCGAAATCCGGGCCCATGGAGGCGAACCCTCCGATGGCGGCACCGTGAGCGGCGCCCTGCACCGCGGCTGGGTTTCGGTGAAGGCGGCGATGTCGGTCGACGACGACAAGGCCGTGCTGAACGAATGCGAGCGGGGCGAGGATGCTGCGGTGGCCCGCTACCGCAAGGCGCTGAAGGCGGCGTTGCCGGCCAACGTGCGCGCTCTGGTGGAACGCCAGGCCCAGGGTGTCCAGCGCAACCACGACGAGATCAAGGCTCTGCGCGACCGCTACAACGCGGCTTCGTAAGCAGCCGGGTCAGACGCTGACCCGGGCGATGGGTCCAGCAAGCCGGCCTCCGCAAGGAGGCCGGTTTTTTTGTGCACGCGCCGCTGTGAACGAGGGCGCAAGGCTCAGAGCTGCAGCGTTGCCACCACCGGCGCGTGGTCGCTGGGCTGCGGATTCTTGCGCGGCGCCCGGTCGACGACGCAGGCGGTGACATGGGGCCGCAGCGCTTGGCTGACCAGGATGTGGTCGATGCGCAGTCCCCGGTTTTTCTGAAAGCCCAGCATCCGGTAGTCCCACCAGGAAAACGTTTTCTCCGGCTGGTCGAACAGGCGGAACGCATCGGTCAGGCCCAGGCCCAGCAGCGCGGCGAAGTGCGCGCGTTCCTCGGCGGTGTGGTGGATGGAGCCTGCCAGACCCACCGGATCAAACGAATCCCGGTCCTCGGGCGCGATGTTGAAGTCTCCCACCAGTGCCAGGCGCGGGTGTTGCGCCATTTCGCGCCGCAGCCAGTCCTGCAGGGCTTGCAGCCAGCCCATCTTGTAGGCGAACTTGTCCGACCCCGGCGCCTGCCCGTTCACGAAGTAGGCGTTCACGAAGCGCAGCGGGCCGCCGGGCGCGTCCAGCGTGGCCGCGATGACGCGCGCCTGCTCGTCGCCGTGGCCGGGGATGTTGCGCACCACGTCGCGCATCGGAAGCCGGCTGACGATGGCCACGCCGTTGTACGTCTTTTGCCCGAAGCTCACCGCCTGGTAGCCCTGCGCCTCAAAGGCCGCGTGCGGAAACTTCTCGTCCACCAGCTTCAGCTCCTGCAGGCCCAGCGCGTGCACATCGGGATGGGCTTCGAGCCATTGCAGAACCTGCGGCAGGCGGACGGACAGCGAATTGATGTTCCAGGTGGCGATGCGCATGGGGTCGATCAAGGACAGGGGGCGATGGGTCGGTTCGGTGCTGGCGAGGGGCGGGTGGCCCTCAGGCGAAGGTGATCGTCAGGTCGGACAGGGCAATGCCGTCCAGCGCAGCGGACCAGGTCTGGCCCGGCTGTACAGGATACGCCTTGGTCAGCGTGCCGGTGGTGACCAGCTCGCCGGCCTGGAGCGGCGGCGCATCGGGTTGCTGCGCCAGCACGTCCAGCAGGTGGGCGAGCGCGCGCAAGGGGCTGCCCAGCACGTTCGATCCGCGTCCGGTTTCCACCCGGGCGCCATCTTGCGACAGCGCCACGGTGAACTGCTCGAGCTGGCGCACCAGCTCGGGCCCGAGGCGCTCGACCGCCTGCAGCGGACCCACGATGAGCCTGCCGTGCAGGCCGCCGTCCATCACCGTGTCGGCCGCGCGAAAGTGCCAGCCGGGGAAGTGCGACTGCACCACTTCCACGCCCACCGCGACCTGGTGGATGCAGGCCAGCAGGTCGGCCGGCTCGCGCGCTGAGCCGGGCGCCCGGCCGAGGCGGAACACGACCTCGGGCTCGATGCGTGGCTCGACGAGGCCATGCAGGTCGCAGCGCACGGGCGCGCCGTCGCCCTGTACCACCGTGCGGTCGTACATGTAGCCCCAGATGGGGTGGCGCACGCCGTACAGGGTCCACATCTCGGGGTTGGTGAAGCCGATCTTGCGCCCTGCCGGTCGCCAACCCGCGCGCACCCGCTGGGCGTGTACCAGGCCCGCCACCTCGTAGGCATCGGCAAGCGTCAGGTCCGGATGCGATGCGGTGAACGGCGGCAGGGAAACGGCGTCGTCCTGCGCTGCCTGCATCCCCGCAGCCAGGGCGCGGGTGTCGAAACGGGTCATGAGAGCTCCTTCACAAATCCGGGGGCGCCACGGGCCGGCGTGACCCCGGGCCGACAGTTCGCGCGGGCGGAGTCAGGGGGCGGACCGCCGCTGCAGGCGCACGAAGTGCAGGGGCAGGCCCTGCGCGCTGCACAGGGCGCGGCGCGACACCTCCTGCCATTCGCTGCCGAGAACAGGCGCGAAGGTGTCGCCCTCGAACGGCCGGTCGATTTCGGTGACTTCGATGCGGTCGGCCCGGTGCAGCGCCTGGGCAAAGATCTCGGCGCCCCCGATGACCCAGACCGTGGGCGCGGATGCGTGCGCGGCCAGCGCCAGCGCTGCGTCCAGACTGGCCGCGCGCTGCGCACCCTCGGCCTGCCAATCGGGCTGGCGCGTCACCACGATGTTGGCACGGCCCGGTAGCGGGCGAAAGCGCGCGGGCAGCGAGTCCCAGGTCTTGCGGCCCATGACCACCGGGCAGCCGTGCGTGAGCGCCTTGAAGTGCGCCAGGTCTTCCGGCAGGTGCCAGGGCATGGTGCCGCCCTGGCCGATCACGCCGTTGGCGGCGCGGGCGTAGATGAGGGCAACGTTCATGGCGTCACACGGCGACCGGCGCCTTGATGGCGGGATGGTGCTCGTAGCCGACGATCTCGAAGTCGTCGAACTCGTAGTCGAAGACCGACGCCGGGCGCCTGCGAAGGCGCAGTTCCGGGAACGGGTAGGGCGCGCGCGCCAGCTGGGTGCGCACCTGCTCGACGTGGTTGTCGTAGATGTGGCAGTCGCCGCCGGTCCAGATGAAGTCGCCTACCTCCAGGTCGCACTGCTGCGCCACCATGTGCGTCAGCAGTGCGTAGCTGGCAATGTTGAAGGGCACGCCCAGAAAGATGTCGGCGCTGCGCTGGTACAGCTGGCACGACAGCCGCCCTTCAGCCACGTAGAACTGAAAGAGTGCATGGCAGGGCATCAGCGCCATCTGGTCCAGCTCGGCCACGTTCCAGGCGCTGACGATGATGCGGCGCGAGTCGGGGTTGGCCTTGAGGGTGTCGATGACCTGGGCGATCTGGTCGATGTGGCCGCCGCCCGGCGTCGGCCAGCTGCGCCACTGCACGCCGTAGACGGGGCCCAGCTCGCCGTCCGCACGCGCCCACTCGTCCCAGATGGTCACGCCGCGCTCCTGCAGCCAGCGCACGTTGCTGCTGCCGCGCAGGAACCACAGCAGCTCCAGTGCCACGCTCTTGAAGTGCACGCGCTTGGTGGTGACCAGCGGGAAACCCTCGCGCAGGTCGAAGCGCATCTGGTGGCCGAACACGCTCCTGGTGCCGGTACCGGTGCGGTCGCCCTTGGCCACGCCGTGTTCGAACACGTGGCGCATGAAGTCTTCGTACTGGGTGCGGACGGGGCGGTCGGTCATTGGTTTGGGATAAAAAAGGGCTCCAGCGCTTGCTGCATAAGCGCTGGTAGCTATGAATTCAGAAGCACGCAGCCCGGGTTCAGGAGGCCCTGCGGGTCCAGCGCCTGCTTCACCGCGCGCATCATCGACAGCGCCACCGGCGACTTGTAGTGCGCGAGCGTTGCCGCCTTCAGCCGTCCCACGCCGTGCTCGGCCGAGAAAGAGCCGCCGAACTGCGCCACGGCGTCGTACACCAGCTGGTTCACGCGCGCCTCCTGCTCACGCAGAAAGGCCGCCGCGTCGCCATCCTCGGGCGCCTGCACGTTGTAATGCAGGTTGCCGTCTCCCAGGTGGCCGAAGGTGACCAGCCGCGCGCCGGGCACCTCGCGCGCCAGGAGCTCGTCGGTGCGCGCGACGAACGCGGGAAAGCGCGACGCGGCCACCGAGATGTCGTGCTTGATGTTCAGCCCTTCCTGCGCCTGCGCCAGCGGGATGCTCTCGCGCACGTGCCACAGCTCGCGCGCCTGCGCGATGCTGCCTGCCACCACCGCGTCCAGCACGCAGCCGTCCTCGAAGGCCAGTTCCATCAGGTGCTCGAAGCGCTCGCGCGCATGCTGCTCCGATTCGCTGTCGCTGTTTTCCAGCAGCACGCACCAGGGCGCACCCTCCAGGCCCGCGAAGGGCACGCGCAGCTGCGGCATGTGGCGCACCACCAGCGACAGGGCGAACTGGCCCATCACCTCGAAGCCCGTCAGGCCCGCGCCCAGGTGCCGGTGCGCCAGGCCCAGCAACTGCACCGCCGCCTCCATCGACGGCACGGCAGCCCAGGCGGTGAGTTTGGCGACCGGCTGCGGAAACAGCTTCACGGTCGCCGCGGTGATGATGCCCAGCGTGCCTTCGCTGCCGATCATCAGGTTGCGCAGGTCGAAGCCGGTGTTGTCCTTGCGCAGGCCCGACAGGCCGTCCCAGACCTCGCCCTGCGCCGTGACCACTTCCAGGCCCAGGCAGAGATCGCGGGTGTTGCCGTAGCGCACGACCTGGGTGCCGCCGGCGTTGGTGGCCAGGTTGCCGCCGATGGTGCAGCTGCCCTCGGCGGCCAGCGACAGGGGAAACAGCAGCCCCGCCTGCGCAGCGGTCTGCTGCAGCGACTGCAGGATGCAGCCCGCCTCCACGGTCATGGTCAGGTTGGCCTCGTCGAGCTCGCGCACGCGGTTCAGCCGGCCCAGGCTCAGCACCACCTGGGTGCCGCTGGCGTCGGGCGTACTGCCCACCGACAGGCCGGTGTTGCCGCCCTGGGGCACGATGGAAGTGCCGGCGGCGGCGCAGGCACGCACCACGGCGGCCACTTCGGCCGTGTCGGCCGGGCGCACCACGGCCAGCGCGTGGCCGCGCTCGCGCCGGCGCCAGTCCTGCTCCCAGGCCGTCAGGTCGCCTTCGGTGAGGACATGGGCGGCGCCCACCGTCTGGCGCAGGGTGTCGAGCAGGGCAGCAGCATCAGCGGTCATCTCGGAACTCTCCAGGAGCAGTCAGGCCGCGGGCGCCGAGGCGGCGCGGGCGCGGCGCGGGCCCAGGCGCAGCCGCACGTGCAGCGCGCAGGCGGTGAACAGCAGCAGGCACAGCGCCACCTCGGCCAGTGCCAGCCAGCGGCCGGGCGCGGTGTCGCTCCAGGCACGCACCACGCCTTCGGTGAAGTACAGCCACACCAGCAGGCTGACCCAGCGGTAGGTGTACATGCGGCGCTTGAGCAGGCCCGCCAGCGGCACCACCAGCGGCAGCGCCTTGAGCGCCAGCCATGAGCCGCCCGGGCGCAGCGGCGCCAGCCACAGTTCCCACGCCGTGCACAGGGCGATCAGGCCCAGCAGGCTGCCCACCGCCAGCCAGCGCGTGGCGCTCACGTCGGTGCGCACGGGAGAGGGCGGCGAAACAGGGGCGTCGGAGTGCATGGGGCTGGCATCATATCGGCCATGTCGTTGACCCTACAGTCCGCCGCGCAGCGCCTGGAGGCGTGGCTGTTGCAACTGTCGCAGTTCCCCTGGCGCACCACCGCGCACATGCTGCGCGAACGCTACCGCGAGGACCGGCTGGGGCTCACCGCGGCCAGCCTCACCTTCACCACGCTGCTGGCGCTGGTGCCGTTCGCCACCGTGGCGCTGGCGGTGTTCAC
>DAMCAL010000102.1:0-3111 GCA_032059585.1 Burkholderiaceae bacterium
TCCAGCACCGGGCGGCCGGCCTCGTCCCAGGCCTCGACGGCGGCGCCCAGCATGCGGCACTGCATGCGCCCAGGGGTCTGGGGCAGCTCGCGGTTGCCGCCGATGAAGGCGCCGGCGAAGTCGGTGCCGCCGGAGATGTTGCACCACCAGATGTCGCCCCCACGCTCCCCCACTGCGTGTGGGCCGCTGCTCCCCGAGGGGGCCGCGCCTTCGCTTGCGCGGCCCGGCGCTGCGGCATCAGCGCCCCCCCGTTTCCCCACTGTGAGTGGGCCGCTTTCCCCCGCGGGGACCGCGCCTTCGCTTGCGCGCCCCGGCGCTGCGGCGGCAGCGGCTTCGGCATGCACCTGCCGGAAGAAGTGGGTGCCCCACTGCTGCACCTCCGCCGACAGCGGCGAGCCGGTGGAGCCGAGTGCGCGCACGGACGACAGGTCGCCGCACTGCGCCGGGGTGATGCCGGCCTTCATGCAACCGCCGTAGAAGGCGGCGCCGGCGCCGAAGAACGTCACGCCCGTGTCGGCGGCCATGCGCCACAGCAGTGTCCAGTCGGGCCGCGCCCGGTCGCCCGCGGGGCTGCCGTCGAACAGCACGCAGGTACACCCTGCCAGCAAGCCGCCGACCTGGGCGTTCCACATGATCCAGCCGGTGGAGCTGTACCAGTGGAAGCGCTCGCCGAAGGTCTCCGGGTCGTAGCTGCAGCCGATGTCGTTGTGCAGTCCGCCCAGTTGCAGCATGACCAGCACCATCCCGCCGTGCCCGTGCACGATGGGCTTGGGCAGACCGGTGGTGCCGCTGGAATAGACGATCCACAGCGGGTGGTCGAACGGCAGCCACAACGGCTCGAAGGCCGCCGTCTCGGCATCATTTCGGGCTGTGACGCTTTCCCAGCTTACGCTGTCAGCTATGATTTTGGAAGCATCCAGGTGCTGCACCCGCACCATGTGGCGCACGCTGGGCAGCTGCGCCCGCAGCTCGGCCAGCACGCCGGTGCGGTCGTGCTCGCGCCCGCCGTGCGTCACGCCGTCCACGGCGATCAGCACCACCGGTTCGATCTGGCGCAGGCGGTCCAGCACCGCCGGCGTGCCCATGTCGGGTGCGCATACGCTCCACACCGCGCCGACGCTGGCGCAGGCCAGGAAGGCGACGATGGTCTCGGGAATGTTCGGCAGGTAGGCCGCGACGCGGTCGCCTGGCTGCACGCCCTGCGCGCGCAGGTGCAGCGCCAGCGCGGCCACCTGGCGGCGCAACTCCGGCCAGGACAGCTCGCGCCGCTGGCCGCGTTCATTGCAGGCGATCAGCGCCGGCTGGCCGGCGGCGTCGGCCGCGTCCACATGGCGCAGCACCTGGCGCGCGTAGTTGACCTGGGCGCCAGGAAACCATTGCGCGCCCGGCATGACGTTGCGCGCCAGCACCGCCGTGTGCGGTGTGGCGGACTGGACGTCGAAGTAGTCCCAGATGCTCTGCCAGAAGGCATCGAGGTCGGTCACCGACCAGCGCCAGAGCGCGTCGTAGTCGTCAAAGGCCAGGCCGCGTTCGGCCTGCAGCCACTCTTGGTAGCGGCGGATGCGCGGTACGCGCGCGCGCGAAGTCGTGGAGGTGGGGTGCATCGGCGCAGCGTAGCGTCCCCGCGCCAGGCCCGCTGCGACATCGGCGACAGCGACCGAAGGCCGGTGGCGCTGGCGGGATCAGTGGCGCGGCTGCTCTTTCACGCTGGTGATGGCGTAGCCCTTGTCGCGCAGCTGGCGGCCGGGCTCGGGGATGCCCAGCTCGTCCCAGTGCTCCAGCGTCTCGTCCATCTCCACGCCGCTGCGCTCACTGCTCCAGTCGACATTGGTGGCCTCCTGGGGGATGGGCTTGCCTTGGGGCACCACCAGGTGGGAGAAGCGCCCTTCGGCTTCGGGACGGCGGTAGATGTCCACGCGCATGTCGGATCCTTTGCTCGGCTGTTGACAGGCCTGCCACTGTAGGCAGGGGCGGGCGCGGCAGGCGTAGGAGCGCGCCGCAAGGCCGCGCGCGCGGTTGATGCAGGGCAAGGCGGCGGCGTGCACGGCCGCCCACAATCGCCGGCACACCGCCATGACACCTGCCGTTTCCCTTCCCCCTTCCCCCGCTTTCGACTGCGACGTGCTCATCGTCGGCGGCGGCCCCGCCGGGCTGTCGCTGGCGACCGCGCTGGGCCAGGCCGGCCTGGCCGCCACGGTGCTGGAGCAGCAGGGCCAGACGCACCTGGCCGCACCTGCGCCGGACGGGCGCGAGATCGCGCTGACCCATCCCAGCGTGGCGCTGCTGCAGCGCCTGGGCCACTGGCAGCGGCTGGCCGCGCACGAGATCGGCGTGCTGGCCGCCGCCCAGGTGCACGACGGTCCGCTCGGCCGGGCGCCGGCCCTGCACCTGCACGCAGGCGGCAGCGGCGTGCCGCACCTGGGCTGGATCGTGCCCAACCACGCGCTGCGCCGCGCGGCCTGGGAGTGCGCGCGGGACACCCCGGGCGTGCGCCTGCTCACCGGCGTGCACGTGCAGCGGGTGGCCGTGCAGGCCGGCCATGCGCAAGTGGACTACCTGCCGCACGGCGCGCCGCCAGGCGCCGTGCAGACGCTGCGCGCGCCGCTGGTGGTGGCCGCCGACAGCCGCCTGTCGGCCACGCGGCGCCAGCTGGGCATCGGCGCGCACATGGCGGACTTCGGCCGCACCGTGATCGTCAGCCGCCTGCGCTGCGAACGCCCGCACGATGGCGTGGCGCACGAGTGCTTCGGCTACGAGCGCACGCTGGCCATCCTGCCGCTGCCCGCCGACCCGCAGGACGGCGCGCCGCGGTGCTCGGCCGTGGTCACCGCCGACAGCGCGCAGGCGCAGCAGCTGCTGGCGCTGGCGCCGCAGGCGTTTGCCGACGCAGTGGCTGCGCAGTTCGGCCACCGGCTGGGCGCCCTGCAACTGGTGGGCGAGCGCCACGCCTATCCCCTGGTGGCCGTCTATGCGCAGCGCTTCGCCGGCCCGCGCTGCGCGCTGCTGGGTGACGCGGCCGTGGGCATGCACCCGGTGACCGCCCACGGCTACAACCTGGGACTGTCGGGCGTGGCGCTGCTGGCCGGTGCGCTGGCCGCCGCCCGCGGGCGG
>DAMCAL010000102.1:3121-10029 GCA_032059585.1 Burkholderiaceae bacterium
GGCGCCGACCTGGGCGCGGCCGACGTGCTGGCGCGCTATGCGCGGCCGCACCACCGGCATGCGTGGCCGCTGTATGCCGGCACCAACGCCATCGTGCGCCTGTACACCGACACCCGGCCGCTGCCGCGCCTGGCGCGCCAGGCGGTGCTGGCCGCCTCGCGCCGCCTGCCGCCGCTGCAGGGCGCGATCGTCGCGCAGCTCACCGGGCGGCGGCCGGCGTGGCCCGGTGCGGTGCCGGCCCGCGGCCCATAATCGCGGCCCATGCCGGCCCTGTTCGAACAGCTCGCCCAATCGCTGACCCGCGCGCACACGCTGGAGGAGCTGACCCGCCCGCTGCTGGAGCTGCTGCAGGACGTCACCGGCCTGGAATTGGCCTACCTGACCACCATCGACCTGCAGGCGGGGCGCCAGCAGGTGCTCTACGCACGCAACACGCGGGCGCAAGCGCTGGAGATTCCCGAAGGCGTGTCGGTGCCCTGGCACGACACGCTGTGCAAGCGTGCCCTGGACGAGGGCCGGCCGCAGACCGACGACGTGGCCGGCTGCTGGGGCGACTCACAGGCGGCGCAGGCGCTGGGCATCCAGACGTATGCCAGCGCGCCGGTGCGGCTGTCGGGCGACCGGCTCTACGGCACGCTGTGCGCGGCCAGCGCCACACGGCACACGCTGGAGGCGGGGGCGCTGCACATGCTGACCCTGTTCGCGCAACTGATCGCCCAGCAGGTCGAGCGCGAGCAACTGGTGCAGGACCTGGTGCAGGCCAACCGCCGCCTGGCCGGCTTCGCCAGCACCGACGCCGTCACCGGACTGCCCAACCGGCGGGTGTTCGAGCAGGCGCTGGAGCGGCAGCTGGCGCAGGGTGCGCGCCAGGGCACGACGGTACTGGTGGCCTTCGTGGACCTGGACGGCTTCAAGCGCATCAACGACGCCCATGGGCACGATGTGGGCGACGCCTTCCTCGCGCACATCGCGCGGCGCCTGCAGGCGGTGCTGCGCGCGCAGGACCTGGCCGCGCGCCACGGCGGCGACGAGTTCGCGCTGATGGGCCCCGGCCCCGTGCCGGAGGCCGACGTGGCCGCCGCCGTGCAGGCCTTCGCCCAGCGCGTGGCGCAGGCGACCATCGGCCGCTTCAAGGCGGAGAGCGTGGCGCTGGACTATGCAGGCGCCAGCGTGGGCGCGGTGGCGGTGCTGCCCGGCACCCGCACCGCGGCGCAGGCCCTGCGCGAGGCGGACCAGGCGATGTATGCCGTCAAGCAGCGCCGCCGCCGCGCCGCCGGCTGAACCGGCCGGGCTGTTTGCTTCATTTTTTATAGCTGCCAGCGCTTGCTGGGTGGGCGCTGGCGCCCTTTTCGATCCATATTCCTGCAACCGGCCGCAAAGTCTCTACCATCGCTCCACCTTTTTTCCCCCGAGCAGGAGAGACCGACATGGGATTGTTTCAATGGCAGGAGCGCCCGGCCGAGGTGCTGCGCACGGGCGGCGTGATCGGCCCGGATGAACGCCTGCCCTGGCCGCAGACCGGGCTGATGGGCGTGCAGCACGTGATCGCCATGTTCGGCTCCACGGTGCTGGCGCCGATCCTGATGGGCTTCGACCCCAACCTGGCGGTGTTCATGAGCGGCATCGGTACGCTGATCTTTTTCCTGGTCACCGGCGGCAAGGTGCCCAGCTACCTGGGCTCGTCGTTCGCCTTCATCGGCGTGGTGATCGCCGCCACGGCATACGCCGGCAAGGGGCCCAACGCCAACATCGGCGTGGCGCTGGGCGGCATCATCGCCTGCGGCGCGGTCTACACCCTGGTGGGCGTGGTGGTGCACCTGGGCGGCACCGGCTGGATCGAGCGCTTCATGCCGCCGGTGGTCACCGGCGCGGTGGTGGCCGTGATCGGCCTGAACCTGGCGGGCGTGCCCATCAAGAACATGGCGGCCAACAACTTCGAAGCCTGGATGCAGGCGCTGACCTTCGTGTGCGTGGCGCTGGTGGCGGTGTTCACGCGCGGCATGGTGCAGCGCCTGCTGATCCTGGTGGGCCTGATCCTGGCCAGCATCGCCTACGCACTCTTGACCAACGGCCTGGGGCTGGGCAAGCCGGTGGACCTGTCGGGCGTGGCCGCCGCGCCGTGGCTGGGCCTGCCGCAGCTGCACGCGCCGGTGTTCAGCGCGCCGGCCATGCTGCTGATCGTGCCGGTGGTCATCATCCTGGTGGCCGAGAACCTGGGCCACATCAAGGCCGTCACGGCCATGACCGGCAAGAACCTGGACCAGTACATGGGCCGGGCCTTCATCGGCGACGGCGTGGCCACCATGGTCAGCGGCGCGGCCGGCGGCACCGGGGTGACGACGTACGCCGAGAACATCGGCGTGATGGCCGCCACGCGCATCTACTCCACCGCGGTGTTCCTGGTGGCGGCGGTGCTGGCGGTGCTGCTGGGCTTTTCGCCGAAGTTCGGGGCGCTGATCCAGGCCATTCCGCTGCCGGTGATGGGCGGCGTGTCGATCGTGGTGTTCGGCCTGATCGCGATCGCCGGCGCCAAGATCTGGGTGGACAACCGCGTGGACTTTTCGCAAAGCAGCAACCTGCTGGTGGCCGCCATCACCCTGATCCTGGGCACGGGCGAGTTCACGCTCAAGTTCGGCGACTTCGCTCTGGGCGGCATCGGCACCGCCACCTTCGGCGCCATCATCCTGAACGCCCTGCTGTCGCGCGGCGCGCCGGCCCCCGTCAGCGGGCCACGGCCGGGGCTGTGAAGCCGAAGAACGCGGCGGCTGCCTGGGTCTCGGGCAGCACATAGACCACCCCGGCCTGCCGGCCCAGCGTGGGCGCGATGAAGCGGTCGTAGAACGTGACCGGCACGTTGATGCAGCCGTAGGAGATGCGGTTGTCGGTGGTGGTCGCGCTGGCCAGGCGCTGCAGCCGGCGCTCCGACGCCTTGGTCGGGCGCACCCGGTGCATGGAGATGGCGTCGTCGTAGTCGACCCAGACGATGTCGGTGCCTTGCAGGTTGACGCCCGGTTCGGACACGAAGCGCCCCGCCGGCGTGGTGCGCTCGTGCGGCGCGATCTGGGCGATCGGGCGCTCTCCGATGCCGGGCACCGAGTGGTCGCCGCGTGCCAGACCCAGCAATACCGGCGAGGAGCCGCGCGCCGCGCCCTGGCTGTCGAAGACATGGACCGCAGCCGCGCGCTTGTCCACCAGGGCAAAGGGCATGCCGGCGTTGTCGCCGCTGCGGCGTATCCACGCCAGAACGTCCTGCGCGTCTTGCGACATGGCCAGGCGGCTCGCGGGCAGGGCGCGCTCGGCGGGCGCAGAGGCGGGGGCCGTGCCAGATGCGCTCGCAACCGCAGCATCCCGTGGCGTCGCCGCGCAGGCCCACGCGCTCCAACAGGCGAGGAACGCGCAGACCCAGGCATGCCAGAGCGCGCGCGGATCAACACGAAGAAAGCCGTTTGTCGCTTGCATAGAAGGCAAAGGAATCAGGAGTGGGCCGCCGATCAGCAAGCCAGGCGCCCAGTCCCCGGCTTTCCTTGTCTCGACAAGAAAGCGGCCGGCTGGTCAGCCGGGTGAACACGGTAGCCCAACACCATCGAGCGGGTCGGCGTGGGGGCTGTCAGTCCAGGCCTGCCCCCATGGCCTTTTTCATCGGTCACCATTCGCACGCATGGCCCGGTTCCCCTGGAGGAACACAGGCCATGCAGGCAGGGGCGACGGGGGACGGTCAGTTGCGGTCGGCGCGGGCTGCGCGGTTGCGCATGCCGGTGTTGCCCTGCGTGCCCGTCATGTTGCTGCGGTTCATGTCGGACGAGGTACCCGTGGCAGTGCTGCCCATGTTGCCCGTGGATGGGGTTCCGGTCGCGGCGGTGTTGCCATTGCCCGGGCCGGTTGCACCCATGTTTCCGGACGACGAAGTGCCGGTCGAGCCAGTGGCGCTGCCGGACGGCATGCCGCCAGGACCGTTGGCGCCTCCATTGGCCGAGCTGGGGCCGGCACCGGGCGCGGCGCCACCCGAGGCCTGGGCGATCTGGAAAGAGTCGGTCGGCGCAGTTTGTGCCCAGGTGCCGGCAGCGGACAGGGCCATGGCGGCAGCGAAGGACAGGGCTTTGACGGAAGAGTTCAACATGGCAGGTTCTCCTTGGAAGAGCAATGAAACGTCTGAAACTGTCGTGGGCGTGGGCCTTGCGGCCGCGGCCACAATGGGTCCAGAACACGACGACCCCCTCAGGTTTTCGCTATTGTTGGACTAGTGTTCGCGCTGGCCGGCGGGCCCGGCGTGGATGAAGTTCTTTCTCTGCTGTAGGCGGGCTGCCCGGCAATTGCCTGCCGGCGTGCGGAGGCCACACCCACGGCTGCCACCAGAGCCGCGCCTCCGTGCACGCCGAGGGCATGGATACGCGAAGGCACCGTTCAGAAGGGAGAGAAGGCCGTGCAGCGGCCATCCCCAGGCGACGCAGCGGCTGCTGTGCAGCGCGTGGGTGTTAACGGCTTTCAGTACCCGCAGCTCAGCGCCGCAGCCACGCCCACACCATCTCGATGCCGGCACTCAGGAGGTCGAACTGGTCGTCGCGCCGGCCTTCCAGCCGCTGGCGCTGGCGTTCGCGCTCCTCGCGCGCGCGGTTGCGTTCCAGGGCGATCAGGGCGTCGGCCAGATGGGCGGGCGCGTCCGCCTGCTGGGTCCGCTGCGCGCCGGCCTGCGCCACCTGGCCGAAGCGCGCCAGCGCCCGGTCCACGGCCTGCGGATCCAGCAGCGACAACGCCGAGCGGCACCAGGGACAGGCGTGGTCATGGCGGATGTCCACCGTGCCACCGCAGGCCGTGCAGGCGATGGTGCCCACGCGGGCTGCCAGCGCCTCGATCTCCAGCCGGCTCAGGTGCCGCACGAAGCCCTTTTCCACCATGAACGCACCGAAGGTCGCAAAGCGGCCGTGGCGCGCCGTGCAGCGGTGCGAGACATAGCGCCCCCCCTGCGCCAGGTCGTAGCCGCGTTCGAGCGCACCCGCGCAGCGCGGGCAGTGCAGCCGCTCGGACAGCGGCCGGTGCTGGTCGCCGCGGTGGCCGTGCAGCAGGTCGAACAAGGCCAGCACCGCGGCCGGCGCCAGGCGGGTGTTTTCCTGCGGGTCGAACCACAGGCCCTGGCAGGCAAAGCACATGTCCAGCGTGAGGGTGCCCCCGCCCGTGGCGGCGAAACGCTGCGCGTGCATCGGCGCGCGGCAGGAGGGACAGGCAAGCAGCACACCATCGGTCATCGTGTGTCCGATCGTAAGGAAACTGCGCCGCATGCGGGTAAACCCTGGATAAGATGTCCGTATCGGGTCTCGGCTTCTACCGCGGGTCCCTGTGTTGTCCGCCCGCCTGGGCCGGCCGGTGCCCAGACCCGGCCGCGTGGAGTTGCCTGCCGTGCCGCCTTTCTCGTCTTCACAGTCCTCCTTGCCTGTCGCCCCGCATTCCCCGCCTGCCAGCGGCAGCGCCCGGCCCCGCATCGAGCACCCCGACCTGGCCGCCCGCGTCATGGACGCAGCCCAGGCGGCCTCTCTCATTCCGGCCGGCGCCACGGTGGGCATGAGCGGCTTCACCGGTTCGGGGCACCCCAAGGTGGTGCCGCAGGCGCTGGCCGCGCGCATCGAAGCCGAGCACGCGGCGGGACGCCCGTTCAAGGTCAACGTCTGGACCGGCGCCTCCACCGCGCCGGAGCTCGACGGCGCGCTGGCCAAGGTGGGCGGCATCGCCCAGCGCCTGCCGTTCCAGTCCGACCCGACCTGCCGCAGGCGCATCAACGCCGGGGAGATCGACTACGTGGACATCCACCTGTCGCACGTCGCCCAGCAGGCGTGGTTCGGCTTCCTGGGGCCGCTGGACGTGGCGGTGGTCGAGGTGCTGGGCATCCTGCCCGACGGGCGGCTGATTCCCTCGGCTTCGGTGGGCAACAACAAGACCTGGCTGGACATCGCCAAGCACGTCATCCTGGAGGTGAACTCGCTGCCGCCGCGCGAGCTGGAGGGCATGCACGACATCTACTACGGCACGGCGATTCCGCCGCGGCGCAAGCCGATCCACCTGATGCACGCCACCGAGCGCATCGGCGAGCCCTACCTGCGCGTGGACCCGGCCAAGGTCATCGCGGTGGTGCCCACGCACCACGCCGACCGCGACACGGCGTTCGCCGCGCCGGACGAGGATTCGCGCGCCATCGCCGCGCACATCATCGACTTCCTGGCGCACGAGGTGGCCAAGGGCCGGCTGCCCAAGAACATGCTGCCGCTGCAGTCCGGCGTGGGCAACGTGGCCAATGCGGTGCTGGCCGGGCTGCTGGACGGGCCGTTCGAGGAGCTGCTGGGGTTTTCCGAAGTGCTGCAGGACGGCATGCTGGAGCTGATCCGCACCGGCAAGATGCGCGCCGCCTCGGCCACGGCGATTTCGCTCAGCCAGGGCGCCATGCGCGAGTTCACCGACAACATCGCCTTCTACCGCGAGCGCATCGTGCTGCGCTCGCAGCAGATCAGCAACCACCCCGAGCTGGTGCGCCGCCTGGGCGTGATCGCCATGAACGCCATGATCGAGGCCGACATCTACGGCAACGTCAACTCCACCCACCTCATGGGCTCGGCCATGATGAACGGCATCGGCGGCTCGGGCGACTTCGCGCGCAACGGCTACCTGTCGTTCTTCGTCACGCCGTCCACGGCCAAGGGCGGGGCCATTTCGTGCATCGTACCCATGGTCTCGCACGTGGACCACACCGAGCACGACACGCAGATCATCGTCACCGAGCAGGGCCTGGCCGACTTGCGGGGCCTCGGGCCTCGCCAGCGCGCACAGGCCATCATCGACCACTGCGCCCACCCCGACTGGCGCCCGCTCTTGCAGGACTACTTCGACCGCGCGCGCCAAAGCGGCGCGCAGCACACACCGCACCG
>DAMCAL010000103.1:0-4169 GCA_032059585.1 Burkholderiaceae bacterium
CAGCACCTCGCGGCGTGCGCTGCGGATGGCCTCGAACACGCGCGGGAAGAACTCCTCGCCGTTTTCCAGCAGCTCGAACTGGTTGCCGGGCACCCAGCGCGACGAGCGGCGCGGGCGCGCCGGCGTGCGCTCCGGCCGCTGGCTCATAGCGCCAGCTCCGCAGCCAGGGGCGCGTGATCGGACAGGCGGCTCCAGGGCCGCTTGGGCAGTGCCAGCGGCGTGTGCACCGCCACGCCGCGCACGTAGATGCGGTCCAGCGGCAGCAGCGGCATGGGCGCGGGAAAGGTGCGCACCGCGCGGCCGAACGAGTGCACGAACACCTCGCGCAGCCCGGCCTCGCGCAGCAGCAGTGCGTGCGCGCGGCCGCGCCAGTCGTTGAAGTCGCCGGCCACCACGATGGGGTCGCCCTCGGGCAGCGAGCGCACCAGCGCCGCCATGCGGTGCAGTTGCTCGTGCCGGTGGCCTTCCTGCAGCCCAAGGTGCACGCAGATGGCATGCAGCGGCATGGCCAGCTCCGGCGGTTGCAGCACGCAGTGCAGCATGCCCCGGCGCTCGGGGCCGGCGATGGAAATGTCGTGGTTCTCGAAGTGGACGATCGGGAACTTGGACAGCAGCGCGTTGCCGTGGTGGCCGCTGTTGTAGACCGCGTTGCGCCCGTAGGCGTACTGGCTCCAGATCGTGTCGGCCAGGAATTCGTAGTGCGGCTGCTGGGGAAAGCCGGCCACGCGGCTGGCATGGCGCTGGTGCGTGCCCAGCACCTCCTGCAGGAACACCACGTCCGCCGACACCTGCCGCACCGCCTCGCGCAGCTCGTGCAGCATGAACCGGCGGTTGAAGGAGGTGAAGCCCTTGTGCACGTTCACGGTGAGGACCTTGAACGCCAGGCGTGCGGAGCGGGGCGGGACTGGTGTCATGGATGGTTGCGTTTCGCGCCCTCGGAAGTGGCAGGGATGCCGGCGCCCCGGAGGGGCGGCCGCGGACGGGCGTCGTTGCGGTCCATTCTTGGGTGGCGGGGCTGCCGCCGCTGTAGGACGGCGGACCATGCCGGTGCATGAGGGCAACGCAAGCCGGCGTCCCGGCGGCGACAACGGAAAAGGCCGCTCACGCGGCCTTGCAGGAGAAACAGCGGCCGGCGCCGCGCCGGCTCACGCGGGCAGGAAGCCGTCCACCGACAGGTAGCGCTCGCCCGTGTCGTAGTTGAAGCCCAGCACGCGGCTGCCGGCGGGCAGCTCGGGCAGTTTCTGCGCGATGGCCGCCAGCGCCGCGCCCGAGGAGATGCCCACCAGCAGGCCTTCTTCGCGCGCCGAGCGGCGGGCGTACTCGCGCGCCGCCTCGGCTTCGACCTGGATGACGCCGTCCAGCAGGCTGACGTCGAGGTTCTTGGGGATGAAGCCCGCGCCCAGGCCCTGGATGGCATGCGGGCCGGGCGGGCCGCCGGAGATCACGGCCGAGTCCGTGGGCTCCACGGCGAACACCTGCAGCTGGGGAAACCGGCTTTTCAGCACCTGCGCCACGCCGGTGATGTGCCCGCCGGTGCCCACGCCGGTGATGACCGCGTCCAGCCCGTCGGGGAAGTCGGCCAGGATTTCCTGCGCCGTGGTGCGCGCATGCACCTCGACGTTGGCCGGGTTCTCGAACTGCTGAGGCATCCACGCGCCGGGCGTGGAGTCGACAATTTCCTGTGCGCGCGCGATCGCGCCCTTCATGCCCTTTTCCTTCGGGGTCAGGTCGAACTTCGCACCGTAGGCCAGCATCAGCCGGCGGCGCTCCACCGACATGCTGTCGGGCATCACCAGCACCAGCTTGTAGCCCTTGACGGCCGCCACCAGCGCCAGGCCGATACCGGTGTTGCCGCTGGTGGGCTCGACGATGGTGCCGCCGGGCTGGAGCTGGCCGCTGGCCTCGGCGGCCTCGACCATCGCCAGGGCGATGCGGTCCTTGATCGAGCCGGCAGGGTTGGCGCGCTCGGACTTGATCCAGACGTTGGCGGCCGCGCCGAACAGCCGGTTGATGCGCACGTGGGGCGTGTTGCCGATGGCCTGCAGGATGTTGTCGATTCGCATGCTGGACTCCGCGAAGAAGGGTTGCACAAACGGGGAAGCGGGCAGGCATTGTGGCGGAGCCTGCCGCGCGCCCGCAGCATATCGATATGCCCCCAGCGTGCGCTGCCCCCTTGCGCGCAGGGGATAATCGCCTGCGTGAAGCACGCTGGACCGCCGCTGGTGCGATCTGGGAAACCAGGCACTGGAGGAACGTCCGGACTGCACAGGGCAGCGTAGCAGCTAACGGCTGTCCACCGTGAGGTGAGGATCAGAGCAACAGAGACGAGTCCGAGTGGGTGCCTGCCACGAGGTGTTCTGTGCGGCGCCAGCGATGAGCTGGCGAGAGGGTGGCGCAAGCCGCCCCACACCGGCGAAAGCCGGTTCTGCACAGCCGCCCCGAGCGGGCGTTGAGCCCGCGCGGGGTGAAACGGGCAATCTCTACGCGCAGCAACACCAAGTAGGCACACGTTGACGGGGCCCCCGGAGTGTGCGGGTAGGTGGCATCGAGCCGGGCGGGCGACCCCCGGCCCAGAGTAATGGCGGTCACGCCCAGGTTGTCGCAAGACGGCCCGGGTGCACAGAATCCGGCGTACAGGCGTGCTTCACATTTTTTTGGTCAAAAGTAGCTGCAAACCCTTGCAAATAAAAGGCATGCAGCTATTTTTTTGAGAGCAAAAGGGTTGACTCAGAACCGCTCCCACGGCCGCAGGTAGCGCCATTGCCCCTCGGCCAGCGGCGCCAGCGCCACGCGGCCGATGCGCAGGCGCTTGAGCGCCACCACGCTCAGGCCCACGGCCGCGCACATGGCCGGCACCTGGCCCGGGCGGATGCCCTTCAGGGCAAAGCGCAGGCGCTGCTCGCTCTGCCAGCTGACCTTGATGGGCGGCAGGGCCCGGCCATTGAACTCAAGCCCGTGGCACAGGCGCTGCAGGCCCCCGTCGGCGATCCGGCCGGTCACCTGCACGATGCATTCCTGCTCCAGCGTCTCGATGTCCTCGGCCAGGCGGCGCGCCATGCGCCGGTCCTGCGTATAGACCACCAGCCCGCTGGCCTCGGTGGGCAGGGGCGTGTGGCACTGCAGCTGCCGGAAGTGCCGCTGCAGCACGCGCACGGGCGGCCCGCCCTCGGCGTGCAGGCTGTCCGGCTGCAGCAGGGTCAGCGCCTCGGGTGCGCCGCGGCTGCGACTGGCGTGGGCGCCGGGCTCGATCCCGCCCAGGCCGGCCTCGTAGCCCGGCGGCTTGTGCAGCAGCAGCGTGACGGGCGGGGCCTCCTCGGCCCGGGCGCCGGACTGCAGTTGCACCTGCTGGTCCGGGCGCACGCGCAGGCCCGGCTCCTCGGCGAGCCGACCGTCGACCTGCACCCAGCCGCCTTCGATGTACAGCTCGGCCTCGCGGCGCGAGCACGGCAGTTGCGCAGCCAGGCGCTTGGACAGGCGGATGGAGGAGGCGTCGTCGGTCATGGCAAAGGCCGCGCACGGCCGCAGGAAGCAGGTGGCGGGGCGCAAAGGCGCGCGGCTGGCACAGGCGCGTGCGCCCGCCGGGCGCTCTGCACCGGGCCAGGCCCCGGCACTTCAGGCGGTGGCCGGGGCATGGTCGAGTCCCAGCGCGCGGATGCGCTCGACGTGCGCCAGCAGCGAGCGCTGCGCCAGCGGCCACATGCGCGGCGGCACGTCCTCGTAGGCGCGGCGCGTCCAGTCGGCCAGGCTGCCCTGCGGCTCGGCCTGCATGGCCGCCAGCACCTTCGCCTCGCGCGCCAGGCGGTGGGCCTGCAGCCGGGCGATGACGGCGCGCGCATCGCACAGCACGTAGCCGTGCGCCGGGGCGATGAACTCGATGCCGTGCTGTTCGCACAGCGCATCGAGCCGGGCCAGCGAATCCAGGTAGTCGGCCATGTTGCCGTCCGGCGGGTCGATGACGGTGGTGCTGCCGTTCAGGATGTGGTCGCCGGAAAACAGCAGTCCGTCCTCCTGCAGCACCAGGCAGACATGGTTGGCGGCGTGCCCTGGCGTGTGCACCGCCTGCAGCGTGTGGGTGATGCCGCCCTGCGGCCCGGTGCCCGTCAGGGTGAGCAGTTCCCCATCCTGCAGCGCCCGGTCGGGCACGAACTGGCTGGACGCACGCGCCGTGG
>DAMCAL010000103.1:4179-9925 GCA_032059585.1 Burkholderiaceae bacterium
CGGCCATGCGCGGCCACCCGCGCCTGCAGCGGCGCGGCGCCGGGAAAATGGTCGGGGTGGGAGTGCGTGCAGACGATGGCGCGGATGTCGCCGCCCGCCGCGCGCCACAGCCGCTCGATGTGCTCGGGCTCGGCCGGGCCAGGATCGATGGCGATGTAGCCCGTGGCGGGCTCGCCCACCAGGTAGCTGTTGGTGCCCGGGCCGGTCATCACGCCGGGGTTGGCGGCGGTGAGGCGCTGCACGTTCTTGAGCAACGGCACCGGGCGCTCGCACTGCCAGTCCAGCACGTGGCCTCCATAGCCATCGGGGCAGACCAGGGCGATCTCGCCATAGGGCGCCTCGTGCTCCATGAAGCGCGTCTCGCGCCCCTCCAGCAGCCCCGAGCGCGGGCAGCACACCCACAGCGGCTGCTCGGGTGCCACGGCGGTGAGCACCGCCTGCACATCCGGGTACGCCGCCAGGCGCTCGAGCGTGCGGATGGTCGGGTAGATCATGAAGAACTGGCCGTCCTCGTGGCGCGCCAGCGCGTCCTGTGGGCAGACCCAGACCGGTTCGAACTGCTCGGCCTCGTCGGCTACCGGCTCCTGGCCTTCGGGCATGCGCGCCACGAAGAACGGCACCGCAAAGCGCTTGGGCAGGTTGCGGTCGGCCGTCCAGTGGGCGAGCTGGTACATGGCGTCTGCCGCCAGGCGCAGACCGCGCGCGGCCACCTGCGCGGCGAAGGGTGCGTGGCGGTCGATGGCGGCGACGTCCTCGGGGCCGGCCCAACGCCCGTCGGCATGGCGTGCCAGCAGGATGCCCAGCTCCTCGAAGCTCTCGCGCACCGCGGCCAGGGCCTCGGTCAGGCGCTCGCCGGTCTGGCCGGGGCGGTGGTCGGCCAGCGCGTGCGTGGCCGGGTCCGCGTCCTGGGCCTCGATGCCGCCGCCGGGAAACACATAGGCGCTGGGTGCGAAGCTGGCCCGGTCGGAGCGGCGCGTCATCAGCACCTCCAGCGCGCAGGCGCCCCCGGGCGGCCCCGCGTCGCGCAGCAGCAGCACGGTGGCCGCATGCAGGGGGGCCGCGGGCGGGCGGCGGGGATGGAGGCGCTGACTGTCGCGGGGCATGCAGCGATTATGGCGATGCGTGGCCGCTCGACCCGGCGCGCCCGGATAATCGCCCCATGCACATCCGCTTCACCAAGATGCAGGGCGCGGGCAACGACTTCGTGGTGCTGGACGAAACGCGCGCGCGCTGGCCGCTCACCGCCGCGCACTACCGCCGGCTGGCCGACCGCCACTTCGGCGTGGGCGCCGACCAGATCCTCAGCGTGCGCCCCGCGCCCGCGCCGGGCCTGGACTTCGAGTACGTCATCCACAACGCCGACGGCGGGCAGGTGCAGCAGTGCGGCAACGGCGCGCGCTGCTTCGCCCGCTACGTGCGCGAACGCGGCCTGACCGACAAGGACGTGCTGCGCGTGCAGACCCTGACCGGGGTGATCGAGCTGCGCCTGGCCGAGGGCGGCGTGCGCGTGGACATGGGCCGGCCCGAGTTCGCGCCTGAACGGGTACCGTTCGATACTGCCGGCCTGGCGCCCCAACCCCAGGGTTCAGGACAAAAATGGCCTCTGGCGCTGGACCCACAAGCGTCTGCAGCTATTATTTCCGTAGCGGTGGTGTCGATGGGCAACCCCCATGCCGTGTGCCTGGTGGACGATGTGGAAACGGCCGAGGTGGCGCGCATCGGTGCGCTCTTGCAGTCGCACCCGCGCTTTCCAGAGCGCGTGAACGCCGGCTTCCTGCAGGTGCTGGACCGGGGCCGGGTGCGCCTGCGCGTGTACGAGCGCGGCGCCGGCGAGACCCTGGCCTGCGGCACCGGCGCCTGCGCCGCGGTGGCCGCCGGCATCCGCCTGGGGCTGCTGGCACCGCGCGTGCAGGTGCACACCCGCGGCGGCTTGCTGACCATCGAGTGGAGCGGCGCACCGGAAGACGCCGTTTTCATGACCGGCCCGGCCGCCACCGTGTTCGAAGGCTCCATCGAACTGCCCGACCATCTGCCCGACGGGGCGCACCGGGCTGCCGCTGATTTTTTCCACACCGCCCCGGCGTCCTGACGCCTGCGCCGTACCCCTGTTCACCGCCTGCCTTTGCCTGCCTGCCCCATGACCCTGCCCCTCACCCCCATCACCGAAGACGACATCGCCCATTACCTGTCCAACACGCCGGGCTTCTTCGAGCGCCATGCCGAGCTGCTGGCCATCGTCACGCTGACCAGCCCGCACGGCCAGCGGGCGGTGAGCCTGCAGGAGCGCCAGGCCGAGATGCTGCGCGAGAAGATCAAGGGGCTGGAGCAGCGCGTCATGGAGATGGTGCGCCACAGCCACGAGAACGCCGCCATCACCGGCAAGATCCACCAGTGGGCGCGCCAGCTGGCCGGCGTGCGCGACACCGCCGCGGTGCCGCAGGCGGTGCGCGCCGGCATCCAGCAGTTGTTCGACGTGCCGCAGGTCGCGCTGCGCCTGTGGAACATCGACGAGCGCCATGCGGACGCGGCCTTCGCGCGCGGCGTGGGCGACGACGTGCGTGCCTTCGCCTCCTCGCTGACCATGCCCTTTTGCGGGCCCAACCTCGGCTTCGAGGCCGCCGCCTGGCTGCCCGAGGCGCACGAGGTGCGCTCGCTGGCGCTGCTGCCGCTGCGCCCGGGCGCCATCGACAGCGCCGAGCAGCCGGCGTTCGGCCTGCTGGTGCTGGGCTCGCCCGATGCCCACCGCTTCGACGCCACCATGGGCACCGAATTCCTCGCGCGCATGGCCGAGCTGGCCTCCAGCGCGCTGCTGCGCCTGAAGTGACATGACGGGTGGGGCCCGGGACGACGCGGCCCCGCCGCCGCTGCCCGCCGAGGCGCTGGAGTACCTGGCGCACGCGCGGGTGCAAAAGCGCCTGGCCGAACGCACCCTCGCGCTGTACACGCAGGATTTGCACCGCCTGTGCGCGCACGCGCAGCAGGTCGGCTTGCCCCTGCTGCAACTGACCAGCGCGCACCTGCGCCGGTTCGCCGCGCAGATGCACGCCGGCGGGCGCAGCGCGCGGGGCATCGCCCTCATCCTGTCGGGCTGGCGCGGCTTTTTCGCCTGGGCCGCGCGCCAGGGGCTGATCGGCCACAACCCGGCGCAGGACGTGCGCGCGCCCAAGGCCCCCAAGCCCCTGCCCAAGGCGCTGCCGGTGGACGATGCCGTGCGCCTGGCCGAGCACAGCCAGCCACAGGCCGACCCCTGGCTGGAGGCGCGCGACGCGGCCATGGTCGAGCTGCTGTACGGCTGCGGGCTGCGCGTGGGCGAGCTCGTCGGACTGGACGCGGTGGCCAGCAGCGCCGCGCACCGCCAGGGCCGTGGCTGGGTCGACCTGGAGGGCGCGGAAGCGCACGTGCACGGCAAAGGCGGGCGCCGGCGCAGCGTGCCCATGGGCCCGCCGGCGGTGCGCGCCGTGCAGGCCTGGCTCGCGCAGCGCGCGCTGCCGTTCGCCGGCGCGGCGGCGCAGCGGCTGGACGCCGATGCGCTGTTCGTGGGCGAGCGCGGCGCACGCATCACCGCGCAGCGTGTCTGGGTGCGCCTGCGCCAGCGCAGCGCGGCTGCCGGCCTGACCACGCCGGTGCATCCGCACATGCTGCGCCATTCGTTCGCCAGCCACCTGCTGCAATCCAGCAGCGACCTGCGCGCGGTGCAGGAGCTGCTGGGCCATGCCAGCATCACCACCACCCAGGCCTATACGCGGCTGGACTTCCAGCACCTGGCGCAGGTGTATGACCAGGCGCATCCGCGGGCAAAGCGCCAGCCGCCCAAGGACTGAACAAAGGCAGGCGCCTGGTGCCAGGCAGGCGGGTTGCTCCAGATTTTGTAGCTGCTCACGCTTGACACGCAAGGGCCAGAGGCGATTTTTGCCTGAATGCAGCGTCTGGGTGCCAGACGCCGAGGGCGCCCGGGGCTGCGGCGAGCGCGCGTGCCGCGGCGGCGTATCAGACCGGCGGCTGCGGCTGGCCGAAGCCCTCGGTCCTGCGCACGCTGCCGTCGTCGAATTGCAGGATCCGCTCCGGCCAGCGCAGCGCCGCCAGGCGGTAGGCGCCCGCCGGGTTGCGCGGGTCCAGGCGCGTCGCCCAGCGTCCGCCGACCGAGAAGTCCACGCAAAACACGTTGCCGCGCCGGCCGTGCCAGTGCAGCGGATCGGTGGCGGCGAACAGGTCGGCGTCGCCCTTGCCGGTGGCGCTGCGGTCCACTGCCTCCAGGCGGCGCCAGTAGTGGCCGACGACCACCGGAACGGCGTCCTCGTAGCGGTCCCACCAGGCCACGCGCTGGGCGAAGCGCCACTTGCCACTGGTGAAGAACGGTGCTGCAGCCGCACGCTCCACGCCCGAGGTCAGCACTTTCAGCGGGTTGAACATCTGCTTGTTGGCTTCGTGCTCGGCGTAGGCATGCAAGAACACTGGCGGCGGCGTGCGCTCGTCCTCCAGCCCGGCGGGGCAGGCCTGCAGCTCGGCGGCGACGCGCGCGTCCAGGCCGCTGCGGGCGGCGTGCTCCACCGCGCGCTGCTCCCACGCGTCGTAAGCCTGCAACGCCTGGCCCAGGGGCACCGCGCGCGCAGCCGCGATCTGCGCGTCCTGCCACACGGCGTGCACCACGCGCAGGTCGCCGCGCTCCAGTGCCACCGGCAGCTGCGCCAGGAAGCCGGTCAGGGCGGCGCGTTCGTGCGCGGCCGGGCGGGCGTAGGGGGCGTACTTGGCGTTGTCGCGCGCCTGGCGCGCGTCGAAAAACCAGCCCGAGCCGTCCTTGGCGTCGCCGCGCAGCAGGTTGAACTCGTGGTTGCCCAGCACCGCCACGGCGCGGCCGGCGTCGCAAAGCCGCTGCGCCAGCGCCAGCACCGCCGGACTGTCCGGGCCGCGGTCGCAAAAATCGCCCACGAACACCAGCGTGCGGCCCTCGGGATGGCGCCCTTGCGCGTCGTAGCCCAGGTGGTGCAGCAGGTCGCGCAGCGCCTGGTACTCACCGTGGACGTCGCCCACGATGTCGAGCGGGCCGGAAGGCAGGGGCTGGACCAGGCTCATGGTCGCGTCGTTCTGGAGGGGGAGATTGGATCTTCTCATCGGCTGTGACCGGCACGCGGGGGCGCCGGGACGCCGGGACCCTTCCCGCAGGGGTTATAACGGGCCGGTCCGATGTGCTTTTACAGTGCCGCGGGCCATTTTCACTCCCCACGAAAGGAACCCTGACATGGCCGACACCTGGCTGCCCTCGCTCATCACCGATACGCCCCAGGCGGGCTTCGAGCTGGCCATCACGCTGAGCCGGCGCGGCGTGAAATACACCCAGCCCGACCCCGACGTGCTGCACAAGCTGCGCCCCGAGTACGCCAACAGCCACGAAGCGCTCACGGCCGCCTCGCAGGTGGTGGCGCTCAACTTCCAGACCGTGGCGGCGGCCAATAACTACTGGCGCAAGTAATCTGTTTTGCTATTGAAAGAATAGCTTTCGGCGATTTGCCCGCAAGGGCAAAAGCCGGAAATTGCCCCACAATGACGGCCTTGCAGACCGGGGTTTGCCCGCTTCGCTACAGTCCGGTGGCTGCGCTGCCCGACCGCAGGCGCGCCCCTTTTGCAAGGCCCCTTTCATGTCCCTGATCCCCGTCACCATCCTCACCGGCTTCCTTGGCGCCGGCAAGACCACATTGCTCAAGCGCGTGCTGACCGAGGCGCACGGCCAAAAAATAGCCGTGATCGAGAA
>DAMCAL010000104.1:0-9760 GCA_032059585.1 Burkholderiaceae bacterium
GTACAAGCACTTCGCCGGCAAGGACGACCTGTGCGCCGCCGCCATGGCGCATGGCGCCAGCCAGTTGCAGGCGTTCATCGATGGCATGCCGCCGGCCTGGGCGGCGCTGGAGCGGCTGGAGGCGCTGCTGCGCTGGCTGCTGGCCTGGCAGGTCGGCCACGGAGAGGGCCTGCTGCTGGCGCCGCGGCACTCGGCGCTGGCGCAGGCGCTGCGCACCTGCACCGCCTACCAGGCCGCCATGCAGGGCCTGCGCGGGCACATCCTGCAGTGGATCGCCAGCGCCCAGGACGCAGGCCAGGTGCGCCGCGATGTGCCCGCGCAGGTGCTGATGTGCGCCCTGCTGGCGCGCGCGTGCGACCCGATGGTGGCGCTGCTGCGCGAGTGCGGCAGCTACAGCGACGCGCAGGTCATCGACTGGGCGGTGCAGACCGGCCTGCGCGGGCTGCGCGGCTGACGGGCGCCGCGGCGCCGGCATGGGCTCTGGGATGCGTGGCTCAGGAGGGTCGGCGCAGGCGCCACCACCGGTGCGGCGCCGCCGCGCGGGCCGGGCGAAGCGGTTCGGCCATGGCGGCGTCTTCTCGTTCGGACATGGGTGCGGTGCAGCCGCAGCGCGGTCAGCGCACCAGCAGCACCGGCACCTCGCACTTGGCCAGCACCTGCGTGCTGACCGAGCCCATGACCAGCTTGCCCAAGGCGCCGTGGCCGTGCGTGCCCATGACCACCAGGTCGAACTTGCCCGACTGCGCCACCTTGGCGATGGTCTCGCCGGCGGGCCCGATCTTGACCATGCTGCGCGCATTGACGCCGTGGCGCGCCAGGAACTTGTCCACCGTGGCCAGCACCTTCTCGCCTTCCTCCTGGTAGTAGCGGTCGACCACGTCCTTGCCCAGCGCAGCGCGCGCACGCGGGGGCAGCTGTGCCTGCACGGTGAGGGCGGTGTAGGTGTGGTTGGGCCCGAGCATTTCCTCGTGCGACGCCAGGTAGGCCAGCATCTTCTTGGTGTAGGGGCTGCCGTCCACGGCGAGCAGGATGTTCATCGGAGGTCCTCCAAAACGGCCAGGAATCCGGCAGCAACGTCAGTGCTGGCGCGGGCTGCGGCGATCATACGGTGAGCAGGCAGTGCGGCTCGAACGTCCACTGTTCGCCCTTGCGCGCGTAGCCCAGCGGGTTGGCCACCACGCGGCAGCGCCAGGCGGAGCCGTCGTCGCGCGTGCCGGCCACCGTGTAGTGGCTGGGTGCATGCAGGTGGCCGTGCAGCCACAGGTCGGCGGCGGGCAGCAGGTCGTCCAGCGCATTGCAAAAGCCGGCGGTGCCGGGCACCAGGCCATAGCGCGGGTCGGCGCTTCGCAGGCTGGGCGCAAAGTGCGTCACCACCACCGTGGGGCCGGCGAACGGTTCGGCCAGCGCCTGGCGCAGCCACTGCTGGCAGGCCAGCGCCTGCGCGCGCACCGCCTCGGCCAGGAAGGGCTGGCCGCCGCGCGTGCCGCCCGTCTTTTCCAGGTAGAAATTGGCCGCCCGGTAGGCCTTGCCGCGCTGGCGCTCGCGCGCCTCGCCCTGCAGGCCGTGCGCGTCGGCGATGGCGTCGAAGTCGCTCCACAGCGTGGTGCCGACGAAGCGCACGCCGGCCAGCACCACGCTGCCTCGCTCCAGCCAGATCAGCCCGAGCCGCTCGCAGGTGGCGCGCAGCCGGGCGTGCGCGTCGTCGAAGTCGAGCGCGTCGTACTCGTGGTTGCCCGGCACGTACAACACCGGCGTGGGCCAGCCGCCGTACTGCGGCAGCGGCGAAAAGCGCGCCAGGCCGAAGTCGGCGTCCTGCAGGCGCGAGCCGCGCTGGTACGAGCCGATGTCGCCCGCCAGCACCAGCACGTCGGCGCCGGCGGCCGGGCTGGCGCGGAACTGGGGCTGGGTTTCCAGGTGCAGGTCGGACAGGAGCTGGATGTTCACGGCAGGACGGGTTCGGTGAGGGGAGGGGCGCCGGCGGCGGTGCGGCGCGCGGCGCGCGCCAGCGCCTGCTGCAGCCAGCGGTGGGCAGGCTCGCCCTGTCGGCGGCGGTGCCACAGCGCGTCGACATGCACGATGGGCACGGCCATGGGCAGGGGACGCCAGACGAGCTCGCCTCCCACGCTGGCCACGCCGACGAAGTGGCGCGGCAGCACGGTGAGCAGGTCGCTGGCAGCCACCACGCGCCCGGCGGTGAAGAACTGGTTCACGGTGAGCACGATGCGCCGCTCGCGCCCGAGCGACGCCAGCGCCTGGTCGATGAAGCCGAACGGCTTGCCGGAAAAGCTCACCAGCAGGTGGCGCGCCGCGCAGTACGCGTCCAGCGTCAGGGGCGCGTGCGCCAGCGGGTGGCCGGCGCGCATCACGCACACGTATTCGCCGTCGTAGATGCGCACGCTCTGGAAGGCCACCGGCTGGTCGCCCTGGGCGCGCGCGGTCAGGTCGGCCATGGCGGCGGGGAAGTAGCCCACCGCCATGTCGGCGCTGCCCTCGTCCAGCAGCCGGCGCGGGTCGCGCGTGGCCAGCGGCACCACGCGCAGCGACACGCCCGGGGCCTCGCGCTCCAGGATCTCCACCAGCGGCGGGATCAGGGTGGCGCCGGTGGCGTCGGCCAGGGCCAGCACGAAGCTGGTGCGGGCGCTGGCGGCGTCGAACTCGCCCGGGGCGAGCGCTTCCTGCAGCTGTGCCAGCGCCTGGCGCACCGCCGGCCATACGCTGAGCGCGCGCGCGGTGGGCGCCACGCCCGCGCCACTGCGCACCACCAGCTCGTCGCCCAGGGCCTGGCGAAGGCGGCGCAGCGCGTTGCTCACGGCCGGCTGGGTCAGCGCCAGCTTGTCGGCGGCGCGCGTGAGGTTGCGCTCGGTCATCACCTCGTCGAAGACGCGCAGCAGGTTCAGGTCGAGCGTGCGGAAGTTGGGCGGCGGCATGGCAGAACCATCATTACCGTGAATGGTTGGAATTCAAAAGATAAAGTGGCGCGAATCTAGGGAAAACCCTAGTATTGGGTCTGCGGCTGGGCCTGCCCGTGTGCAGGCAGCCCGAACTGCTGGAGATGACAACGATGACGAGTGTGGTCCATACCCCTGATTCCGCCGTGCGCCCGGGTGCGCCGGCCCTGCGCGGCACGCCGCTGGCCGGTGGCGGCACGCGGACGGCCGCGTCGCTGCTGCTGGCGGCCGGTGTGTCGGCGCTGATGGTGGTGGCCAGCCAGATGGTGGAGGCCTGGAGCGACGGGCACCTGCTGGCCGCCTGGATGGTGCTGTGGCTGGTGGCCTTCGCCTCGCTGGCGCTGCTCGCTGGCCCGGCCCGGCGCACCGTCCTGGCGTGGCGCCGCGCCCGCGACGACGAGCGCACCTGGAACGCGGCGCTGCACGACGCGCGCCTGATGGCCGACCTGAGCCGCGCCATGAACGGCATCGCCGTCGACGACCCGCGCCGCTACCGCTTCTGACGCCTGCGCCGCGGCGGGCGCTCAGGGCGCCTGGCGCTATCGAAAGATGAGCTGCCAGCGCTGGTAAAACAAAGGTTTTTGAGAGATTTGACCCTCAAAATGAGAGCTGCCAGGCGCTGGCAGCTCTTTTTTTTGTAGCGACCGCACGCCGGCCGGTGGACAGCGCGCCAGGGCCGCGCCGGGCCACAGGCTTGGCGGCGGGCACGCAGGCGCGGCTGCGGCCTACCGCGCCCGGGTGCCGCGGCGCTAGATTGGCCGCCATGGCCGACCATTCGCACCCCCCTGATTCTTCCGCCGTGCCCGCGCGCACCTCCCACCGCCCGGGCGCGGGCACGCTGGCGCTGGCCGCCCTCGCAGCCACGGCGGCCTGGACCGCCGAGCGTGCCCGCCGGGCCGAGCGCGAACTGCCGCCCACCGGCCGGCTGCTCACGGTCGACGGCGTGCAGCTGCACGTGCTCGAGCGCGGCGGCGGCCCGCCGGTGCTGCTGTTGCACGGGGCGCTGAACACGCATGCCGACTTCGTTGCCAGCGGCCTGGTCGAGCGGCTGTCGCGCCACCACCGGGTGATCGCCATCGACCGTCCCGGCTACGGCCACAGCCGCCGCCCGCGCGGCCGCCGGTGGACGCCGCAGGCGCAGGGCGCGCTGCTGCTGAAGGCGCTGCGCCAGCTCGGCGCCGAGCGGCCCAAGATCGTCGCGCATTCGATGGGCACGCTGGTGGCGATGTCCATGGCGCTGCAGCACCCGGAGGCGGTGCGCAGCCTGGTGCTGGTCTCGGGCTACTACTACCCCAGCGCCCGCGTCGACGCTTGGCTGACCGCGCCGGTCGGCTGGCCGGTGTTGGGCGACGTGCTGCGCTACACGGTGGCCAACCTGGCCGGCCGCGCGCTGCTGAACAGCGAGGTGCGCGGCATGTTCGCGCCGCAGCCGGTGCCGGACGGCTACGTCCAGACGCTGGGGCGCGAGCTGCTGCTGCGCCCGCAGCAACTGCGCGCCAACGCCGAGGACGCGGGCTCCATGGTGCCCGCGGTGCAGGCGATGCAGCCGGGGTACCACCACCTGGCGGTGCCGCTCAGCCTGATCGCTGGCGCCGACGACATCGTGGTCGACACGCAGTCGCACAGCATGCGGCTGCACCGGGCCGTGGCGCAAAGCCGGCTGCACCTGCTGCCGGGGGTGGGGCACATGGCGCACCATGCCGATCCGCAGTGCGTGGTCGACGCGGTCGAGCTGGCGGTGTGAGGCGGCGCGGCGCAGGGGCATAAAAAAAGCCACCCGCGGCGCGGGTGGCTATGGCAGGCGCGCAGCAGGCGCGCGGCCCTGTGGGCCTCAGGCCGCCAGGCGCTCTTGCAGGCGCGCCTGGGTGGCCCGCAGCGCCTCGGGCAGGCGCTCGCCCAGCTTGTCGAAGTGCGCGCTGTGCGACTGCATCTCCTCGGCCCAGGCAGCGCGGTCGACGCCGGTGACGCTGTCAAACTGGGCGGGCGTGAAGTCCAGGCCCTGCCAGTTGATCTCGCCGTAGGTGGGGGCGATGCCGAACGGCGTCTGCTGGCCCTGTGCCTGGCCCTCGATGCGGTCGATCATCCACTTGAGCACGCGCATGTTCTCGCCGTAGCCGGGCCAGACGAACTTGCCGTCCTCGCCCTTGCGGAACCAGTTGGTGGTGAAGATGCGCGGCAGCTGCGCGCCTTGCGCCTCGATCTTGGCGCCCAGCTGCAGCCAGTGGCCGAAGTAGTCGCTCATGTTGTAGCCGATGAAGGGCAGCATGGCGAAGGGGTCGCGGCGCACCACGCCCTGCTGACCGAAGGCGGCGGCCGTGGTCTCGCTGCCCATGGTGGCGGCCATGTACACGCCTTCCGTCCAGTTGCGCGCCTCGGTCACCAGGGGCACGGTGGTGGAGCGGCGGCCACCGAAGATGAGCGCGTCGATCTTCACGCCGGCCGGGTCGTCCCAGGCCTCGTCCAGCGCCGGGTTGTTGGTGGCGGCCACGGTGAAGCGGGCGTTGGGGTGGGCGGCCTTGGCGCCGGTCTCGCGGGCTATGGCCGGGGTCCAGTCGCGGCCTTGCCAGTCGATCAGGTGCGCGGGCAGGGCGCCCGTGTCCTTTTCCATCCCTTCCCACCACACGTCGCCGTCGTCGGTGAGCGCCACGTTGGTGAAGATCACGTCCTTATTCAGGCTCAGCATGCAGTTCGGGTTGGTCTGCATGTTGGTGCCGGGGGCCACGCCGAAGTAGCCGGCCTCCGGGTTGATGGCGCGCAAGGACCCGTCGGCCTGCGGCTTGATCCAGGCGATGTCGTCGCCGATGGTGGTGACCTTCCAGCCTTCGAATGCCGGCGGCGGCACCAGCATGGAGAAGTTGGTCTTGCCGCAGGCGCTGGGGAAGGCGGCGGCGACGTGGTACTTCTTGCCCTCGGGGCTTTGCACGCCCAGGATCAGCATGTGCTCGGCCAGCCAGCCCGGGCTACCGGAGGGGCCGCCCGCAGCCGCGCGGCCCATGGTCGAGGCGATGCGCAGCGCCAGGCACTTCTTGCCCAGCAGCGCGTTGCCGCCGTAGCCCGAGCCGTACGACCAGATCTCGCGCGTCTCGGGGTAGTGGACGATGTACTTGGTGGTCGGGTTGCAGGGCCAGGACGTCTCGTCCTTCTGCCCCTCGGCCAGCGGCGCGCCCACGCTGTGCATGCAGGGCACGAACTCGCCGTCGGTGCCCAGCACGTCGTACACCGCGCGGCCCATGCGGGTCATGATGCGCATGTTCACCGCCACGTATGCGCTGTCGGACAGCTCGACGCCGATGTGCGCGATCGGGCTGCCCAGCGGGCCCATGGAAAACGGCACCACGTACATGGTGCGCCCGCGCATGCAGCCGTCAAAGAGCGGGCGCAGCACGCTCCGCATCTCGTCCGGGGCCATCCAGTTGTTGGTCGGGCCGGCGTCGTCCTTGTTCTGCGAGCAGATGAAGGTCCGGTCCTCCACGCGCGCCACGTCCGACGGGTCGGACCAGGCCAGGTAGCTGTTCGGGCGCTTGGCCGGGTTCAGGCGCTTGAAGGTGCCGGCGTCGACGAGCTGCTGGCACAGCGTGTCGTACTCCTCCTGGCTGCCGTCGCACCAGTGGATGCGCTCGGGCTTGCACAGCGCGGCCATCTCGGCCACCCAGGCGATCAGCCGGGCATTCTTGACATACGCGGGGGCCTGGAGGTCCAGCCCCTGCATGGTGGGTGCGTTCATGGGAAAGCTTCCTGCGAGTTGAAAAACCATCTTTCCAAAGGAAGCGATCGCGCGCCTGTGGCGCCAAGGCACTGCCGCGCCTGGTGGCCGACACTGCCTTTGAAAAAACGACTCGGAACGCCTGGCCTGGCCCGGCGGGCACACGCGGCCCCGCCGGCAGGGACACCGATTCTAGGAAGCGGCCCCTGCCTTGTCTGTCGGACGCACCGCAAAACTATGCAAAAGGCGCATTGCCATATGCCTTAGTGAAGGGGGCGGCGGGTCCGTTATCGCCATCGGGGTGCGGCCGCCGGATCATTTGCCGAAGTGGAAGTCGGCGTCGACCTGGTAGAACTCGTGCGTGTGCTTGTTGTTGGTGCGTTGCAGCCTGCCGCTGAACTGACCTGCGGCCACGGCCGGGCGCGCCTTCTCGTCGTAGCGTTGCAGTTGCACGCGCGCGGGGTGGCGCTGGCCCTTGTGCCGAAAGCTCATCGACATGCCCTGGCTTTGCGGCGTGTCCACATGCGCGTCCAGGTCCACTGTCATGGTTTCGATGCCAGAGTCCTGGGTGAATTCGCCGGCCCGACCGGGGGCAGTGCGCAGCAGCACCGTGTTCAGGCGGTGCTTGCCATCCTCGGACATCACGCCCTGCTTGGGCCGGAACATGAGCGTGAACGCCAGGTCGTCGATGTGCGGCTTGAGCCGTTCGGTGCCGGGTGGCACCACGAAGCGCACCGGCCCGCCCAGGGCCGGGCCGTCCACGGTCAGGCGCAGGCCGGGGGCGGGCGCACCCGCGGCGGCGTTCGCCGCACCGTAGGAACCCGCCACCGCCACCGCCGCTGCCGACAGCACGACCGCGCGCCGTGCCCAGGAAAACCGCTTGCCATCCATTGTTCTCACCTCGCTTGGGTTCCGCGCGCTCCCGCCGAGGCCGGGGCTGTGCCCGACATGCCGGCGCAGGGTGCGCCTGCGTCCGCACGGTACCGGGCCACCTTAACCGGGTTGCGCACATCAGGCGCGCTGGTGTTGTCTTTCCACGTCTACGTGCGCAAAACTGGGAATATCGTCGGCAAACGCGCAGCGCGCCGGTATGGTGGTCGGCCCCGGGGCGGTGCGCTCCCGGGCTCATGCGACACCAGAAAGGACAACGGGACCATGCACAAGATGGGATGGATGGCGGCAGTGTTGGGCGTGTGCCTGATTGCGGGGTGCTCCCGCGACGAGGCGCCGGCAGCGGCCGCAGCGCCAGCACCAGCGCAGGCACCAGCGCCGGCACCAGCGCCGGCACCGGCACCGGCCATGCCACAGGCGACGGCGCCCGCGGCGCCTGCCGGGGCTGCGGTGCAGGGCACGCGCGTGGAGATCGACACCGACCAGGGCCTGTTCTGGTTCGAGCCGCGCCGCTGCGCGGTCGGGCAGGACCCGGACAGCGGCGTGGTCGAGTTCAGCATCGAAGGCGCGGGGCAGGCGCCTGACGGAACGCCGGTTTACGTGACGATGGAAGACGAGGACGGGGACCCGGCATTCCAGCCCGAACTGCGCATCAACGTGGGCACCGACCAGCCCCGCAAGACGCCCGACGTGGTGTGGGCCGCCAACGAGCAGACGTCGCGCGGGCTGCAGGTGCCGGCCACGCAGGGCGGGGTGCAGGGCAAACAGGTGACGTTCGAGGGCGTGGTGTTCAGCCGCAGCGGCACCGACCGCCTGGTGGCGAAGGCGCCGATCCGCGTGGACTGCGCGCAGACGGGCAGGCGCTGACAAAAAAAAGGCCCCGCATCGCTGCGGGGCCTGCACCGGCCGGGCGGGGCCTGCCAGGGGCTGGCGGGCGGCCCCTGCGGGCTCAGGCCATGTAGACGGCGATGAACGCCAGCAGGAAGATCATCGCCGCGCCCACGGCCGGCACCACGATGGGAATCAGGTGGATGACCGACTCCACCGCGTCGGTGGACTGGGGTGCCTGCTCTTCGGCGGCGCGGGTGGCGGGGCTGACGTGGGGGCTGGATTCCAAAGTCATGGCGTGGGGTCTCCTCGGTCTGGCTGTCTGACGATCTGGGGGTATCTGCCCGCGGACCTGCAAGGCCGCCGGCGCTGTGCGCCAGTGTAGCGCGGTGCCCCGGCGGCATGCCTCAGTGTTCCTGCGCCTGCATGTCCGCGGCGCGCAGCGCGGCCAGCACCTGCTCGATGTGCGCGCGCCCGCGCGTTTGTAGCACCAGCTCGATCTCCACGTTCTGCGCCGCCAGCAGGGTGAAGGCGCGCTGGTGGTGCACCTCCTCGATGTTGGCCCCGGCCTCGGCCACCGTGGCGGTGATGTCCGCCAGCACGCCGGGCACGTCGCGCGCGCTCACGCGGATGCGCGCCAGCCGCCCGGAGCGCACCATGCCGCGCTCGATGATGGCGGCCAGCAGCAGCGGGTCGATGTTGCCGCCCGACAGCACCAGCCCCACCTTCTTGCCGGCAAAGCGCGCGCCATGGCGCACCAGCGCGGCCAGGCCGGCCGCGCCCGCGCCCTCGACCAGGGTTTTCTCGATCTCCAGCAGCATCAGCACCGCCTGCTCGATGTCGCCCTCCTCGACCAGCAGCAGGTCGTCCACCAGACGGGCAATGGCCTCGCGCGTGATGGCGCCGGGCTGGCCCACGGCGATGCCTTCGGCGATCGTCGAGGTGCCCTGCGCGTGCTGCGTGCCCTTGATGGCGTTGACCATGGACGGAAAGCGCGCCGCCTGCACGCCGACGATCTCCAGGCCGGGCTTGAGCGCGCGCGCAGCGGTGGCCATGCCCGCCAGCAGCCCGCCGCCGCCGACCGAGACGACCAGCGCGTCCAGATCGGGCTGCTCGGCCAGCATCTCTAGGGCCACCGTGCCCTGCCCGGCGGCAATCGCCTCGTCGTCGTAGGGGTGGATGAACGTGAGGTGCTGCTCCTCGGCCAGCCGGTAGGCGTGCACGCGCGCCTGCTCCAGGGTGTCGCCGTGCAGCACCACCTCGGCGCCGAAGCCACGCGTGCGCTCCACCTTCACGCCCGGGGTGAAACACGGCATGACGATCACCGCGCGCAGGCCCAGGCGCTGCGCGTGGTAGGCCACGCCCTGGGCGTGGTTGCCCGCGCTCATGG
>DAMCAL010000105.1:0-9648 GCA_032059585.1 Burkholderiaceae bacterium
CACGCGCTGGGCGTTCTCGGTGGCGGTCATCTTGGCCATGGCCGCCTCGCGCGTGCTGGGCAGCTGCTGCACGTCGCGGCGCCAGGCCGCGCGCGCGGTGAGCAGTGCGGCCGCGTCGATGTCGGTGGCCATCTGGCCCAGGCGCGCCTGGGTCAGCTGCAGGTCGGCCAGGCGTTGGCCGAACATGGGGCGCGCCTGGCTGTGGCGCACCGCCTCGTCGAGCGCGCGCCGCGCGAAGCCCTGCGCGGCGGCGCCGACCGAGGCGCGGAAGATGTCCAGCGTGCGCATGGCCAGCTTGAAGCCCTCGCCGGGCGCGCCCAGCATCTGGTCGGCCGGCACCCGCATGCCGGAAAAGCGCAACCGGGCCAGCGGGTGCGGCGCCATGGTGTGCAGGCGCTCGGCGACCTCGAAGCCCGGCAGGTCCGGCGTGACCACGAAGGCCGAGATGCCGCGCGTGCCCGGCGCTTCGCCGGTGCGCGCGAACAGGCAGTACACGTCGGCGATGCCGCCGTTGGAGATCCAGGTCTTTTCGCCGTCGATGACGTAGTGGTCGCCGTCGCGCCGCGCCTGGCACTGCATGGCACCCACGTCCGAGCCGGCCTGCGGCTCGGTGAGCGCGAAGGCGGCGATCCACTCGCCGCTGGCCACGCGCGGCAGCACGCGCTGCTGCAGCTGCGGCGCGCCGGCCAGGGTGATGGCGCCGCTGCCCAGGCCCTGCATGGCAAAGGCGAAGTCGGCCAGCCCGTCGTGGTAGGCCAGCGTCTCGCGCGCCACGCACAGCGCGCGCGAGTCCAGCGCGGGGAGCGCGCCGCCGAACGCCGCCGGCACGCAGTAGCGCAGGAATCCTGCTGCCCCCAGGGCGCGCACCAGCGCGCGGCAGGCAGCGTCGGTGTCGTGGTGGTCGACCGGCGGCATGGTCTGCGCCCAGTCGGCCAGGGTGTCGGAGAGCTGGCGGTGCTCGGGCCCGTAGAAGGGCCAGTCGAGGTAGGAGCGGTCCATGGCGGCCTTTGCCTCAGTTGCCTTCGAACACCGGCTTTTGCTTGGCCGCAAAGGCCTCGAACGCGCGGCGGAAGTCGCCCGTGACCATGCAGATCGCCTGCGCCTGGGCTTCGGACTCGATCATCTCCTCGATGCCCATGGCCCATTCCTGGTTCACCATGGTCTTGGTCATGGTGTGCGCGAACCACGGGCCATCGGCCAGGCTGCGCGCCAGCGCCTGCGCCTGCGCCAGGACCTCGCCCTGCGCGTGCAGGCTGTTGAAGAAGCCCCAGCGCTCGCCTTCCTCGGCGGTCATCACGCGCCCGGTCATGAGCAGTTCATTGGCCCGGCCCTGGCCGATCATGCGCGGCAGCAGGCCGCAGGCGCCCATGTCGGCGCCGGCCAGGCCCACGCGGGTGAACAGGAACGCCGTCTTGGCAGCCGGCGTGCCCAGGCGGAAATCCGAGGCCAGCGCCAGCATGGCGCCGGCGCCGGCGCAAAAGCCGTCGATGGCCGCCACGATGGGCTGGGGCGCGCGCCGCATGGCCTTGACCAGGTCGCCCGTCATGCGGGTGAACGCCAGCAGCTCGGGCATGCTCATGCGCGTCAGGGGCTCGATGATCTCGAACACGTCGCCACCCGAGCAGAAGTTGCCACCGGCGCCGGTGAGCACGACGGTGCGCACGTCGCTGGCGTACGCCAGGTCGCGAAACAGGTCGCGCAGCTCGGCGTAGGAGTCGAACGTCAGCGGGTTCTTCTTCTCGGGGCGGTCGAGGGTGATGGTCGCCACGCGGCCGTCGGCGCTGCACTCCCAGCGAAAGTGCCGCGCCGCGTAGGCCTGGAACGGGCGCTTGTGGTCGGTCATCGAAAGCTCTGCCATGGATCGTGCTCCTGAAGTCGTGGGAAATGCGCTGCGGCCGGGCTACATGACCTCGCCGCCGGCCACGGCGATGGCCTGGCCGTGGATGGATTCGGCGCCGGGCAGGCACAGCCAGGCCACCGTGTGGGCTACTTCGCCGGGCTGCACCAGACGGCCCTGCGGGTTGCCGGCGGCCAGGGTTTCGCGCGCCTGGTCGGCGCTGCGGCCGGTCTTGGCCATGATGTTGTCGATGGCGCCGGCCAGCAGCGGGGTGTCGGTGTAGCCGGGGCAGACGGCGTTCACCGTGACGCCGCGGCGCGCCACCTCCAGCGCCAGCGCGCGCGTCAGGCCGATCACCCCGTGCTTGGCCGCGCAGTAGGGCGCGACATAGGCATAGCCGCGCAGGCCGGCCGTGCTGGCGACGTTGACGATGCGGCCCCAGCCGGCGTCCAGCATGCCCGCCAGCGCGGCCTGGGTGCAGTGGAACACCCCGCCCAGGTTCACCGCCAGCATGGACTGCCACAGCGCCGCGTCGGTCTTCAGGAACGGGGCGCTGTGCGCGGCGCCGGCGTTGTTGACCAGCACCAGCACCGGGCCGCGCGCCGTGGCCGCCTGCGCCACGGCGCGCTGCACGGCCTCGGCATCGGCCACGTCGGCCGTGACCAGGCCGTGCCCGGCGCCCGGCAGTTCGTCCAGGGCTCGCTGCAGGGCGTCGGCCTTGCGGCCCAGCAGGCTCAGCGTGGCGCCCTGCTGCGCCAGCGCCTGCGCGATGGCCAGGCCGATGCCGCTGCCCGCGCCCGTGACCAGCGCATGGCGGCCGGCCAGCGGCGCAGTGCCTGCCCGTCCCGCGCTCATGCGTTCAGCGCCAGCTGGGCGGCGCGCTCCAGGTTGCGCTCCAGCTGCACCTTGCCCCCCAGGTAGGGCTGCGGCCAGGCGATGTCGAAGTAGCCTTGCTGCGCCGCGGCGTGCAGCGTCCAGGCGGGATCGGCCAGGTGCGGGCGCGCCAGCGCGCACAGGTCGGCGCGGCCGGCGGCGATGATGGTGTTGACGTGGTCGGGCTCGAAGATGTTGCCCACGGCAATCGTCGGCACGCCCAGCTCGTTGCGGATGCGGTCGGAGAACGGCGTCTGGAACATGCGCCCGTACACCGGCCGCTCGTCCTTGGTGACCTGGCCGGCCGAGACGTGGATGATGTCCGCACCCGCGGCCTGGAACAGCCGCGCCACCTCGGTGGCGTCCTCGGGCGTGGTGCCGCCGGGCACCCAGTCGTGCGCCGAGATGCGCACCGACATGGGCTTGTCCTGCGGCCACACGGCGCGCATGGCCGCGAACACCTCCAGCGGATAGCGGCAGCGGTTCTCCAGGCTGCCGCCATAGGCGTCCTGGCGCTGGTTGGTCAGCGGCGAGATGAAGCTGGACATCAGGTAGCCATGCGCCGCGTGGAACTCGACCAGGTCGAAGCCGGCGGCCTGCGCGCGCCGCGTGGCTGCGACGAACTCCTCGCGCACCCGGTCCATGTCGGCGCGCGTCATCTCGCGCGGCACCTGCGACACGCCCTCGATCAAGGGCAGCGGCGAGGGCGCGACGAGCGGCCAGTTGCCACTGTCCAAAGGCTGGTCGATGCCCTCCCAGGCCAGCCGGGTGGAGCCCTTGCGGCCGGCGTGGCCGATCTGCAGGCCCATCTTCGCTCCGTTGCGCCGGTGCACGAAGTCCACGATGCGCTTCCAGGCGGCGGTCTGCGCGTCGTTCCAGATGCCGGTGCAGCCGGGCGTGATGCGCCCGTCGGGCGCGACGCAGGTCATCTCGGTCATCACCAGCGCGGCGCCGCCCAGTGCGCGCGCCGTGTAGTGCTGGAAGTGGAAGTCGTCAGGCACGCCGTCGGTGGCCGAGTACATGCACATGGGCGAGACCACCACCCGGTTGGAAAGCGCCATGCCGCGCAGGCGGAACGGAGTGAACATGGGCGGCACCGGGCCTTGGCCCTGCGGGGCAGGCAGGCCGGCGCGCTGCTGGAACCAGCGGTCGTACTGCGCCATGTACGCCGGGTCGCGCAGCTGCTGGTTTTCGTGGCCCACGCGCTGGCTGCCGGTGAGCAGCGAGAACGCGAACTGCTCAGGCTCCATCTTCACGTAGCGCTCGATGTCCTCGAACCACATCATGCGGTTGCGCGCGGCGCTTTGCAGCTTCAGCGCCTCGACCTCGCGCTCGGCCTGGTAGCGCGCCAGGCGCTCGGGGATCGGTGCATTGCCCGCGCCTGCCAGCACGCGCGACAGGGCGATGGCGTCTTCCATGGCCAGTTTGGTGCCCGAGCCGATGCCGAAGTGCGCCGTGTGCGCGGCGTCGCCGATCAGCACGATGTTGTCCTTGTACCAGCGCTCGCACAGCACGCGGTTGAACTTCTGCCACACCGCCGAGCCGCGCAGGTGGCGCGCGTTGGAGATCAGCCGGTGGCCGTCCAGCAGGTCGGCGAACAGCCCCTCGCAAAAGGCGATGGCGTCGTCCGGCTGCATGCGGTCCAGGCCGGCGCGCAGCCATGTCGGCTCGGGCGTCTCGACGATGAAGGTGGACATCTCGTCGTTGAAGCGGTAGGCGTGCAGGTTGAACCAGCCCCACTCGGTTTCCTTGAACGCGAAGGTGAAGGCGTCCAGCTTCTTGTGCGTGCCCAGCCAGATGAAGCGGTTCTTGCGCACCTCGATGCGCGGGTTGAAGTGCGCCTCGTAGCGGCGGCGCACGGCGGAATTCACCCCGTCAGCGCCGACGACCAGGTCGTATTCGCGCGCGTAGGGCTCGGGGTCGGCAACTTCAGTGTTCCAGACCATCTTGACACCCAGCTCGGCGCAGCGCTTCTGGAAGATCTCCTGCAGCCGGATGCGCGCGATGCCGCAAAAGCCGTGGCCGCTGGAGGTGATCTTGCGGCCCCGAAAGTGCACGTCGATGTCGTCCCAGTGGCGAAAGCTGGCCTCGATCTCGTCGACCACCTGCTCGTCGGCGGCGCGAAAGCCGGCCATCGTCTGGTCGGAGAACACCACACCCCAGCCGAAGGTGCTGTCCGCGGCGTTGCGGTCGAACGTGGTGATGTCGCAGGCCGGGTCGGCCTTCTTCATCATCAGGGCGAAGTACAGGCCGGCGGGTCCGCCGCCCAGGACTGCGATGCGCATGCTGGTCTCCTTGGAGTCAGCGCTCCGGCTCGGCCCAGGCAACGCGGGACGGACGCTGTTTCATTAAGTCCAAATATTTCATACTTAAACGATATCGTCAAGGCGCAGGCGGTGCCGGCCGCCTGGCACGGGCCTCAGGCGCCGAGGTAGCGCTGGCAGACCTCGGGCGCCGCGCGCAGTTGCGCGGAGTCGCCCTGCCATACCACCTGGCCCTTTTCCATGACGTAGTGGTAGTCGGCCAGGACCAGCAGCGGCGCCAGGTTCTTGTCGATGACCAGAATCGCCATGCCCTCGGTGCGCAGTTGCGCCAGCGCCGCCCAGATCTCCTGGCGCACCTTGGGCGACAGGCCCTCGGTGGCCTCGTCCAGGATCAGCAGCTCGGGGTTGGTCATCAGCGCGCGGCCGATGGCCAGCATCTGCTGCTCGCCGCCGGAGAGCTGGTTGCCGAAGTTCGCCCAGCGCTCACCCAGGCGCGGGAACAGGGCGTAGACGCGCTCCAGCGTCCAGGGCGCGGCCTTGCCGCGCCGGTTGGCGGCGGTGGCCACCAGGTTCTCGCGCACCGACAGGTTGGGAAACACCTGCCGCCCCTCGGGCACCAGGCCGACCCCGGCCTGCGCCACCCGGTAGGGCGCGCAGCCCGTGACCGGCGCGCCGTGCAGGCGCACCTGGCCGCGCCAGGGGCGGTGCAGGCCCATGATGTTCTTCACTGTCGTGCTCTTGCCCATGCCGTTGCGCCCGAGCAGGGTCACGCACTGGCCGGCCGCCACGGCAAGCGCCATGCCGAACAGCACCTGGCTGGCGCCATAGCCGGCTTCCAGGCCTTCCACCTGCAGCAGCGTCGTCATGCCGGCACCTCCTCGTCGCCCAGGTAGGCCTCGCGCACCTCGGCGCTGGTCTTTACCTCCTCGGGCGTGCCGCAGCAGATGACCTTGCCGTAGCACAGCACGCTGATGCGGTCGGCCAGGCTGAACACCGCGTCCATGTCGTGTTCGATCAGCAGCACGGCGTAGCGGCCCTTCAGGCGTTGCAGCAGGGCCACCATCTGCGCCGACTCGCCCGGCCCCATGCCGGCCATCGGCTCGTCCAGCAGCAGCACGCGCGGCTGCGTGGCCAGCGCCATGGCCAGCTCGAGCTGGCGCTGCTGGCCATAGGCCAGTGCGGCCGCGGGCAGGTCGCGCTGCGCCTGCAGGCCGATCAGCTCGATGAGCGCGTCGGCCGGCCCGGTGAGCGCCGCGGTGCGCAGCACCGGCCGCCAGAAGCGGTAGGCATGCCCGCGGCAGCCCTGCACCGCCAGCAGCACGTTCTCCAGGACCGTGAACTGCGGGATCACAGAGGTGATCTGGTAGGAGCGGCCCAGCCCGGCGCGCGCGCGGGCGGCCACGTCCAGGCCCTGCAGCGGCCGGCCAGCCAGCAGCACGCTGCCCGCGTCGCTGGCCACCTCGCCGACGATCTGGCTGACCAGCGTGGTCTTGCCGGCGCCGTTGGGGCCGATGACGGCGTGCACCTCGCCGGCAAGAATGTCCAGGTCGACATGGTCGGTCACGACCAGGCCGCCGTAGCGTTTGACCAGACCGCGGATGGACAGCAGCGGGGCGGTGGCGTCCATGTCAGTGGCCCTCCTGCTGGCGCGGGTGGTCGCCCAGGATGCCCCACAGGCCGTCGCGCAGGAACAGCACGATCAGCACGATCACCGGCCCCATGATGGCCAGCCAGTGCCCGGTGATCGCCTTCAGCCCTTCTTCGAGCAGCAGGAACGCGGCGGCGCCCACCACCGGGCCCACCAGCGTGCCGGTGCCGCCCAGCAGCACCATCACGATCAGCTCGCCCGAGACCGTCCACGCCATGTAGGCGGGCGAGGCGAACGAGGTGAGGTTGGCTAGGAAGTAGCCGGCCAGCGCGCACAGCTGCGCCGACAGCACGTAGCCGACCAGGCGGTAGCCCAGCGGCGGCGTGCCCACGGCGCGCACGCGCCGCTCGTTGATGCGCGTGGCGCGCAGCACCAGGCCGAAGCGCGAGGCCACCAGCCGGCGCAGCAGCACCAGCGCCAGCGCCAGCGCGACCAGCATCGACACGTACAGCGCCGCCTTGTCAGCCGTGAGCGCGCCGAAGCGCGAGAGCTGCCCGATGCTCAAGCCCTCATCGCCGCCGTACTGCCGCAGCCCCACCGCCAGGAAGAACAGCATCTGCGCGAACGCCAGCGTGATCATGATGAAGGCGATGCCCTGCGTGCGCAGGGCGATCAGCCCCACCGGCACGGCCAGCACCAGCGTCGCGGCGAACACCGCCAGCAGGTGCAGCACGCCACTGTCGATGCCGTGGTGCGACAGGATGGCCACCGCATAGGCGCCCACGCCCATGTACATGGCGTGTCCCAGGCTGACCATGCCGCCATAACCCAGCGCCAGGTTCAGGCCCACGGCGGCCAGCGCGAAGACCAGCACGCGCCCGAACAGGATCAGCGCATAGCTGTCGCCGCTGAGCTGCGCGTACACCGGCACCAGCACGAAGGCCAGCGCCAGCAGCGTGGTGATGGCGGTGCGCCAGATGGCCTTGGGCACGCCCAGCAGCGTGGGGCGGGCCGGGGCCGCGGAAGGGTCCGTCATCGCGAGGAGTCCTGGGGGTGGGGTGTCGGCGGCGGGCGGCGAAAGGGGCGTGGCCATCGTCAGCGCTTCTTGACCGGGAACAGCCCGTCGGGCTTGATGGCCAGTACCACCGCCATCAGCAGGTACACCGCCACCGACGACAGCGCCGGCCCGAGTGTGTTCGCGGTCTCAGGCGCGAACGAACCGCGCAGCAGCGCCGGCACCAGCGTGCGGCCCACGGTGTCGACCACGCCCACCACCAGCGCGCCCAGGAAGGCGCCGCGGATGGAGCCGATGCCGCCGATGACGATCACCACCAGCGTGGTGATGAGAATCGAGTCGCCCATGCCCGGCTGCACCGACAGGATCGGCCCGACCATGGCGCCGGCCAACCCTGCCAGCCCCGCGCCCAGCGCGAACACGAAGGTGTTGAGCCAGCCGATGTTCACGCCCAGCGCCGAGACCATGGCGCGGTTGCTGGCGCCGGCGCGGATCAGCATGCCCAAGCGCGTGCGCTCGATCAACAGGTACAGCCCCAGCGCCACCGCCAGGCCGACGGCGATGATCACCGCGCGGTACACCGGGTAGTTGATGCCCAGCAGTGGCACCGAGGCGGTGAGCGCCTCGGGCAGCTCCATGAACACCGGCGAGGCGCCCCAGACCATGCGCGCGACCTCGTTGGCGAACAGCACCATGCCGAAGGTGGCCAGCACCTGGTCCAGGTGGTCGCGCCGGTGCAGCACAAAGAAGCCCAGCCGGTCGACGAGCGCGCCCAGCACGAACACGCCGCCGAAGCCCGCCAGCACCGCCAGCAGCAGCGAACCGGTGGCGTTCAGCGCGGCGGCAGCGAAATACGCGCCGAACATGTACAGCGCGCCATGCGCCAGGTTGATGAAGCTCATGATGCCGAACACCAGCGTCAGCCCGGCGGCCATCAGGAACAGCAGCACGCCGAACTGCAGGCCGTTCAGCGTCTGCACCAGCAGCAGTTCGGGGCTCATGCGGCAGCGGCAGCAGCGGCGGGCCTGCGCACCGACGCCATCCTCATCCCTTGCATTCGGACACGTAGGCGTCCTGGTGGTTCTTCAAGGGCGTGGAGATGGTCTTGAGCGACACGCGGCCGGCGCTGTCCTTGGCCACCTCGAAGGCGTGGAAGTCCTGGATGGGAAAGCCGTTCGGGCCGAACTTGAAGCTGCCGCGCAGCGAGGCGAAGTCGGCCGCGCGCAGCGCATCGCGCAGCGCCTTCTTGTCGGCCACGCTGCCGCCGGTCTTCTTGAGGGCGCTGTCGATCAGCAGCGCCGAGTCGTAGGCCTGGGCGGCGTACTGCGAGGGGATGCGGTTGTATTTTTTCTCGAACGCGGCGACGAAGGCCTTGCTGGTGGGGTTGTCGAAGTCCGGGCCCCAGAAGGTGCCGGCGTGCACGCCCAGGGCGGTCTCCTTCAGGGCTGGCAGCGTCGTGCCGTCCACCGTGGAGGCGGTGAGCAGCGGCACCTTGCCCAGCAGGCCCGCCTGCTTGTACTGCTTGATGAAGTTCACGCCCATGCCGCCGGGAAAGAACGCGTACACCGCGTCGGGCGCGGCGGCCTGCAGCTGCGCCAGTTCGGCCGAATAGTCGGGCTGGTTGAGCTGGGTGTAGGTCTCGCCGGCCACGGTGCCGCCGCTGTAGAAGCGCTTGAAGCCCAGCACCTGGTCGCGGCCCGACTGGTAGTTGGGCGCCATCAGGTAGACCTTCTTGTAGCCCTTGTCGACGGCGTACTTGCCCATCACCTCGGCCTGGTTGTCGTTTTGCCAGCTGGTGAAGAAAAAGCCCTTGTTGCACTGCTTGCCCGCCAGCGGCGCCGGCCCGGCATTGGAGCCGACGAACGTCATGTCGGCGTCGGCCAGCGGCTTGGCAATGGCCATCATGACGTTGGAGAAGGTGACGCCGGCGACCAGGTCGACCTTGTCCTTTTCAATGAACTTCTGCACCGCCTGCACGCCCACGTCGGGCTTGAGCTGGTCGTCTTCCTTGAGCAGCTGCACGGTCTGGCCGCCCAGCTTGCCGCCGCGCTCCTCCAGCGCCAGGTTGAAG
>DAMCAL010000106.1:0-9635 GCA_032059585.1 Burkholderiaceae bacterium
TCGACCCCAGCCTGCTGGCCGAGGACAAGGACATGCTGGAAGACCTGGTGGCCGCTGCCTTCAACGCCGCGGTGCGGCGCGCCGAGGAGACCTCGCAGGAAAAGATGTCCAAGCTCACCTCGGGCATGCCCGGTCTGCCGCCCGGCATGAAGTTCCCGTTCTAGCCGGGACTACGCCCGGCGCGGCTGTGCCGCTTTCCCCTTTCCCCCGAATGGCTGCGCTCTTCGGGAACGGGGACGACGCTGGCGGACTGGCCAAGCCGGTCCGCGGCGTCTGCGGGCTTCGGGCGCGCCGGCTTTTCACGGGGCCTTGCTTCGACAACGTAGGGTTTGAAACCAATGTCCGACACCAGCTCTCTTGATGCGCTGATCCAGGCCCTGCGCCGGCTGCCGGGCATCGGGCAGAAGTCCGCCCAGCGCATGGCCTTCCACCTGCTGCAGCACGACCGCGCGGGCGCGCAGGTGCTGTCGCAGGCGCTGGCGCAGGCGGCGGGGCACGTGCGCCACTGCGAGCGTTGCCACACGTTCACCGAGCAGGCGCTGTGCGAGGTCTGCCAGGACCCGGCACGCGACCCCACGCGCCTGTGCGTGGTCGAGACGCCCGCGGACCAGGCGGCCATGGAGCGCACCGGCGCCTTCCGCGGCCTGTACTTCGTGCTGATGGGTCGCCTGTCGCCCCTGGACGGCGTGGGCCCGCGCGACATCGGCGTGCAGGAGCTGCTCGCGCGCGCCGAGGAAGGCACGGTGCAGGAGGTCATCCTGGCCACCAGCTTCACCGCCGAAGGCGAGGCCACCGCGCATGCGCTGGGCGAGGCACTGCGACGCCGCGGCGTGCGTGTCACGCGCCTGGCGCGGGGCGTGCCGGTGGGCAGCGAGCTGGAATACGTGGACCTGGGCACCATCGCTCACGCCCTGGCGGACCGGCGCTGAGCGCGGGAGCGCCCACGCTTCGCTGTGCTCGGCGCGCTTGCGAGCGGCCTTTTCGTCGCTAGACTGCGCCTATCGCGCCCCGCGGCACAGCGCACGGCCGGGTCTGCAGACCGTCCGCCTCACGGGCAGCGGGTTTTATCTTCGTTCACCATGGCCGACACCTCTTCCTCGACCCCCCAGTTTCCACGTGCCCCCGGCACGATGAGCGCCAAGGTGCGTGCCTTCGACTGGTCGTCGCATCCGCTGGGTCCGATCGAGGCATGGCCCGTCACCCTGCGCATCACACTGGACTTCATGTTGTCCTCGCACTTTCCGAAGTGCCTGGTCTGGGGGCCGCAGCGCACGGTCTTCTACAACGACGCCTACCGCCCGCTCCTGGGCGCCAAGCCCGAACCGCTGGGCCAGCGGTTCGAGGACATGTGGTACGAAACCTGGGAAGAGGTGCGCGTCATCGCCGAGCGCGCCGAGGCCGGAGAGGCCACCTTTTTGCAGGACAAGCCGTTCACCCTGCAGCGCTACGGCTATCCGGAGCAGGCGTATTTCACGTTCTGCTTCAGCCCCGTGCGCGACGAGTGCGGTGTGGTGCAGGGCTGGGCGATCACCGTGATCGAGACCACCGAGGCCAACCTCGCGCAGGAGCAGCTGCGGGCCGAAGCCAGTTCGCTGGAGCAGCAGGTGGCGCTGCGCACCGCGGACCGCGACCGGCTGTGGAACATGTCCGACGCGCTGATGATCGTGGTGCGGGTAGATGGCGTCATCGTCGCCGTCAACCCGGGTTGGACCTCCGCCCTGGGCTGGACCGAGCTGGAGACCGTCGGCCGCCATGTACGGGCCTTCGTGTACGGCGGCGATGCTTCCGAGCTGGATGCCGAGGGCACGCTGCTGCGCACCGTCGCGCAGCGGCGCCAGGTGCGCATGCGCCTGATGCGCCGCGACGGCGAGGTGCGCACCATCGCCTGGTCGGTGGTCGCGGCGGATGGCTTCCTGCACGCCGTCGGCCGCGACGAAACCGAGGAGCTGGCGCGCACCCAGCAGCTCAGCGAAACCCAGGAGCGCCTGCGCCAGGGCCAGAAGATGGAGGCGATCGGGCAGCTCACGGGCGGCATCGCACACGACTTCAACAACATGCTGCAGGGCATCGTGCTGCCGCTGCAGCTCATGCAGCGGCGCCTGCAGCAGGGCCGGGTGCAGGAAGTGCAGGGCTACATCGACGCCGCGCTGTCGTCCACGCGCCGGGCGGCGTCGCTCACCCAGCGGCTGCTGGCGTTCTCGCGCCGCCAGCCGCTGGACGTGCGGCCGACCGACGTGGCCTCGGTGCTCTGCGGACTCGAATCCATGCTGCGCAGCAGTTGCGGCGAAAACACACTGTTGACCGTGGAGGTGCCGCAACGGCTGTGGAGCGTGCGCACCGACCTGCACCAGCTGGAAAACGCCATCCTCAATCTGGCCATCAACGCGCGCGACGCCATGCCGGCCGGGGGCGTGCTGCGCATCTCGACGGCCAATGCGCCGGTGCACGCCGAGCACAGCGTGGGCGGCGGCAAGAGCGGCCTGATGGCCGGCGACTACGTGCGCCTGAGCGTGTCCGACTCGGGCACCGGCATGGCCGACGACGTGATCGAGCGCGCGTTCGACCCGTTCTTTACGACCAAGCCCATCGGGCTGGGCACCGGGTTGGGCCTATCCATGATCTACGGCTACATGCGCCAGACCGGCGGGGCGGTGGAGATCGAGAGCCACCTGGGGCAGGGCACCACGGTGCACCTGTACCTGCCGCGCTCCGAGGACGGCCCCGAAGACGAGGCGCCCCAGGCGCTGAGCGTGGACGCGCACGCACGCCGGCGCGACGCCGTGCTGGTGGTGGAAGACGACGAGACGGTGCGCGCGCTGGTGGTCGAGCTGCTGCACGACATGGGCTTTCAGGTTATGCAGGCCGCCACCGGAACGGAAGCCATGGCGCTGCTGTCGGGCACCCTGCATTTCGATCTGCTGATCACCGACGTGGGACTGCCCGGGCCCAACGGCCGCCAGGTGGCCGACCTGGCGCGCGAGCGCCTGCCTGCCATCCGGGTGCTGCTCATGACGGGCTACGCGGAGCGTGCCGCCATGAGCGCCGACCTGCACGGTGTGGACATGGAGCTGCTGGTCAAGCCCTTCGACGCCCCGGCCTTCGTGCACAAGGTGCAGCAGATCATGGGCGTCGAAGAACACGAAGAATCGATGCGCAACTGAAGTCCGCAGGCTGCGGCTGGCGGACAGGGAGAGAACAGGCAATGAACGGAAGCAATGGCGCACAGCCCCGGGGGCAGAGCGACGAGGACCAGGTGCAGCGTGCACTGGCACTGCTGGACGACGAATGGCTGGCGCGGGACGCCGACCTGGCACCGGTGCTGCCGGTGGTGCTGGCGCGCGGGGTGGGCCAGGACTGGCACAAGGCGGGCACCTTCCGCCACCACCTGGTGGGCGTGGCCCGGTCGCTCAGCGTGTGGCAGCAGCCGCGCGACGTGCGCCTGCTGGGACTGCTGCACAGCGTGTACGGCAACGCTTTCGTCGACCTGGTGAAGTTCGACGCGGCCAGCGAGCGCCAGCGCCTGCAGGACCTGGTGGGGCGTGACGCCGAGCACCTGGTGCACCTGTTTTGCACCATGAGCCGGGCGCAGTTCGTGCAGAAGGTGGTGGCGGGCGAGATCGAGCCCGACGGGGGGCTGCAGGTGGACCTCAATGGCCCCGCGCCGCGCCAGAGCGTGCGCTTGAGCGCCTACGAAGTGGCGGCCTTCACGGTCGTCAGCATGGCCGACACCATCGAGCAGTGGTTCAGTTGGCAGGACGAGGTCTATTCGCGCTTTCCGGCCGCCGATACCTCGCGCCGCCAGGCGGTGCATTGGGCGGCGTCCCTGTGGCCCGGGCCGATGCGCCCGACGGCGCGCATGGTCAGCCAGGTGGCCGCGCTGGGCCAGGCGTTGCAGCACCCGGCGCTGTCCATGCAACTGCCCCTGCCGCCGGTGTTCGACCGGTGCAGCGCGCCGCTGGCCGCGCAGGACGAAGCCGCTGCCGCCGCCCTGTACTGGTCGGTGGTGCAACTGGCGCAGCCGCTGGTGGACCTGGACGGGGCCGTGGCCACGCTCGAGCACGCCGTGCGGCTGAACCCCTGGGTGGGAGAGCCACGCATGGTGCTCGCGCAGCTGTACCTGTCCGCTGGGCGCGCCGAGGCGGCGGCCGAGGCGGCGCGCGGCGCGCTCGCCCAGTTCTGCGCCTGGGGCAACGCCTGGGACAAGCGGGTGCAGTGGGACGCCTGGGTGGCGTGGACCCGCATCCTGCTGCAGTGCGCCGAAGAAGGCGGTTGGCCCGAGCGGCTGGACCGGCTGAACAACCTCGCGCTGCGCTGACGCGCGGCCGGGCATCCTGGCGACAGACACTGAGAGCGGCGGTCCTACGATGGGGCCTTGTCGTTTCTTTACGCCGCGTTCGTGCAACGCAGAAAGGCCCCCATGGACAAATACCGCATCGCCGTCGTCGTCGGCAGCCTGCGCCGCGATTCCTACAACCGCCAGCTCGCCCGCGCACTGGAGCGCATGGCGCCCGAAGACTTTGTCCTGACCGAGCTGCGCATCGACGACCTGCCGCTGTACAACCAGGACGACGACAGCAACCAGGCCGATGCGGTGCGGCGCCTGAAAACCGAGGTCGCCGGCGCGCAGGGCGTGCTGTTCGTGACACCGGAGTACAACCGCTCGGTGCCGGGGGTGCTCAAGAACGCCATCGACCATGTCTCGCGCCCCTATGGCCAAAGCGCATGGGCCGGCAAGCCCGCGGGCATCATCGGCGTGTCGGTGGGTGCCCCGGGCACCTGCATGGCCCAGCAGCACCTGCGCAATGTGCTGGCCTACCTCGACATGCCGACGCTGGCGCAGCCCGAGGCCTTCATCCAGGCCAAGGACGGGTTATTTACGGAAGACGGCCAGGTGGGCGAGGCCAGCCGCCAGTTCGTGCAAAGCTGGCTGGACCGGTATGTGGCCTGGGTCAGGCGTTTCGCAACCGTCTGATGGCTATCAGATGTGGAGCTGCTGGCGCTTGCCTGATAAGCCCTACAGCCGTTTTTCATCCTGTCTTTCCGTGCCGCGTGGCGCTCAGGCCGCTTCGGTCGCCTCCGCCACGCGCCTGGCAGGGGCAGGCAGCGGCGCGACATGCGTGGCGATGTCCCGGGTGGCGGCGGCAAGCGCCTCCATCCGTGCCTCGGCGCCAAGCCCCACGCCTTCCGCGCGCACGGTGCGCACGTCCTGCACACCGAAGAAACCCAGCACGGCGCGCAGGTAGCTCTCCTGGTGCTCCATGGCGCGGGCCTCTTCTCCTGTGGAGTACAGGCCGCCGCGGCTGGAGGCCACGATCACGGTCTTGCCGCCTGCCAGTCCCTGCGCACCGGAGGCGGTGTAGCGGAAGGTGCGTCCCGGCTGCGCCAGCCGGTCGATCCAGGCCTTGAGCTGCGACGGGATGGTGAAGTTGTACATCGGCGCGCCGACGACGACCACATCGGCTGCCAGGAACTGGTCCAGGTAGCGCTCGGTCACCGCGTTTTCGCGCTGCTGGGCAGGTGTCAGACCCTCGGATTGGCCGGCGCGCAGGGCGAGCGCGTCCCCGGTCAAATGGGCGGGGGCGTGCTGGGCAAGGTCAAGGTAGTCGACCCGCGTCTGTGGGTGGCGGTGAACCCAGGCCCGCACGATCTGTGCGGTGAGCTGGCGCGAGACGGACTGGTCGCCGGTGATGGCGGAATCGATGTGCAGCAGTTGCATGGCGGAGGCTCCTGGTAAAGCGAAGGCGAAAATTCTGCGGTGCCATAGATTGTGGTTTTGCAATCAATCCTTGATAAGCAGTCGATCCAGAGATAGATTGTTCTGCCATTGGAACGGTGGAGGGGCCGATGCACGACTTGAACGACATGCTGTATTTCGCCGAAGTGGCCGAGCGGGGAGGCTTTGCTGCCGCCGGCCGCGCCTTGGGCGTGCCCAAGTCGCGCCTGTCACGCCGCGTGGCCGAGCTGGAAGCGCGCCTGGGCGTGCGCCTGCTGCACCGCACCACCCGCAGCCTGTCGCTGACCGAGGTCGGCCAGGCCTACCTGCGCCACTGCCTGGCGTTGCGCGAAGCCGCAGAGGCGGCGCAGGACACGGTCGAGCAGGTGCACCGCGAGCCCCGCGGCACGGTGCGGGTGACCTGCCCGGTGACCTTGGCCCAATCCGTCGTGGGCGAACTGGTGCCAGCGTTCCTTGCGCGGCACCCGGCGGTGCGCCTGGACATGCAGGTCAGCAACCGTGTGGTCAACGTGGTGGAAGAGGGCGTGGATGTGGCGCTGCGGGTGCGCAGCGAGCTGGACGAGGCCAGCAGCCTGATCGTCAAGCGGCTGGGCGAGGGCGTGCAGTGGCTGGTGGCCAGCCCGGCGCAGCTGGCGCGCCAGGGCACGCCGGCAGCGCTGGACGAGCTGCAGCACTTGGACATGCTGGCGATGTCCGCGCGCGAGGGGCGCGCCAGCCTGGAGCTGCATGGCCCGGGCGGGCGCCAGGAGACGCTGCACTTTTCGCCACGCTACGTGGCCGACGACCTGCTGACGCTGCGCTTTGCCGCGCTGGCCGGCACTGGCCTGGCGTGGCTGCCCGACTACCTGTGCCATGCCGACCTCGAAGCCGGACGGCTGGTGCGGGTGCTGCCCGACTGGACGCCGCCGCGCGGCATCGTGCACGCCGTCTTCGCCTCGCGCCGTGGCCTGGCACCGGCCGTGCGCAGCTTTCTGGACTTCCTCGGCGAGACGGTGCCGCCGCGCGTGCGGCTCGCGCCAGCGGCCTGACCGGATGGGCGGCGCGGCCGCCCTTATATATTCAATTGGCGATAAATAAGGAACAAGTTATTCGTTTGGGTTTTGAAGAATGGTTTTCACAATGGTGCCCATCTGACCTTTCCCGCCTCCGCGCACCCGACGAATGACTTCCACCACTTCTTTCAAGGCCCTCATCACCGCCGTGGCCCTGGCCGCGAGCGGCCTGGCCGCCGCGCAAACGCCCTCCCTGTTGAATGTGAGCTACGACGTGGCGCGCGAGTTCTACAAGGACTACAACCAGGCCTTCATGGCCCACTACAAGAAAGCGAACCACGCGGAGGTGCGCGTGGACCAGTCGCACGCCGGCTCCAGCGCGCAGGCGCGTGCGGTGAACGACGGCCTGGCGGCCGACGTGGTCACCTTCAACACCACGACCGACGTGCAGTTCCTGGCCGACAACGGCGTGGTGGCCAAGGACTGGGCGAAAAAATTCCCGCACGACGCGTCGCCCACCACCTCGACCATGCTGTTCTTGGTGCGCCACGGCAACCCTAAAAACATCAAGGACTGGAACGACCTGATCCGCCCGGATGTGAAAGTCATCGTCGTCAACCCCAAGACCGGTGGCAACGGCCGCTACGCCTACCTGGGCGCCTGGGGCAGCGTACGCGAGAAGGGCGGCACCGACGCGCAGGCGGCGGAGTTCGTGGCCAAGCTGTACAAGAACGTACCGGTGCTGGCCAAGGGCGGGCGCGATGCGACGGCCACCTTCGTGCAGCGGGGCATCGGCGATGTGCTGATCACCTTCGAGTCCGAAGTGGTGTCGGTCGAGCGCGAGTTCGGCAAGGGCAAGGTCGACGCGGTGTACCCCTCGGTCAGCGTCACGGCGGAAAACCCGGTGGCCATCGTCGAGCGCACCGTCGCCAAGAAGGGCACCGGGGACCTGGCCCGCGCCTACCTGGAGTACCTGTACTCCGACGAGGCGCAGGAGATCGCTGCACGGCACGCCATCCGTCCGCGCTCCGAAGCCATCCTGAAGAAGCACGCCGACCTGTTCAAGCCCATCCAGCAGTTCACCGTGGCCAAATATTTCGGCAGCCTGACCGAGGCGCAAAAAGTGCACTTCAACGACGGCGGCCAGTTCGACAAGCTGTACCAGCCGGGCCGCTGAGCACGCCGCCATGACCACCTGGACGCCGGGCGCCGCCCAGCAGCCTGCCGCTGATCGGCGCAGGCGCCGTCGCGTGCTGCCCGGCTTCGGCCTCACGCTGGGCTACTCGCTGTTTTATCTGAGCATCATCGTGCTGGTGCCGCTGGTGGCGCTGGTGGCCAAGAGCCTGACCCTGACCTGGCCGCAGTTCTGGGAGGCCGTGGCCGCGCCGCGCGTGCTGGCCTCGTACCGGCTGACGTTCGGGGCCTCTTTCATCGCCGCCTGCGTCAACCTGGTGTTCGGCCTGCTGATCGCCTGGGTGCTGGTGCGCTACCGGTTTCCCGGCAAGAAGATCGTCGACGCCCTGGTGGACCTGCCGTTCGCGCTGCCCACCGCCGTCGCCGGCATCTCGCTCACGGCGCTGCTGGCCGGCAACGGCTGGATCGGGCAATACCTGGAGCCCCTGGGAATCCAGCTCGCCTTCAACCCGAACGGCGTGGTGATCGCGCTGGTCTTCATCGGCCTGCCGTTCGTGGTGCGCACGGTGCAACCGGTGCTGGAGGACACGGAAAAGGAACTGGAAGAAGCGGCCACCAGCCTGGGCGCGACGCGCTGGCAGATCTTTCGCCATGTCATCTTCCCGGCCATCCTGCCGGCGCTGCTCACGGGCTTTGCGATGGCGTTCGCACGCGCCATCGGCGAGTACGGCTCGGTCATCTTCATCGCCGGCAACATGCCCATGGTCTCGGAGATCACGCCGCTGGTCATCATCGGCAAGCTCGAGCAGTACGACTATGCCGGCGCCACCGCCGTGGCGGTGGTCATGCTGGTGATCTCGTTCGTGATGCTGCTGGTCATCAACGCGCTGCAGGCCTGGCAGCGCCGCCACACCGGGATGCCCGCATGAATGGCGCTGCCCCGCAAAGCCGCGTGGTGCGGCGCGCCCAGGCCGGCACCACGGAAGCGCCCTGGGTGCGCTGGTCGCTCATCGCGCTCGCCCTGGGCTTCCTGCTGCTCTTTCTGGTGTTGCCGCTGGCGGCGGTGTTCACCGAAGCCCTGCGCCAGGGATTCGATGCCTATCTCGCCGGCCTGCGCGAGCCCGACGCCTGGTCCGCCATCCGGCTGACCCTCATGACGGCGGCCATCGCGGTGCCGCTGAACCTGGTGTTCGGCGTCGCCGCGGCCTGGTGCATCGCCAAGTTCGAGTTCCGCGGCAAGGCGTTCCTGACCACGCTGATCGACCTGCCGTTTTCCATCTCGCCGGTGGTCGCGGGGCTGATGTACGTGCTGGTGTTCGGCGCCAATGGCTGGTTCGGACCGTGGCTGGCCGCGCACGACATCAAGATCGTCTTCGCGGTCCCCGGCATCGTGCTGGCCACGGTATTCGTCACGTTCCCGTTCATTGCACGCGAGCTGATCCCGCTGATGCAGGCCCAGGGCAATGACGAGGAGCAGGCCGCGGTGGTGCTGGGTGCCAGCGGCTGGCAGACCTTCTGGCATGTGACGCTGCCCAACATCAAGTGGGGCCTGCTGTACGGCGTGATCCTGTGCAACGCGCGCGCCATGGGCGAGTTCGGCGCGGTGTCGGTGGTCTCGGGGCACATCCGCGGGCAGACCAACACCATCCCGCTGCACGTGGAAATTCTCTACAACGAGTACCAGTCGGTCGCGGCGTTCGCTGCCGCCTCGCTGCTGGCGCTGCTGGCGCTGGTCACGCTGGTCATCAAGACGGTGGCCGAGTGGATGAGCGAGC
>DAMCAL010000107.1:0-8086 GCA_032059585.1 Burkholderiaceae bacterium
ACAAGGTCAACCCGATCGACTTCGAGAACGCCGAGGGCAACCTGGGCCTGGCCAATGCATTGTTGCGCCACCTGTCGGAAAAGCTCCCCATCTCGCGCTGGCAGCGCGACCTGACGGACTCCACCGTGCTGCGCAACATCGGCGTGGCGCTGGGCTACACGGTGCTGGCCTACAGCTCGCTGATGACCGGCCTGAACAAGCTGGAGATCAACGAGGCGCAACTGGCCGCCGACCTGGACGCGAGCTGGGAGGTGCTGGCCGAGCCCATCCAGACCGTGATGCGCCGCCACGGCGTGTCCGGCGCCTACGAAAAGCTCAAGGAAGTCACGCGGGGGCAGACGGTGACGCGCGAGGCGCTGCACGCGCTGATCGACAGCCTGGACATCCCCGATGAGGACCGCCAGCGCCTGCGCGCCCTGACCCCCGGCAGCTACACCGGCCACGCCGAGGCGCTGGCGCGCCGCATCTGACCGCCCGCCGCCCTTTCTTCTTTCTTTTCCAGCCTTTTTGCCTGCCCGCGCTTGTGCGACAAGCGCGGGCAGCTCTCTTTTCAGGAGCGCATGCCGTGGCCCTCAAATCCACCATCTTCAAGGCCGGCCTGGCCATTGCCGACATCGACCACGGCTACTACGCCGACCACCAGCTCACCCTGGCGCGCCACCCGAGCGAAACCGACGAGCGCATGATGGTGCGCCTGGCGGCCCTGGCGCTGCAGGCGCACGAGCTGCAGGACACCTGCCGCGGCGACGGCCAGCTGGCCTTCGGCGCCGGCCTGTCCGACCCGGAGGACCCGGACGTCTCGCTGACCGACTTCACCGGCCGCAAGCGCCTGTGGATCGAGGTCGGCCAGCCCGAGGACAAGCCGCTGGCCAAGGCCTGCAGCAAGGCCGATGCGGTGATCGTCTACCCCTTTGCCCACGCGGCCGAGGTGTGGTGGAAGGGCATCGAGGGCAAGGTGGCCCGGCTGCCGCGGCTGCAGGTGTGGCGCATCCCGGCGGAGCAGTCGCAGGCCCTGGCGCAGCTGGCCGAGCGCAGCATGCAGCTGCAGGCGACGGTGCAGGAGGGCACGCTCACGTTGAGCAGCGGCCTGGGCAGCGTGCACCTGGAGCCCGTGCGCTGGAAGTGAACGCGCCGCATTTTTCAAGCAAAAAGTGCCTGTAGCGCTTGCTGGACAAGCGCCGGCAGCTATCAAAACAGGAGTTTTCCGGTCAGGCCGGCATCATCGTGCCGCAGTTCCAGCACTGCTCGAAACCGCCTTCCACTTCCTCCCCGCAGGCCGGGCAGAACCATTGCCGCTGCGGCAGCCGTTCCAGCTCGCGCAGCAACGCGCGGGCGCGCTCGGCGTGCTCCGGGTGGGACAGCCACAGCTCGGGCAGGCATTCGCCCGGCGGCAGATGGCCGGCCGCGGCGCCCAGGTGCTGGCGCTGCACGCTGGTGGGCATGCCGGCCTCGCACAGCAGGTCGCGCCACAGGGTGGCGATGGCGATGTTGGGGGCCTGGGTCAAGCGCAGCATGGTGGCGGCCACCATAGCCGGGCGCGCACCGGCCGGCAAGCCGGCGCACGCGCCGGGTGGGCCTGGTGCGAAAGCGCCACGGCTGCCGTGCCGTCCGCCGCCGGTCAGCGGCTCGTGCCTTCGGCTGCGCGCTCGGCGTAGCGGGTGAAACGCAGCGCCGTGCCCTCGCGCGTGATGCGCTGCCACACCGCGCGCTTTTGCCCCGGCGTGAAGGCCAGCCAGTGCTGCACCTCGGCAAAGCTGCGCCCGCAGCCCTTGCACCACGCGTCGCCCTGGCTGGTCGAGCAGATCGCGATGCAGGGCGTGTCGGGCGTGGTGTCGTACCAGGCCAGCCAGGCGGCCAGCGCGGCCGGGGACAGGGCGGCTTCATGTACCTGCTGCACGCCGGCGTGGACCATGCGCGCATACACCTCGGCCAGCGCCGCCACCTGCGCCGCCAGCAGCACGCCGTCCGGCGAGGGCGCACGGGCGCGCCAGAAGTTGATGGCGGCCTCGATGTCGGTGATGTGGAGGGCGGCAGGCGGAAAAGGCGAGGACACGCGCCGATCATAGAACGCGAAAAGTGCGTGGCGGCTGGCGCTGGGCGGGGCCCCGGTTGTGTTCCAATACGCGCCTTCGAAGGGGAGTAGCTCCCCGCCGGCGCGCCCGCACACGGCAGCGCCGGCGGATTGGCAGATCGTCAGTACGAAGCCGTACGGCTTCCGGTCTGCCAGGGCGGGTGCACAGCGGCACCCGCCGGGCAAGACCTTTGGGCGCCCAGGGGCGCGTGCCGTGGACCGGCGCGCGCATGCGTGGCCGGCCCAAGGTGTCGTTTCCCGCCCCGCGGGCAGCGCCCCGGCTGACTGTGCGACCCGGGCGTGGCGTTCGACAATGCACCACGAGGTACCCGCACATGGATTTGGACTTTCTCACCCACACCCCGTTCTGGATCGCGCTCGGCCAGATCATCATCATCGACATCCTGCTGGGGGGCGACAACGCAGTCGTCATCGCCCTGGCATGCCGCAAGCTGCCGCCCGCGCAGCGCACCAAAGGCATCATCTGGGGCACCGCGGGCGCCATCGCACTGCGCGTGGTGTTGATCTTCTTTGCCATGCAGCTGCTGAACCTGCCGGCGCTCAAGGCGGTCGGCGCGCTCTTGCTGGTTTGGATCGGCGTCAAGCTGATCGCCCCGGCAGAGGAGGGGCACGACAACATCCAGGGCAGCGACAAGCTGCTGGCGGCCATCAAGACCATCATCGTCGCCGACCTGGTGATGAGCGTGGACAACGTGATCGCGATCGCCGGCGCCGCGCAAGGCTCGGGTGCGCACCAGACGCTGCTGGTGGTGCTGGGCCTGCTGATCTCGGTGCCGATCATCGTCTGGGGCTCGCAGCTGGTCATCCGGCTGATGGAGCGCTTCCCGGTGGTCATCGTCGCTGGCGGGATGCTGCTGGGCTGGATCGCCGGCGGCATGCTGGCCACCGACCCGCTGTTCGTGAACCACAGCGAATGGCTGTGGGCGCCCAAGTGGGGCAGCAGCGACGGCCAGGGCCACGCCCAGCTGCCCACGCTGGTCTACTGGTCCGCGCACCTGGCCGGCGCGCTGCTGGTGCTGGCCCTGGGCAAGTGGGTGGCGGCGCGGCGCGCCCGCGCGCAGGCCCCTGCGCAGCACGCCTGACCCGGCCTTGCGGCACGGCCCGGGCCCAGGCCCGGTGCTATGCTGGCCCGCTATGAAATTGCTCGCCAAATGGTTGCTCAGCGCGGTGGCGCTGCTGTGTGTGGCCTACCTGTACAGCGGCGTGGAGGTGCGCAGCTTCGGCGCCGCGCTGGGCGCGGCCTTCGTGCTGGGCCTGCTGAACGTGGTGCTGCGCCCGGTGCTGGTCATCCTGACGCTGCCGGTGACCATCCTCACGCTCGGTCTGTTCCTGTTCGTCATCAACGCGCTGCTGTTCTGGGCGGCCTCGGGGCTGCTCAGCGGTTTTCACGTGGCCGGCTTCGGCGCCGCGCTGCTGGGCTCGCTGATTTACTCGGCCCTGGGGCTGCTGATCGAGTCAGCGCTCGGCGGCCTGTTCGCGAAGAAGTGACTCCACGGCGCGCAGTCGCGTGTCGATGATCGACGCCTCGATGTAGTCGGCCGCGCCGGCGCTCTTGCGCGCCAGGTCCTGGCCGGCCTTGAAGCGGTCCACGGCGGCGGCGTAGTCCTGGCGGGCCACCTGCGCTTCGGCCTCGGCGCGCAGCGCGCGCAGGCCCTGGCCCTGCTGGCGCCAGACCTGCGCCAGCAACTGCCAGGCGGCCGCATCGCGCGGGTGCGTGGTCACGCGCGTCTGCAGCGCACCCGTCACCTGCGCCGCGCCCCCCGTGCGCAGCAGCGCCTGGGTGCGCAGCAGCAATTCGGGCCGCGCGCCCGCGCCGCCGGCGGACGGTGCATCGCCCAGAGCCGTCAGCGCCGCTGCGGGCTGGCCGGCTGCCAGTTCCAGCTCGGCTGCGAGCAGCCGGGGCTGGCGCTGCGCGGCCGCATCGCCCTGCACGGCGCCCTGCAGCCCGGAGAGCGCGCGCCGCGCACCTTCCCAGTCGCCCAGTTGCACCGCCGCCAGCGCGGCGGCGTACCAGGCGGCGGCGCGCTCGCGCTGCGGCCGCGCCGCAAAGCCCGCGTCCTGCGGGTCGGCGACCCACTGGCGCCAGGCGTCCACCCCGGGGCGCATCAGCACGCGGGCGCGCGCCGTCATCATCGCGTGCTCCGTCGAGGCCGGCGCCGGGCGGGGCGCGTCGTGCGCCACGCGGCTTTGCATGTCGGCGATGCGCTGGGTGGTCAGCGGATGGCTGCGCAGGTAGGGCCAACTGCCGTTGTCGTTGATGCGATTGGCCTGCTGCAGCTTGTCGAACATGGCCACGAAGCCCTGCGGCGCAAAACCGGCCGGCTGCATCAGGCCGTAGCCGATGCGGTCGGCCTCGCGCTCCATGTCGCGCGAGAAATTGAGCTGGTTCTGCACCGCCAGCGCATGCCCGCCCATGACCAGCGCCTGGGCGGCGTCCGGGCTTTTGCTGGCGGCCAACGCGCCCAGGATCAGCGCGCCGATCATGAGCGGCGTCTGCCGGCCCTGCTGGGCGATCAGCCGCGAGATGTGGCGCTGCGTCACGTGGCTGAGCTCGTGCGCCAGCACCGAGGCCAGCTCGTCCGGCGTGGACACCACGCCGATCAGCCCCAGGTGCAGCCCGAAATAGCCGCCGGGCAGGGCGAAGGCGTTCACCGAGCGGTCGCGCCCGAGCAGGATCTCCCAGGCGAAGCGCTCCTCAATGTCGGGCGCAAGCTCGCCGCGTGCGCGGGCGGCGGCCAGCAGCGGCGTGAAGATGCCCTGCACGTACTCCAGCAGCACCGCGTCGTCGAGGTAGTCCGGGTCGCGGTACAGCTCGCGGATGATGCGGTCGCCCAGCTGGCGCTCGGCCGCGGCGGTGAGCTCCAGGCCGTCGCCCAACGTGGGCAGCACGCCCTGCGCCTGCGCCGTGGGCGCCAGGGCAGCGCCGCTGGTTGCTATCAAAAGAGAAGCTGCCAGCGCACGCCAGGTAAGCGCCAGAGGCCGTTTTTGCTTGAATTTCTTGGGCACCATGTTCCTTCGCCCGCGCGGCGGGCCGGCCGCAGGCGGCCGAACAGCACAAGGGCCTATGATGCCCGGCCGCGGGGTTTGGTTTCATCCCGCGCCTTTTTGTCCGACGGTGTCGCCATGAATGTTCCTGCCTCTCCCCTCACCCACTTCGACGCCCGGGGCCAGGCCCACATGGTGGACGTGGGCGCCAAGCCGGCCACCCACCGTGTCGCGGTCGCCCAGGGCCGCATCGAGATGCAGCCGGCCACGCTGGCGCTGGTGGCCTCGGGCACGGTCAAGAAGGGCGACGTGCTGGGCGTGGCCCGCATCGCCGGGATCATGGCGGCGAAGAAGACGAGCGAGCTGATTCCGCTGTGCCACCCGCTGGCGCTGACGCGCGTCGCGGTGGAGTTTGAGTTGTTGCAGGAGGAGCAGGGCGCCAGCGGCGTGCAATGCACCGCGACGGTGGAGACCGTGGGCCCGACCGGGGTGGAGATGGAGGCGTTGACCGCGGTGCAGGTGGCGCTGCTGACCATCTACGACATGTGCAAGGCGGCGGACAAGCGGATGGTGATGACCGGCGTGCAGGTGCTGGAAAAGCACGGGGGCAAGTCGGGGAGTTTCGTGGTTGAAAGGGATCAATAGGGTGGGGCAAGCGGCAGCGAAATTGCTGTCAATCTGCTTGGAGAGGGCTGTCTCCTTTGCAACAAGCCATGTGAAACTGGTTCCTTTTCAGGTCGGGCGCGCTACCCTAATATGAAATGCAAAGGCGCCCGAAGGCGCCTCGCTTTTCCATTTTGGCGTCGTCAGGCCGGTGCGTACAGCACGCTATGGCTTTCAGAACCATCTCATCCTTGCATTAATTTTCGTCGCTGTAACAGCGCCAAGCCTGCAATTCCCAAGGCCGCGAGCGCGTAGCCGTAGGTGCTTAAGGTCGGGATGGCCGTGGCGGGCGATCCTATCGTGATTTTATGATTCATCGACGGAGCTCCCGTGGAAGCGCCATTACTGGCTGTCATGCGACCTAATACATAGTCCAATGCGTGGATCCCTGCGCTTGCCGGCGTGATTTGCAGCGTGACGGTGGCAGTGCTTCCAACGGCCAATTCCGAGCCGGCAGGAGGGGTGAAAGGCTGCCCTGTGAAGCCAGTCCAGGTGTTGCCGGGATTGGTGGGCGGGGTAAGGGCTGGCAAAGAAATGGCGTTTGCACTGCAATTGCCTGACAAATCACCCGTATAGGAGCAGGAATTCACGACCCAGCCTGCCGGCAAACTCACGAAACCGACCGGAGTGCAGGTGTTTCCATCCTGACATGGGGAAGTCAAAGTGCCGACGATTTCCACCTGGAATGGCACACCGGGCAAACCACTCGTCGGCTGGCTGACGGCAGTAATTTCAACGCATGCGGTTAAGAAAAGTGCTGTTAATGATATGAATAATGTGCTAGCCCATCGCTGGCTGCTGACTCGCATGTTGTCTCCAGGATATTTGAGAACGCTAAAAACGTAGGTTTACTATCCGGAGTTCGATTGTTTGGAACAACCCGCCATATGGCCTATTGACACATTTCTGGGGCGTGGGCGCGCAGTGGCTGCGGCGGTGGAAACCGTGGGGCCGACGGGGGGTGGAGATAGGGGCGCAACCTGCGCTATTGACGATTCACGACAAAGGCAAGGCGGCGGCCAAGCGGGTGGCGATGACCGGCGTGTGGGTGCCGGAAAAGCACGGCGGCAAGTCTGGCAGTCTCTGCGTCCGTACCGGTGGTGCTGCTGCCATGCCGGCGGCCCCATAAAGGCCGACTGCGTGACCCGTGCACGCGTCCGCGCAGTGCCGAATCGCTCGGCCAATCCCTGAATTCCTATGCCCCTGCCAACAGCCTCCTTGTTGACGCAGGCTGGCGCCAGCCCTGTGCCTGATTGATCCGGCGCCTTCGGGCGTTTCTTTCGCTGCTGCATGTCCCGCAAAAAAAAGCCCCGCTCTCCCAGACGTTCCCGCTCCCGCCGCGCCGCGTCCCGCTTTCCACGCCTGCGCCGCCTGCTGGTGCTGGCCTTCGCTGCCACCGTCGCCGCGCTGCAGGGCGGCGGCTGGGATTTCCTGTCCGACTGGCTGGACCTGGAAGGCTTCAGCATCACCGCGCCGGCGCTCAAGCCCACCGGCCAGCAGGTGCAGACCCGCTTCGCCAACTGCCCGCAGTTCTTCGCCCCGGGCGGCATGCCCGCCGTGCCCCGCGCGCCGAGGCTGCGCGAGCTGTGTTTCGACAGCTTTGCCGTGCTGCACTCGGGCCAGACGCGCACCCCGCTGATCGTCGCCGAGCGCCTGAACCGCCGCATGATCGAGCAGGGCCAGGGGCTGGCGCGCTCCGACCGCTTTTACGCCGACGCGCGCGTGCCGTCCTTCGAGCGCGCCGAACTGGAGGACTACCGAGGGTCTGGCTACTCGCGCGGGCACCTGGCGCCGGCCGGCGACATGCCCACCCCGGCGGCCATGGCGCAGAGCTTTTCGCTGGCCAACATGGTGCCGCAGGACCAGACGCACAACGCCGGCCCGTGGGCCAGCATCGAAGCCGACACGCGTGCCTATGCCATGCGTGCTGCCGGTGACGTATATGTCATCACCGGCGCCGTCTTCGGCCAGGGCAGCCGGCGCACCATCGGCGGGCGGGTGGCGGTGCCCACGCACCTGTTCAAGCTGGTGTACGACCCGCGCCGTAAGAGGGCCTGGGCGCACTGGCAGGAAAACGCGGCCAGTACGCAGGTCGGGCGGCCGATCAGCTATGCGGAGCTGGTGCGGCGAACGAACATGGAGCTGCTGCCGGCGCTGCATGAGGGCGGGCAGAAGGTGCAGTGATGTCGAGTGGACAGGCACACTGAAGCCTGGTCAGCGTTCGGCCCGGTGGTCTATCAACAGGAAAACCCGCCGTGCCTTGGCAGCATGCGGGTTTGACGATGTGGGGCGACAGTGACGTGGCCTGCCCGGAGGGACTCGAACCCCCGACCTATTGCTTAGAAG
>DAMCAL010000107.1:8096-9535 GCA_032059585.1 Burkholderiaceae bacterium
CACTGAAGTCTGGTCAGCGTACAGCTCGGCGGTCTGCCCACAAAAAAACCCGCATGCCTTGCAGCACACGGGTTTGGCGATCTTGTGTGGCCGTCACCTGGCCTGCTCGCAAGAACTCGAACCCCCGACCTCTTGCTTAGACAGCAATTGCTCTATCCGGTTGATTTACGGGCAGCGACAGGGCCGTGGATGATACCGCCGCTGCCGGGCGGGTCTGCCCCCTTCGGCGCGGACAGCTGGGTGAATTCGGCGATGCTGCCAAGCCGGTCAGTACGCAGCCAGCTTGCCCTGGCGCACGCCCTCGCGCAAAACCGCATTGGCGCGGGTTTGCCAGCCCGAGCCGCTAGCCTTGATGGCGGCCAGCACATCGGCATCCACGCGCATGGTCACAGGAATCTTCGACTGCTCTGCCCGGGGTGCCCAGGTGGGTGCAGGGCTGCATGCGCGCCGGGGTGGCGGAAGTGATTTCCAGGGTCTCGTCATCCTGCTCGATGCCTGCAGCGATGGCCGCCTTTTCTTCAGGCGTCGGCAGCACCAGTCTTAGGTCCTTCGATCATTTCGTCATACAACTTCACCTTGCGTGAAATGGCCTTGCGTAGACGGATGATCCGCATCGCTGGACGAACGCCACCGCATACAAGCGCTGATCCAGCATGGCAAAACCGATTTCCCGGGTCTCGCTATAGTCTCACCTTATATCGGGCATGCACAAAGGCGGGACTCCATTCGATCTTAGCAACAACCACCAGTGGAATGCCATCTTAGCCAGATTCGCGACATCCTTGGTCGGATCAAATTCAATGTTTATGTATTTATTGTGCGTACGTCAAAGGATATGAGCTTTTGGAATTCTGAATTAAACGCGACCAGAGGCTGCACGAGCCGTGATGGACGTATTGAACTGTCATTCAGTGCTAAATCCATATAGGGAAGTGGCCCGTAGCTATCGTTTGGTAGTGCTTCAGCCCTACCCACCGCCTTTGAAAACGCACTGCGCCGCGCGGCGCATGCCGTGCAAAAAGCGCGCCCGCTGCTGCGCACAGTGGGGCCAGCTTCGAAGGCGTGCCCACGGTGCTGCCGAACGCCTACAGGAACGTGGCAGCCATGCCAATGAATTAATTGGAATCTGACCCCGATTGCCAAAAGAGCTGGGCATTGAGCGCGCTTAGAACACTGGAAAATCAAAATCCTCCCACTGGAGCATAACCGATGATGGTTGCTTTTCCGTCCAAAAGAACCACCCAGTTGTCAAGAGATTTTTGTCTTACAAGAGGTAAATAGTAAATATCGCTAATATCAAAGCCGGTTTTTTGCGCAGCAAGATCAATATCTACCTGTGTTTCTAAATTTTTTTGCGCCCGCAATTTTAATAAGGGGCGCATCTTTTCCTGCACGGTTGCTTTCGCAATTTCGTAGCTTTGCCACCATGCGGGACGAAC
>DAMCAL010000108.1:0-9350 GCA_032059585.1 Burkholderiaceae bacterium
CGGTCTTTGCGTTCAGTTGGGCCAGCATGGCGCTGGCGGCGGCCTGCTCGGCCGCGCGGCGCGATGCGCCCGTGCCACGTGCGCGCAGGGCCTTTTCGGCCACTTCGCACTCCACGTGGAATGTCTGGTGGTGCGCCGCGCCCGTGGTCTCGGTGACACGGTACAGCGGCAGCTTCATGCGCCGGCCCTGCAACCACTCCTGCAGTGCGGTCTTGGCGTCCTTGGAGGCGGCCTGCAGCTGGGCGCTCAGCTCCACCCCCTCGAACAGGCGGTGCACCAGCGCTTGCGCGGCGTCGTAGCCCGCGTCCAGGTAGGCTGCGCCGATCACGGCCTCCAGCGCGTCGGCCAGGATCGAGGGGCGTTGCTGCCCGCCCGAGCGCGACTCGCCCTCGCCCAAGCGCAGCACCTCGGGCAGTTGCAGGCGCACGGCGATGGGGTGCAGCGACTCCTGGCGCACCAGGTGCGCGCGAATGCGCGACAGCTCGCCTTCGGGCAGGTCGCGCAGCCGGGTGAACAGCAGCGTGGAGACCGCCAGGTTCAGCACTGAGTCGCCCAGGAATTCGAGGCGCTCGTTGTGCTCGGCACTGAAGCTGCGGTGGGTGACGGCGCGCTCGAGCAGCGCGGGCTCGGCGAAGGTGTGCTGCAGCCGCTGCTGCAGCGCCAGGAGGACGGGTCGCACCGGGCTCAGGTCACTGCGTGGAGTCGTTGAAGCGGTAGACCAGGTAGGCCGGCCCGGCCAGCGGGATCTCGCGCGAGTATTCGTACGAGACCACGATCTTGTCGTTGCGCTTGGTCACCTCCAGGTCCTTGCCGGAGATGGAGTGGATGTCGTCGATGGCGGCGGCGCGGTCGAACGAGGCGCGGATCTCGGGCACCGTGGAGCCGTCGCGTGCGGCCTTGATGGCGGCCTTCTTGATGGCGAAGTACTCGATGAAGATCGGCACGGACTGCCCGCCGATGGCGAACACGGCGACGGCCAACACGCCGATCATCACGACGCCGATGAAAGACAGTCCGCGCTGGCGCGCGCGGGCCGCGGTGCGTTGCATGGCCATGCCTGGTTCCCCCGATGCTGTGGTGTTGTAGTGGGTTGCGGTGCCGCAGCGCCGGTCAGTTGAACGGGCCGATGCGCTTGAGGCTGCCGAAGTTCATCCACACGAAGAAGGCACGGCCGACGATGTTCTCGTCCGGCACGAACCCCCAGTAGCGTGAATCGAGCGAATTATCACGGTTGTCGCCCATCAGGAAATAGTGGCCTTCCGGCACGGTGCAGGTCACGCCCTCGACACTGTAGCGGCAGTTCTCGCGGAACTTGAAGTTGCTCGCCCCTTGCACGAATGCCGGCGCCTGCGGGTTGTTCAGCATGCGGTGGGTGTGCGCGCCCAGCTCTTCCTCGAACTGCTTGAAGTAGCGCATCGCGTCCTGGTCGAAGAAGTCGGGCAGCGCCTTGGTCGGCACCTCCTGGCCGTTCACCGTGAGGCGCTTGTTCAGGTAGGCGACCTCGTCGCCCGGCAGGCCGACCACGCGCTTGATGTAGTCCATGCTGGGCTGCGGCGGGTAGCGAAACACCATCACGTCGCCGCGCTGCACCGGCGAGCCGGCGGTGATCTTGGTGTTGATCACCGGCAGCCGGATGCCGTAGGTGAACTTGTTCACGAGGATCAGGTCGCCCACCAGCAGCGTGGGGATCATCGAGCCCGACGGAATCTTGAACGGCTCGAACAGGAACGAGCGCAGCAGGAAAACGATGGCAATCACCGGGAACAGCCCGGCCGTCCAGTCCAGCCACCAGGGCTGCATGAGGATGCGGCCCTGCGCCTCCTGCACGTCGCCATCCACCTTCTGGATACCCATGCGGTCGAGTTCGGCGCGGCGCTGCACGGCGGCCGCCGCCAGGGCCTGCGCGGCGCGGCGCCGGCGCGGCAGAAAGACCAGGCGCTCGGCCAGCCAGTAGGCGCCGGTGACCACGGTGGCCATGAACAGCAGCAGCGCGAAGTTGCCCTCGATGGCGCCGGTGTACCAGGCCCCCACGTAGCCGACGAAGGCTGCGAGTACCGCGGCCGTGATGTATTGCATGGCTTGCATGGCAGTGCTTCTTCTTTTTGTTTCAGTCCTCGACCTGCAGGATCGCCAGGAACGCCTCCTGGGGCACCTCGACCGAGCCGATCTGTTTCATGCGCTTCTTGCCGGCCTTTTGCTTTTCCAGCAGCTTGCGTTTGCGCGAGACGTCGCCGCCGTAGCACTTGGCCAGCACGTTCTTGCGCAGCGCCTTGATGTTCTCGCGCGCAATCACGTTGGCGCCGATGGCCGCCTGGATGGCCACGTCGAACTGCTGGCGGCTGATGATCTCGCGCATCTTGGCGGCCACCGCGCGGCCGCGGAACTGCGCCTGCGTGCGGTGCACGATGATGGACAGCGCGTCCACCTTCTCGCCGTTGAGCAGGATGTCCACCTTGACCACGTCGGACGGCCGGTACTCCTTGAACTCGTAATCCATGCTGGCGTAACCGCGGCTGACCGACTTGAGCTTGTCGAAGAAGTCCAGCACGATCTCGCCCAGCGGCATCTCGTAGGTCAGCATGACCTGGCGGCCGTGGTAGGCCATGTTCAGCTGCACCCCGCGCTTTTGGTTGGCCAGCGTCATCACCGGGCCGACGTAGTCCTGCGGCATGTACAGATGCACGACGACGATGGGCTCGCGCACCTCCTCGATCTTGCCCTGGTCGGGCATCTTGGAGGGGTTCTCCACCTGCAAAATCTCGCCGTCGCCGCGCACCACCTCGTACACCACGCTGGGCGCGGTGGTGATCAGGTCCATGTCGAACTCGCGCTCCAGGCGCTCCTGCACGATCTCCATGTGCAGCAAGCCCAGGAAGCCGCAGCGAAATCCGAAACCCAGTGCCTGCGACACCTCGGGCTCGTAGTGCAGCGAGGCATCGTTGAGCTGGAGCTTTTCCAGCGCGTCGCGCAGCGCGTCGTACTGGTTGGCCTCGGTGGGGTACAGGCCGGCGAAGACCTGGGGCTGGATCTCCTTGAAGCCGGGCAGCGCCTTGTCGGCCGGGCCGGCGTTGTTGGGCAGCTTCTTTTCCAGCGTGATGGTGTCGCCCACCTTGGCGGCTTTGAGCTCCTTGATGCCGGCGATGATGAAACCCACCTCTCCGGCCTTCAGGCTGTCGCGAGGCAGCGTCGCGGGCGTGAACACGCCCAGGTTGTTCGCCTCGTAGGTGGCGCCTGTGGCCATCATCTTGAAGCGCTCGCCCTTCTTCAGCTCGCCGTCGACCACACGCACCAGCATCACCACGCCGACGTAGCTGTCGAACCAGCTGTCGATGATCATGGCGCGCAGCGGCGCCTGCGGGTTGCCGCGCGGCGCGGGCACCTTGAGGACGATCTGCTCGAGCACGTCCTCGATGCCCATGCCGGTCTTGGCCGAGATGGGAATGGCCTCGCTGGCATCGACGCCGATCACATCCTCGATCTCGGCGCGCGCCGCTTCCGGGTCGGCCTGCGGCAGGTCCATCTTGTTGAGGACGGGCAGCACCTCCACGCCCAGGTCGAGCGCGGTGTAGCAGTTGGCCACGGTCTGCGCCTCGACACCCTGCGAGGCGTCGACCACCAGCAACGCGCCCTCGCAGGCAGAGAGCGAACGCGAGACCTCGTAGGAGAAGTCGACGTGGCCGGGGGTGTCGATCAGGTTCAGGTTGTAGACCTGCCCGTCGCGCGCCGTGTACTGCAGGGCCGCCGTCTGCGCCTTGATGGTTATCCCACGCTCGCGCTCGATGTCCATCGAGTCGAGCACCTGTGCTTCCATGTCCCGATCTGCAAGGCCGCCGCAGCGCTGGATGATGCGGTCGGCGAGGGTGGACTTGCCGTGGTCAATGTGCGCAATGATCGAAAAATTTCTGATGTGGTTCATCAACGGCTAACGACAAGTATTTGAATGCAAAGGCAATGGGCAAGAAAAAAGGGCGCATCGACTGAAGCGACGCGCCCTGAACCAACAATCTTTGGCAACTGCGATGGTTGGAGCTTCATTGTAGGCAAAAACATCCGCGCGCACAGCCCGGACAGCGTCAACCGGGGCCAATCACAGCGCGCGAGAGAGGAAATATCCACAGCTTGTTCACAGACCTTGCATGGCGCATGGAAATGGTCTGGAACGGGAGCCGGGCCAGGCGCCAGGCGATGGCGCCTGGCCCGGCTGGGCGCGCGGCAACACCGTGCAGGGCGACCGCCGGTGAAGGCCGCGCATTCTAGCAAACCCACCCGTACCGCCTGCCGCCCGCCGCAGGCGAACAGCGGCGGGAGCCGGCTGCGCTCAGCGTGCGGGGCGAATCAGCGCGTACTGGGCCCACTCCCCGCGGCGCACCAGCACATTGACGGGCTTGCTCTTGTCGGCCTTGGCCACCGCGCTTTCGAAGTCCTTGAGGTTGCGGATCTCGACGTTGGCGAGCGCAACGATCACGTCGTCGGCCCGCAGGCCGGCGCGCGCGGCGGCGTCGCTGGCCGAGACGATGCGCACGCCGCCCTTGAGCTTGAGATCCTTTTCCTGGGCGGGGGTCAGCTCGGCCACCACCAAGCCCAGCTGCTGGGCGGACGTAGTCGGCTGGCTGCTTTCCTTGTTCGGTCCTTCTGCGGCCTTGGCCACTGCCTTCTCGTCGGGCTCGACCTCGGCGATGGTCACCGACAGGTCGCGCGTGGCGCCGCGGCGGAACACGGTGATGGTGGCCTTGGTCCCGGGCTTGGTGTTGCCCACCAGACGCGGCAGGTCGGCGACCCGGTCCACGGGCTTGCCGTCGAAGCGGGTGATGATGTCTCCGGCCTCGATGCCGGCCTTTTCCGCCGGCGACCCGGGCTCCACCCCGCGCACCAGCGCACCCTGGGACTTGCCCAGGCCGATGGATTCGGCCACATCCTTGGACACGCCCTCGATCTGCACGCCGATGCGCCCGCGCGTCACGCGGCCGCTGGTGCGCAGCTGGTCGCTCACACGGATCGCCTCGTCGATGGGGATGGCGAACGAGATGCCCATGAAGCCGCCCGAGCGCGAGTAGATCTGGCTGTTGATGCCCACCACCTCGCCGCGCATGTTGATCAGGGGGCCGCCCGAGTTGCCGGGGTTGATGGCCACGTCCGTCTGGATGAAGGGCAGGTAGTCGCCCGTGTCGCGCTGCTTGGCGCTGACGATGCCGGCGGTGACGGTGTTGTCCAGGCCGAAGGGCGAGCCGATTGCCATCACCCACTCGCCCGCCTTGAGCCGGCTCACGTCGCCGACCTTCACGGCCGGCAGGCCGGTGGCGTCGATCTTGACCACGGCCACGTCGGTACGCTTGTCCGAACCGATGATCTTGGCCTTGAACTCGCGCTTGTCGGTCAGCGTGACGATGACTTCATCGGCGCCTTCGACCACGTGGGCATTGGTCATCACGAAGCCATCCGCGCTCAGGATGAATCCCGATCCCACGCCGCGCGGCTGCTCCTGCGGCTGCGGCGCCTGCTGAGGGCCGGGCTGCCCCGGCTGGCGCGGCATGTTCGGAATCGGCAGGCCGAAACGCCGGAAAAACTCGAGCATTTCCTCGTCCATCCCGCCCATGGACGGGCGGGCAGTGAGGCGCTCGGTGGTGCGGATGTTGACGACCGACGGGCCGACCTGGTCCACCAGTTCCGTGAAATCGGGCAGGCCGCGCACGGCAGCCGGGCTTTGTGCCTGGACCGGGGTGACGGCTAGCAGCGCGGTGGCGCCACCGGCACCCATGGCCAGTGCGAGCGCGCACGCGGACAGGCGGTTTCTGGCGGAGAGAGAGTCGAGCATCTTCGGCCTTTCCAAGCAAAGGAGAGTTGTAGTTGTGGGGCCCGCTGGCGTTTTCAACGAGACGGAGCTTGGAAGGAGAGCAGACGCCGTTGGTTCCCACGCGTCTGCCAGCCGGCGCGGCCGCAGCCTGTCAGCGTTCGCGCCTCGCGAAGTTGGCATTGCGCAGAAAGCCCGCCGGCATCTGCAGGGCCGAGGTGTTGTTGCCCAGCTGGCGATGTGCAGCCAGCAGCTCGTCCAGGCGCGGGTCGCGCAGCATGATCTGGCCCTGGTCCTGGCCATCGACGCTGACGGCCGACAGGCCCGGGGGATCGTTGGCCGCCAGCACCGACGGTGCTGCCACGGCAGCGGCCGGGGCCGATGCCAGCTGCGCGCCCTGCCCGGCCGCCTGGCCCAGGCCGACGTACGCGTTCCAGCCGAGCACCGCGACAGCCGCCAGCGACGCGAACCCGGCCGCAAGCTTCCAGCGCAGCACCTCGGCATTGGCGGCCCGGTCGACCGCCGCCGGGGACTGTGATTGCGAGGTCCAGGGCAGCGCCACCTGCTGCACGGCGGGCGATCCGGCCAGGGTCGGCGCTGCCTGGCTGTGCATTTCGGCACGCAATCGCTCCAGCAGCGTGGCGCTTGCAGCGGGGTCGACGTGCGAGTCGCTGCGGCGCAGTGTTTCGCCGATCAGGTGGTACACCTGCCAGCAGGCGCGGCCGTCGTCGGTGCTGGCATAGGCCATCGCCTGGACGAAAGCCTGTCCGTGCAGTTCGCCGTCGGCCAGCGCCGAGAGCTGTTCACGGCCCGTCATCACATTCTGGTCATTCATGGTTTCATCCACCCACACGTTCCGACCTTCGCGGCCCGCTCGCTACCAACGCTTGCCGGAACGCTTGTCCAGCAGCGGCTTGACCCGGGCGGAGATCGCTTCGCGCGCACGGAAGATGCGTGAACGCACTGTTCCAATGGGGCAATCCATGGCGGTGGCGATTTCGTCATAGCTCAAGCCTTCGATCTCCCGCAGCGTGACGGCCTGGCGCAGCTCCTCGGGCAGCGCGGCCATGGCATCGTTCACCGCGGCCGCGATTTCCTGGGCGGCCAGCACCGTCTCCGGGGTTTCGTCGCTGATTAGTTCGCGATCGAGCATGGAAGTTTCATCGTCGTCGTCGCTGCCTGCGCCGCGCAAGGCGCTTTCGGTGATGACCGGGTCGCGGCGCAGGTCCACCAGCGCCTTCTTGGCCGTGTTGACGGCGATGCGGTACAGCCAGGTGTAGAACTGCGCATCGCCGCGGAACTGGTGCAGCGCACGCCAGGCGCGCAGGAAGGTTTCCTGCGTGATGTCCGGCACCAGGTCCACGTCCCGGACCATGCGCGCGACGAGCCGCTCCACCCGGCGTTGGTATTTGATGACCAGCAGCTCGTAGGCGCGGGGGTCGCCCGCCACCGCGCGCTCGACCAGCTGCAGATCGGTGTCGGCAGGGGTGGGGGAAGCGGGAGGAGAAGCAGTCATGGGGGAAGGGGTGCCGCCGGGCCTTCGGTCAGCCAGGGGTCTCGGGGGAAGGCCGCGCCTCTTCGGAGGCGGGCAGCGGCGCCTGCAGGGCGCGCGAATATAACGCACGCCGGATGGCAGGCCATGCAGCGCCGCCGCTGCCGGGCGCCCGGCGCAGCCACAACCACAGGGCTGGCCCTCGGACGCCCCGGGCGTGCAGGAGCATGGCCGATTGCAGGTCAAGCCGCACGGCGGGTGGCCCTTGCAACGGCATCGCCTCCGCCGGGCCGGCGGGCGCGAAGGTCCATTGTCCGCCTTCCCAAGCCAATTCGCCCCGCGGCAAGGCGCGCCACCAGCGCCACGCCAACGCGGCGCAGACCGCCCACGCCAGCAGCACGCACACGGCCTGGACGATCGGGCGCTCGCTATCCGACAACCCGTACGCCAGCCAGGCCGCGTTCACCACCAACCCGCAGGCACCCAGCACCAGCAGGGCCCCTCCCAGCGCCGCGCAGCGGCCGCAGGCATGCCGGGCAGCGGGAGGCAGCAGGTGCGCGCGCATCAGCGGCCGCCACGCGCGCGAGGATCAGCCCGCCGGCGCAAGGCCGCAGGACACGTCACGCGCGCTGGAAAACCAGCGTCCCGTTGGTGCCACCGAAGCCGAAATTGTTCTTCACCGCCACGTCGACCTTCATCTCGCGCGCCGTGTTGGCACAGTAGTCGAGGTCGCATTCGGGGTCTTGCTCGAAGATGTTGATCGTCGGCGGCACCACCTGGTGGTGCAGCGCCAGCACGGTGAACACGCTCTCGATGCCGCCCGCGCCGCCCAACAGGTGCCCCGTCATGGACTTCGTGGAGCTGACCACCGTCTTCTTGGCGTGTTCACCCAGGGCCGCCTTGATGGCATTGGTCTCGTTGAGGTCGCCCAGCGGGGTGGAGGTGCCATGCGCGTTCAGGTAGTCCACCTGTTCGGCGTTCACGCGGGCGTTGCGCAGCGCCGCCAGCATGGCGCGGCGCGGGCCGTCCATGTTGGGTGCGGTCATGTGGCCGGCGTCGGCGCTCATGCCGTAGCCGGTCAGCTCGGCATAGATCTTGGCGCCGCGCGCCTTGGCATGCTCGTACTCTTCCAGCACCAGCACCCCGGCGCCCTCGCCCAGCACGAAGCCGTCGCGGCCTTTGTCCCAGGGGCGGGAGGCGGTCGCGGGGTCGTCGTTGCGCGTGGACAGCGCCCGCATGGCAGCGAAGCCGCCCACGCCGAGGGGCGAGACGGTGGCCTCGGTGCCGCCGGCAACGATCACGTCGGCGTCGCCGTACTCGATCTTGCGCGCTGCCTCGCCGATGCAGTGCAGGCCCGTGGTGCAGGCCGTGACCACCGACAGGTTGGGCCCCTTGAAGCCGAAGCGCATCGACACGTGCCCGGCCACCATGTTGATGATGGAGGCCGGCACGAAAAACGGCGTGATGCGCCGCGGGCCGCGGGCTTCCAGCTCGGCATGGGTGTTCTCGATCAGCGGCAGGCCGCCGATGCCGGACCCGATGATGCAGCCGATGCGCGTGGCCAGCTCGTCATCCAGCGCGTCACCGGTGGCCAGGCCCGCGTCCTGCACGGCCTCCTGCGCGGCTGCGATGCCGTAATGGATGAAGGTATCCATCGTGCGCGCATCCTTGGCGCTCAGGTAGGCATCGAGCTGGAAGCCTTTGACTTCCCCGGCGATCTTGCAGGCGAAGGCCGAGGCATCGAAGCGGGTGATGAGGTCAATGCCGGACTTGCCAGCGAGGATGTTGGCCCAGGCGTCGGCCACCGTGTTGCCCACGGGGGTGACGCATCCCAGGCCGGTCACGACGACGCGACGACGGCTCATGCGTTAAAACCTAGAAGTTGTTCGGATGCGGCCGCCGCCGCCACGGGCCCGCAGGCCGAATCGAGCCGGCAGGCCGCGGCAGCGCCGCCAGGCCCGATGACGCCGGCAGGGGCGCGTCAGCCCTTCTGGTGCGAGACGGCGTAGTCGATCGCGTTCTGCACCGTGGTGATCTTCTCGGCGTCCTCGTCCGGGATCTCGATGCCGA
>DAMCAL010000109.1:0-9319 GCA_032059585.1 Burkholderiaceae bacterium
GCACGTAGGCGTTGTCGGTGTGCTCGTAGTGGCTGGCCACCAGCCAGTCGTACAGGCCGAAGGCGACGGCGCCCGCGCCGACCACGGCGGCCAGCAGCACCAGCGCCCGCTTGCGGCGCGCCTTGGCTTGCAGGGGCGAGAGGGCCGGGGCCGGGGCCGGGGCGGCGGAAGAAGGGGAAGGAGCGTTCATGGGGGCAGGCGGACGAAAGGAGGGGGCGGCACCGGCGCGGCGTGCGGCACGACCGGCGCAGCAGGGACCAGCGGGCGCCCGCGCGGCGGGCGCTCAGGGCTGGGCAGCGGCGGGCGGCGGGGTGGGCAGCGCCTGCAGGTTCGCTTCCATGCGGTCCAGGTAGCCGCGCAGGGCGGCCTGCTCGTGCGCGTCCATGCCCTGCAGCATCTGCTGCTGCATGCCCCCCAGCAGCGCAGGCAACTGCCCGGCCACGGCGCGGCCGGCGTCGGTCAGTGCCACCTGCACCACGCGGCGGTCGTGCGGCGCACGCGCCCGCTGCACCAGGCCCTTGGCCTCCAGCCGGTCGAGCAGGCGCGTCAGGCCGCCACAGTCGATGTGGCACTCGCGCGCCAGCGCAGTGGCCGTGAGGTGCGGCTGCCCGAGCAGACGCAGCATGGGTTTCCACTGCGCGTCGGTCAGCCCCAGCGGCTCGACCCGGCCCTCGATGGCGGTGGCCATCTGCGTGACGATGCGCCGCAGCTGCAGGCCGACGCTGCGCTCGGGCAGGTACGGCGCGGCAGCGGGGTCGGCGGGCGAGAGGCTCTGCGGCATGGAGGCGCGAAGATAATTGACGCGGCAAACATTGTCAAAACAAATGTTGCCGCCCCTGGCGCGGTCCGCTCCTCATACGCTCCGCATGCGCGGCGGCGCGGGCGGTTCAGTCGCGCCCGGTGCGCGCCAGGTAGCGCTTGCGCCAGAAGTACCCGGTGAGGCCCGCGGCGATGGCCAGCATCACCAGCATCGCGCCCCAGAAGCCGTTCTCCTTGTCCACGAACGGCAGGAACTCGAAGTTCATGCCGAAGATGCCGGCGATCAGGTTCAGCGGCAGGAACACGGCGGTGAGCACGGTGAGCACGCGCATGATGTCGTTGGTGCGGTTGTTCTGCACCGAAAAATGCATCTGCACGGCGGCCTCGGTGCTCTGCTCGAGCCGGCGCACGTGGTGCGACACGCGCTCGATGTGCTCCAGCACGTCGCGGCTGCGCACCTTGAGCAGGTCCAGCTCGCGCTGCGCCACCGCGGTGTCGGGCCGCCCCCCCAGTTCCAGCGCGGCCGTCCAGGCCTGCAGGGCGGCGCGCTGGTCCTCGCAGATCTCGGTCAGGTGGTGCAGCGCCAGGCGCGCGGCCATCAGCGCGCCCCAGTGCCGAAAGCGCCCGCGCGGGTTGAGCAGCGCCACCTGCCAGTGGTCGAGCTGGTGCGACAGGTGGCGGCGCAGCTCCAGGTAGTTGTCGACGATGTGGTTGACCAGGCGCAGCATCAGGTCGGGCGGGCTGCCGGGCAGTCGGATGCCCACCAGCGGCGTCTGCACGTGCACTTCGCACACCAGGGTTTCGGCGCTGGCCTCGGCCTGCGCGGCGTCAGCTCCCGTGGCCACCGGGGCGATGGGCGGCGGCGCGGTCAGGCGCTCGGCATAGCTGTCGCGCACCGTGCAGTCCTCGGTATGCACGGTGAACAGCAGCGCATCGAACACCACCATGGCCACCGGGCTGGTCTCGATGCGCCGCAGCATCGGCGGGCCGCCGCGCACCGGCGCGGGCAGGGGCTGCTCGGCCGGGCCGGCGCTGGGTGAGAGCTGGCGCATGACCAATAACTCGTACTGCGAGGTGTAGTCGTAGTGCGAGGGCAGCTGGGTGCTGAGCAGGTCGGTGACGTGCAGGTCGACGAGCTGCAGCCCGGTCACGGCCTGCAGCATGCCCTGGTAGCGCGCCAGGTCCGCCTGCAGCGCCGCGCGGCTGCAGGCGACCCAGTAAAAACCCACCGGCGGCGGGGCGGTGGGCAGTTCGGGCAGCTCGGACACCACAGCGCCCGGCTGCAGGTGGAAGACGCGGACGGGGCGGGCGGTTTGTTTTTCGGTCAATTGGGCCTCCAGCGCTTGCCTGTCAAGCGCAGGAAGCTATTATTTTTGTAGCAACCGTGCCGCCTCGAGGGCGAAGTAGGTCAGCACGCCATCGGCACCTGCGCGCTTGAAGGCCAACAGCGACTCGATCATGACCTTGTCGTGGTCGAGCCAGCCATTGGAAGAAGCCGCTTTGAGCATGGCGTATTCGCCCGACACCTGGTAGGCGAAGGTCGGCACGCCGAACTCGTCCTTGACGCGGCGCACCACGTCCAGGTAGGGCATGCCGGGCTTGACCATGACCATGTCGGCGCCTTCGGCCAGGTCCAGTGCCACTTCGCGCAGCGCCTCGTCGGTGTTGGCCGGGTCCATCTGGTAGACGTTCTTGTTGCTCGCCCCCAGGTTGGCCGCCGAGCCCACGGCGTCGCGAAACGGCCCGTAGAAGGCGCTGGCGTATTTGGCGCTGTAGGCCATCAGCCGCGTGTGGATGTGGCCGCGCGCCTCCAGCGCGTCGCGGATGGCCTTGATGCGCCCGTCCATCATGTCGCTGGGCGCGACCATGTCCACCCCGGCGTCGGCATGCGCCAGCGCCTGGCCGACCAGAATCTCCACCGTCTCGTCGTTCAGGATGTAGCCGGTCTCGTCCAGCACGCCGTCCTGGCCGTGGCTGGTGTAGGGGTCCAGCGCCACGTCGGTCATCACGCCCAGGTCGGGGAATTGCCGTTTCAGCGCGCGGATGGTGCGCGGGATCAGGCCGTCCGGGTTGAGCGACTCGCGCCCGCCCGGGTCCTTCAGGGCCCCGTCGATCGACGGGAACAGCGCCAGGTACGGGATGCCCAGCTGCACGCACTCCTCGGCCACGGGCAGCAGCAGGTCCAGGCTGAGGCGCTCCACGCCGGGCATCGAAGCCACCGGCGTGCGGCGGTTCTCGCCCTCGTGCACGAACACCGGGTAGATGAAATCGTGCGCGGACAGCCGGTGCTCGCGCACCAGGTTGCGGGTGAAGGCGTCGCGGCGCAGGCGGCGCGGACGCTGGCTGGGAAAGGGGGTGGGGCTGGACAGGTGCATGGCTTGCGATTGTGCGCCAGCGTCCCGGCGGCGCCCGCTTGCGGGGCTGCTCCGGGGGTGCTAGATTGCCGGCGGGCGCATCGCCGCCCCCCGCTTTACCTCCCTGAGCGGGTCCCCGCGGCGCCTTGCGTGCCCGGGGCTTTCCCGCCCGGCGCAGCCGGGCTTCTTTTTTGGTGCCGTGCCAATGCTCTGGGTCAAAGCCTTCCACATCGTCTTCATTGCCAGCTGGTTCGCCGGGCTGTTCTACCTGCCGCGCATCTTCGTGAACCTGGCGATGGTCCAGCCCGGCTCGGTGTCCGAGCGCGAGCGGCTGCTGCTGATGGCGCGCAAGCTGCTGCGCTTTTCCACGCTGCTGGCGGTGCCCGCCCTGGGCCTGGGCCTGTGGCTGTGGCTGGGCTATGGCATCGGGCGCGGGCCGGGCAACGGCTGGCTGCACGCCAAGCTGGCGCTGGTGCTGGCCACGGTGGGCTACCACCACGCCTGCGCGGTGCTGCTGCGCAAGATCGCCGCGGGCAGCAGCCGGCGCAGCCATGTGTGGCTGCGCTGGTTCAACGAAGTGCCGGTGCTGCTGCTGGTGGCCATCGTGGTGCTGGTGGTCGTCAAGCCGTTCTGACGGGCCACCGGCACCGGCATCCGCGCGGCTGCTGCTAGCCTTCTGCGCCATGCACAAGACCTCGGCCTGGCCGCTGGCGCTGATCTATGCCGCGCTGATCGTGTTCGCCAGCCTGTTTCCGTTCGAGGGCTGGCGCACGCAGGGCATTTCGCCGTGGGTGTTCCTCACGGCGCGCATCCCGCCGCCGTACTGGACGTGGTTCGACGTGAACATCAACGTCGCCGGCTACGCCCCGCTGGGCTTTCTGCTGGCGCTGGCCTGCCTGCGCTCGGGGCTGGCGCGCGCCGCGGTGCCGCTGGCGGCGGCCAGCGGGGCGCTGCTGGCGCTGGGCATGGAATACCTGCAGATCTTCCTGCCGCGGCGCGTGCCGTCCAACATGGACCTGCTGCTCAACGCCGCCGGGACGCTGCTGGGCGCCCTGGCCGCGGCGCTGCTGGAGCGGCTGGGGGCGATCGCCCGCTGGAGCCGCCTGCGCGAGCGCTGGTTCACGCCGGACGCGCGCGGCGCGCTGGTGCTGCTGGCGCTGTGGCCCTGGGCGCTGCTGTTTCCGGCGGCGCTGCCATTCGGCCTGGGCCAGGTCTGGCAGCGGCTGGAGGACACGCTGGCCGACCTGCTGGCGGGCACGCCTTTTTTGGACTGGCTGCCCATGCGCGAGGCGCCGCTGGAGCAGCTCTCGCGCGGCAGCGAGCTGCTGGCGGTGGCGCTGGGCCTGCTCATCCCCTGTTTGCTCGGCTACTGCGCGATGCGCGACCTGGCGCGGCGCGCGCTGCTGGCGCTGGCCATCGTGGCCGTCGGCGTGGCGGTGACGGCGCTGTCGGCAGGCCTGAGCTGGGGGCCGGTGCACGCCTGGGAGTGGCTCACGCCCGGCGCCCAAGCCGGCGTGCTGCTGGGGCTGGCGATGGCGCTGGCCCTGGTGGCGCTGCCGCGGCGCGCCTGCGCGGCGCTGCTGCTGGTGGTGCTGGTGCTGCACCTGAGCCTGCTCAACGACGCACCGCTGGACGCCTATTTCGCGCAGACGCTGGCGGCGTGGGAGCAGGGGCGGTTCATCCGCTTTTACGGCCTGGGCCAGTGGCTGGACTGGCTGTGGCCGCACGCCACGCTGGCGTACATGCTGCTGCAGGTCTCGCGCCGCACGCCGCGCCCGCGCCCCGACAGCGCCTGAGCGGCCCAGCCCCCCGGTGCGGTCCACGCCCGCGGCAGGGCCAACGGGAGGTTTCCTAGAATGCCCCGCATGAGCGATACGAGCGATACGAACGTGCCCCCGACCGCGCCCCCTTATTTCGAGCGCCACATCTTCTTTTGCCTGAACGAGCGCACCAACGGCGAGAACTGCTGCGCCGCGCACGGCGCGCAGCAGGCGTTCGACCATTGCAAGCGCCAGGTCAAGGTGCAGGGGCTGGCCGGGCCAGGCCGCGTGCGGGTGAACAAGGCCGGTTGCCTGGACCGCTGCGCCGGCGGCCCGGTGGCGGTGGTCTACCCCGAAGGGGTCTGGTACAGCTACGTGGACCAGGAGGACATCGACGAGATCGTCGAGTCGCACCTCAAGCACGGCCAGGTGGTCGAGCGCCTGCTCTTGCCGCCCGACGTGGGCCGCTGACGGACCGTCTTTTGAGGGTGTTTTTGGCCCGCAGCGCTTGGCTGGCAAGCGCTGCAAGCTCTATTTTTAATAGCAAACCCATGAACGCGCAGACCGAACGCCTGACCTACACCGGCGCCGAGGGCGCCATCGAAGCCCTGCGGGATGCGCCGCCCGCGGGCACCGCCGCGCGTGGCGTGGCCGTCATCGCCCACCCGCATCCCCTGTACGGCGGCACCATGGACAACAAGGTGGTGCAGACGCTGGCGCGGGCTTTCGTCGCCTGCGGCTACAGTGCGGTGCGCTTCAACTTCCGCGGCGTGGGCGGCACCGCCGGCGTGCACGACGAAGGCCGCGGCGAGCTGCTGGACATGCTGGAGGTGGTGCGCCAGGCCGCCCCCGACGGGCCGCTGGCGCTGGCCGGCTTTTCCTTCGGGGCGTTCGTCGCCAGCCATGCGCTGGCCCGGCTGTGGGGAGAGCGCCAGGTGCAGCGCGCCGTGCTGGTGGGCACCGCGGCCAGCCGCTTCGACGTGGCCCCGGTGCCGGAGGACGCCCATGCGGCCACGCTGGTGGTCCATGGCGAGCACGACCAGACCGTGCCGCTGGCCGCGGTGATGGACTGGGCACGGCCGCAGACACTGCCGGTTACGGTTGTGCCGGGAGGCGGCCATTTCTTTCACGGACAATTGCCGCTGCTGAAAAACCTCGTCGTGCGCCACCTGCAGCCCTGCCTGCCGTGAGGCGCGCCGCCCGCGCGGGGCGGCACGTTCCTTGTTCTTTCCTGCGTTTCGCCTCCCCCTCTTTTTTGCCTGCGATGCCTTCATTCCTGTCCCTGCTGCGAACCCTTGCCTGCGCCGTTGCCCTTGCCCCTGCCGCCCTGTGGGCCCAGGCGCCCCAGCCGCCGGAGATCGCTGCGCGCAACTATCTGCTGGTGGACGTGACCGCCGGCCAGGTGCTGGCGGCCAAGGACATCGATGCGCCGGTGGAGCAGGCATCGCTGACCAAGCTCATGACCGGCTACCTGGTGTTCGACGCGCTGCGCGCCAAGAAGATCACGCTGGAGCAGCGCGTGCCGGTGAGCGAGCGCGCCTGGAAGATGCCCGGCTCGCGCATGTTCATCGACCCGAAGATGCAGGTGCCGATCGACGACCTGCTGAAAGGGATGATCGTGCAGTCGGGCAACGACGCCACCATGGCCCTGGCGGAGGCTGTGGGCGGGACGGCCGAGAACTTCGTGCGCCTGATGAACGAGCAGGCCAAGGCCTTCGGCATGCAGGGCACGCACTACAAGAACCCGGAAGGGCTGACCGAGGTCGGCCACACCACCACGGCGCGCGACCTGGCCACGCTGTCCACGCGGCTGATACAGGACTTCCCCGAGTACATGCATTACTACGCGACCAAGCACTACCGGTACGAGGGCACGCCGGCATCCAATGGCAACAACCGCAATACGCTGCTGTTTCGCGACCCCACCGTGGACGGGCTGAAGACCGGCCACACCCAAGCGGCGGGCTACTGCCTGGTGGCCACGTCCAAGCGCGAGTTCCCGCAGGCCGGGCAGCGGCGCCTGCTGTCGATCCTGCTGGGCGCGTCCAGCGAGAACGCACGGGCCAACGAAAGCCAGAAGCTGCTGAACTGGGGCTACACCGCGTTCGACGCGGTCAAGCTGTTCGACGCCGACCAGCCCGCCGCCACGCCGGCTGTCTGGAAGGGCACGCAGGACACGCTGAAGATCGGCCGCAACGAGCCCATCGTGGTCACCGTGCCCGCGGGCAGCGCGGGCAAGCTGTCGACCACCGTGGTGCGCCAGGACCCGCTGGTGGCCCCGTTCACCAAGGGCCAGCCGGTCGGCACGCTGAAGGTGACGCTGGGCGACCAGCAGGTGGCCGAAGTGCCGCTGGTGGCGCTGGAGGACGTGGGCCAGGCGGGCTTCTTCGGCCGCGCCTGGGACGCCCTGCGCCTGTGGATCAAGTAGCCGCCTGACGCGCGGCGGCGCCGCGCGGCGCGCAGCGGCCGATCCGGCGTACCATGGCCGGGCACTTCACGCGCCCCGCATGCCTGCCACGGAGCTCTCCGCCCACCCCTGGTTCGAGGCCATCGGCCGGATGTTGGACGCCCTGGACGTTGGCATGTGCCTGTTCGACGCGGCCGACCGGACCCAGGTCTGGAACAGCACCTTCCTGCGCCTGTTTCCCGAGCACGAAGGACAGGTGCACCGCGGCGAGCCGTACGCGGAAAACCTGCGGCGCTTTTACCAGTCGCGGCTGGCGCCCCACGCCCTGGGTCATCTGGAGCGTTACGTGCAGGCCGGCATCGTGCGCCACCAGGAGCAATACCACCCCTTCGAGTATGTGCACCGCGGCCAGCGCGTGACCGCGGTCTCGCTGCCGCTGCCGGGCCTGGGCCGCCTGCGGCTGTGGCGGGCGGGCGTGGCCAAACCCGCAGATGAGGGCAGGGCGCTGCCGGCCCACACCGCCGCCGCGGCCATCGACGCGGCCCGCCTGCTGGACCTGGCACCCGGCGGCCTGATGCTGTGCGATGAGCAGGGCCGCATCGGCTGGGCCAACGCCGCGTTCGCCGCCCTGTACGGCCTGGCGCACGCCCAGGACGCGGTCGGGCGCACGCTGCACGAGGTCTACGGCGCCGCCTGGGCGCGCATGGACGCGGGGCAGGCAGCGCCGCCGCTGCCCGACGCCGACATGCTCCAGGAGCGCATGCACTACGCGGGCGCGCCCTTCGAGCTGGCGCTGCCGGGCGGGCAGCATGTGCGGGTGGTGGCCCGCACCGGCGCGGCCGGCGGACTGCTGTACGCGCACCTGGACATCACCGAGCTGCAGCGCCAGCGCGACCGCCTGGCCCAGGCCGAGCGCACTGCGCGCATCCACGCCGAGACGGCGCTGCGCGAGTCGGCGCTGCTGCAGGCCGTGCTGCATGGCATGCACCAGGGCATCGCCATGGTCGAGGCCAGCGGGCGCGTGGCCTACCACAACCGGCAGTTGCTGCAGCTGCTGGGCCTGCCGGCCGGGCTGATGCGCGGCCGGCCGCTGCAAGAGGACGTGGTGCAATGGCTGCGCGCCCAGGGCGACCTGGAAGCCCTGTCGCACGAGGCGCTGCTGCGCCTGTCGTCGCTGGAGCCGGCCGATGGCGCCGAGGCGGCGCCTGAATTGCTGCTGCGCCGGCGCAGCCAGGGACGCGTTCTGGAGGTAGGCAGCGTGGCGGTGCCCGGGGGCGGCGTGCTGCGCACGGTCACCGACGTCACCGAGCGCTATGCGCGCCAGCAGCGCATCGAGCACCAGGCCAGCCACGACAGCCTCACCGGGCTGCTCAACCGCGGCCATTTTCTGGAAGTGCTGGCCGGCGAAATCGCGCTGGCGCAGCGCACCGGTGCGGAATTCGCCGTGCTGTATGTCGACCTGGACGGTTTCAAGCCGGTCAACGACCGCCTCGGGCATGCCGCTGGCGACGAGATGCTGGTGCACGTCGGGCACCGGCTGGTGGGCCTGGCGCGCGGCGGCGACATCGCCGCACGGCTGGGCGGCGACGAGTTCGCGCTGCTGCAGCGCGGCATCCACCGCGCCCCACAAGCGCGCGCCCTGGCCACGCGGGTGCGCCAGGTGCTCCAGCAACCGGTGGTGTGCGCCGGCGCGACGCTGGCGGTGGGCGCCTCGGTCGGCGTGGCGCTGTACCCGCGCGACGGCCCCGACGCGGCAGCGCTGCTGGCCGCAGCGGACCGCGACATGTACCGGGCCAAGGCCGATGGCCGCGCGCCGCCCCCTGCCTTGCCCTGAAAGGCGCAAGCGGCTACACTTGCGGGCTTTTCGGAAATTTCCGAAGGGATTCACGTTTTCGCAAAAGGCGCAGCCGAAGGGTCGGCGCGCGCATTTCACGTTTAGGGACGAGTCACAGTAATGCCAACCATCAACCAACTCGTGCGGCAGGGCCGCACGGTCGAAGTGGTGAAATCCAAGAGCCCGGCCATGGAGAACTGCCCCC
>DAMCAL010000110.1:0-9262 GCA_032059585.1 Burkholderiaceae bacterium
TGGTCCAGGCCTGGTTGGCGCTGTTGAGCATCTCGTACAGGCACTGGTTCACCGTGTGCGGCAGGCCCTGCCCGCCGAACTCAGGGTCGCACGACAGCGCCGGCCAGCCGCCTTCGACGAACTGCCGGTAGGCCTCCTTGAAGCCCTTCGGAGGCGTGACCTCGTGCGTGGCCACATCCAGCTTGCAGCCTTCGGTGTCGCCGCTGATGTTCAGCGGAAAGGCGACGCCGGCGGCGAACTTGCCCGCTTCCTCCAGCACGGCGTTGATGGTGTCCTGGTCCACCTCGGCGTGCGCCGGCATGGCCTGGAACTCGTCGGTGACCTTGAACACTTCGTGCATCACGAACTGCATGTCGCGCAGCGGGGGCGTGTAGATGGGCATGCGGGGCTCCTGGGAAAAACGGGGTTGTGCAACCGAAGGTGGATGGAAAAGAAAAAGGAAAGGCCGATCAGGCGAGGTAGCGCGCCAGGATGTTGTCGAAGCCCTGGTGCGCGCGCTCGATCGAGCCGGGAGACTGGAGAAACCGCGCTTCGTAGTGCAGCGCCAGGATCAGCCCGTGGATCTCGAACAGCATCTGCTCCTCATCGCTGTCCGGGCGCAGTTCGCCCGTTTCCTTGCATTGCTGCAGGGCACGCTTCATGGCCGCCATCCAGGTCAGCACCGAGCCGGCGAGCGCGTCGCGCACGGGGCCTTCGCGGTCATCGAACTCGACGGCGCCACTGATGTAGATGCAGCCCGAGTCGATCTCCATGGAGGTGCGCTGCATCCAGTTGGCGAACAGGGCGCGCAAGCGCGGCAGGCCGCGCTCCTCGGCCATGGCCGGGTAGAACACCTCCTGCTCGAAGCGCTGGTGGTATTCGCGTACCACGGAGATCTGCAGTTCCTCGCGCGAGCCGAAGTGGGCGAACACACCCGACTTGCTCATGCCCGTCACGTCGGCCAGCGCACCGATGGACAGCCCCTCCAGCCCGATGTGCGTGGCCAGGCCCAGGGCCGCGTCGATGATCGCGGCCTTGGTCTGCTGACCCTTGTGCAGCGCGCGGCCGTCGCGCCGCGACGCGCGGGCGGCCGGCTTCGCAGCCGAGGGGGAGGTGGAAGGCGAGGAGGCAGGCATGGAAAAAACAAAACGAACGATCGTGCTATTTTGCACAAAAGCCGCCTTCCTGACCAGCCGGCATGCCCTGCCGGCAGATCTTTAGGGGTAAACCCCTAAAACCCGGCCGACGCTCAGGCCAGCAGCGCCAGCGTCGCCTCCAGCTGCTCGGTGGGCTGGCGCTTGAAGCCGGTGCGCGCATAGCGCTGCAGGCGCCCGCGCAGCAAGTCCACCATCAGGGCAGCTCGCACCTGGGCGGCGGCCGTGGGCGCGGCATCGCCGCCCACCTGCAGTGCGCCGCGCAGGCACTGGCGCAGGCTGGCCTCCAGCTTGTCGAAGAACAGGTTCATGCGCTGCTGCAGCCGCTCGTGCTCCAGCACCAGGGCGTCGCCCACCATCACGCGCACCATGCCCGGGTTGCGCTCGCCAAACTGCAGCACCATGGCGGTGATGCGCGCCGCGGCGCGCATGCCGTCCTGTCCCTGCGGGTCCTGGTCGGTGATCTGCCGCACCAGCGTGAAGACGCTGGTCTCGATGAAGTCGATCAACCCCTCGAACATCTGCGCCTTGCTTGCGAAATGCCGGTACAGGGCCGCCTCGCTCACGCCGAGCTGGCGCGCCAGTGCAGCGGTGGTGACGCGCTCGGCGCCGGGCTGCTCCAGCATGGCAGCCAGGGTCTGCAGGATCTGTTCGCGCCGCTCGCCCGGGCGCGGGCGGCGGCGCGGCTCGGCGGCGGCAGGTTCGGTGGAGGAAAGAATCTGCTGGTCGGGCATGGCGGCATCCGGGCGGTGGCCCGGGTGTAAATTGCTATGTTTTGAATAGCTGCCAGCGCTGGTGGGTATTGCGCTGCAGGCCAATTTGGCTGAAATTTTCAGTCGTTCGCCGTCGGCCGGGACAAACGCATGCCCGGCATCGCACGGCGCTGCGCCGAGGCGCCGCTCACTGGCTGCGGATCATGGTGCCGTAGGCCTGGTCGGACAGGATCTCCAGCAGCATCGCGTGCGGCACGCGCCCGTCGACGATGTGCACCGCGTTCACCCCGGCCTTGGCCGCGTCGATGGCACCCGCCAGCTTGGGCAGCATGCCGCCGGAGATGGTGCCGTCGGCGATCAGCGCATCGACCTGCTCGGAGGTCAGCTCGGTCAGCAGCGTGCCCGACTTGTCCAGCACGCCGGGGATGTTGGTCAGCATCAGAAGCTTTTCCGCCTGCAGCACGGTCGCCAGGCGGCTGGCCACCACGTCGGCGTTGATGTTGTAGCTCTCGTTGTCTTCGCCGAAGCCGATCGGGCTGACCACGGGGATGAAGGCATCGTCCTGCAGCGCCTTGACCACGCTCGGGTCGATGTCCACGATGTCGCCGACCTGGCCCACGTCGTGCTCGACGGCCGGGTCGTGGTGGTCCAGCAGCTTGAGCTTTTTCGCGCGGATCATCCCGCCGTCGCGGCCCGTGAGTCCCACGGCCTTGCCGCCCACCTGGTTGATCAGGCCGACGATGTCCTGCTGCACCTCGCCGGCCAGCACCCACTCGACCACTTCCATGGTCTCGGCGTCGGTCACGCGCATGCCCTGGATGAACGCGCCCTTCTTGCCCAGCTTCTTCAGTGCCTGCTCGATCTGCGGCCCGCCGCCGTGCACCACCACCGGGTTGATGCCCACCAGCTTCAGGAGCACCACGTCCTCGGCGAAGTCCTGCTGCAGCGCCGGGTCGGTCATGGCGTTGCCGCCGTACTTGATGACCATGGTTTTGCCATGGAACTGGCGGATGTAGGGCAGCGCCTGGGCCAGGATTTCGGCCTTGTCGCGGGGGGCGATGGATTGCAGGTCGGTCATGGGTGGCAGGCGCGGTACGCAGATCGATACAAAGGGCAAATTGTGCCCCATCCACGCGCGCGGGCCGCTTACCGCGGCGCGCCGGTCAGAAGCGCATCCACGGCGGCACCTTGAAGCGCACGATGCCCAGGTAGGCGGTGACGTAGGCCACGGCGAAGACGGCGCAAAACGCCATCAGCACCGGGGTGTTGCGCCAAAACAGCACCGCCGGCAGCACGGTCAGCAGCGTGAACGCCCACAGATACGGTGCGGTGCGGTTGTTGCGCTTGAGCACGCGGCGCGCCTCGTCCTCGTGGAACACCCCACGCACGATGCGCCGATAGATCAACTGGTGGAAGTGCAGCGCATCGGCCACGCCGGGCGAGTCCCCGCGCGCCAGCTTGCGGTAGATGGAAAACAGCGTCTCGGCTACCGGGTAGACCAGCAGCAGCATCGGGAACCACGGCGACACCTCGCCATGGCGCTGCACCAGCGACAGGCTGGCCAGCGCGATCACCACGCCCCAGATGTAGGCGCCGCTGTCGCCCGCAAACAGCAGCCCGCGCGGGTAGTTCCAGACCAGAAAGCCCGCGGTCGCAGCTGCCAGGCACACCAGCAGGGCCGCCAGCGCGCGGTCGCCCACCTGCAGGCACACGTGCGCCAGCGCCAGCGACACGATCAGCGCTACCATGCCTGCCAGGCCGTTGTACCCGTCGATGATGTTAAACGCGTGCGGCAGCCCGGCAATGGCCAGCAGCACCACCGCCGCCCCCAGCCAGGGCACGGCACGCAGCAGCGCGTCCCCGCCCGAAAAACCCAGCCGCGGCAGGTCCAGGCCCAGCACGCCGATGGCAATGGCGCCGGAGGCCAGGGTCAACAGCAGGCGGTAGCGCACCGCCAGGCGCTGCGTCATGTCTTCGGCGATGCCGCCCACCGCCGCGGGCAGCAGCGCGGCGATCCAGCCCCACACCCAAGGGCCCAGGCGCAGGGAGCCGGGGTCGCCGGAGCGGGTTTCCCACATTCCGAGCAGCCAGCTTGCCAGGACCCCCGCCATCAGTGCCACCCCGCCCAGGCGCGGCACCTCGCCCACGTGGAAGCGCTGCGGCATGCCCTCTCCGTACGCGGCCGAGCGCCCGCCCAGCCAGCGGATGGAAACACCAGCGCACAGGGCAGCGGTGAGAAAGGCAACGACGGCAAGCCAGATCATGGGGCGCCGATGCTATCCGCAGCGCGTGTATCCAGCGGCAACAATGTGCGGGCGCGGTGATAAACGGGCGAATTCCACAGCCGCAACAGGCTGCGCACATGCCACACCAAGTGTGTGAAACGCCTTCGGCTGGCGCGCTGCCCCGCATGTTCGACGCGCACTGGCGCCTGCGCCAGCCGCCAGCCGGACAGGCGCAGCCGCAGGCTCAGGTCGACGTCTTCGCAGTACATGTGGTAGCGCTCGTCGAAGCCGCCTGCCTCGGCCCACACCGGCCGCGGCAGCACCAGGCAGGCCGCATTCACCCAATCTATGCGGGCTTCATGCTGCCCGAGCACACGCCTGCGCCACAACGCAGCCGGGGTGGGAAGTGCGCGCTCTGCGTCCTGCACGCGCCCCTGGCCATCCACCTGCACGGGGTAGGCACAGCCCACGCCGGGACTGCTGGCCGTGATCACCAGCGTGCCCAGCGCGTCGCCCTCGCCGGGCAGCAGCCGCACGTCGGGGTTGAGCACGCAGACGAAGGCCTCGCCCGCCCCGGCCAACGCGCGGTTGTGGTTGGCACCGAAGCCCAGCGAGCGCTCGTTGCGCCGCACCTGCAAGGTAAATGGCCATACGGCGTCGGCGTCGCAGGGCAGCGCTTCGCCGGGCACATTCAGCGTCAGCACGACCCGTGTCACGCTGCCCGAACACCACGTCGCCAGATCCTGCAGCAACGCGCGCACGGCCGCGCCGTGCCCATGGCTGACCACGGACACCACCAGGCCACCATGGCGGAAAGGGACTGCTTGCATCAACCCGCCATTGTCGCAGCCGGGCCTGTGACAGCGCCCGCGCATCGATAATTCGGACATGACACAGAACATCGAGGACTTGCACGTCTACCTGCGCAGCATCCGGCCTGGCGAGCGCACCTCGCTGTCGGCGCTGGCGGAGTTGGTCGGACAGCGCGCGACCGTGCTGGACCTCGGTTGCGGCAGCGGCGCCCTGGGCCAATACCTGCAGGAAACCGCCGGCTGCACCACCGACGGACTGACCTGGAGCCAGGCCGAAGCCGATCACGCCGCGCCGCACTACCGCCGCGTGGTCGTGGCCGACCTGGAAACCTGCGACCTGCTGGAGACTTTCCCCGCGCAGCACTACGACTGCATCGTCTGCGCCGACGTGCTGGAGCACCTGCGGGCGCCCGAGCGCGTGCTGGCGGCCTGCCGGGAGTTGCTCAAACCCGGCACGGGTCGTCTGCTGGTGTCGGTGCCCAACGCCGGGTACGCCGGTCTGGTGGCCGAGCTGCTGCAAGGCGAGTTTCGCTACCGCGAGGAAGGGCTGCTGGACCGTACGCACCTGCGCTTTTTCACCCGCCGCTCGCTGGCGCGCTTCCTGGGCGAGCAGCGCTGGGCCATCCAGTCGCTGGAAACCATCCGCCGCGAGCTGCCCGAGTCCGAGTTCAAGGCCCGCTTCGACGAACTGCCGCCCGCCGTCGCCCGCTACCTGCTGGCCGCGCCCGATGCGCTGGCTTACCAGTTCATTGGCGTGGCCCAGCCGGTGGCCCAGGCCATCCCTGACGGCCAAGAAGGCGCACTCGACACCGAGCCCGCCCAGGCACTGTTCACCGCGCAACTGTACGTGGGGCGCGGCCACGGCTATACGGAAGAAGGCAAGCGCACTGCCACCGGCATCATGGGCCGCGAACGCCAGACGCTGCGCTTCGAGCTGCCCACGGGCGATGCCGCCATCACCGCCATCCGCCTGGACCCGGCCGACCGCCCCGGCTTCGTGCACCTGCACGCGCTGCGCCTGCTGGACGGTGCCGGCCGGCCGCTGTGGCAGTGGGCCGCGCTGGACGCAGGCCGCTCGCTGCTGGCCGCCACACCGCACCAGCAGATCGTCTGGCACGCGCCGGCAGCCTCGCCCACGATGCTGCTGCTCACCGGGGACGACCCCTGGTTCGAACTGCCCGCCGCCGCACATCATCTGGCGCAGGCTGCAGTGCTGGAGGTGGACATCGGCTGGCCCATGTCGGCCGACTACCTGGCGCTGTCGGGCGCCGTGCTGCCGCTGCAGGACCGCATCGGCGCGTTACTGGAGCGCCAGCAGCACCTGGACAATCTTGCCCGCGCCCTGGAAGAAAGCCGCGCGCAGGCTCAGCGCCTGCAGGCCCAGAGCGACAGCTTCCAAAACGAATCCGCGCAATTCCAGCGCAACGCCACCCAACTGGAGCACCAGCTCAGCCGTGTCCAGGACGAGTATGGCGAACTGGCCGCCCACCTGAAGACCATCGAAAGCTCCACCATATTCCGCGCCACCCGCCCGCTGGTGCACGCCAAGATGACCCTCGACCGCCTGCTGGGCCGCGCTCCCAAACACCTGCGCACCGCCGCCCTGCCCGCGCCCCGGCCCATGCAGCCGCCCGGCCACCCGGTGGACATCATCGTTCCCGTGTACCGCGGCCTGGACGACACCCGCCTGTGCATCGAATCGGTGCTGGCCGCGCCCGTGCGCGTGCCCTATAGGCTCATCGTCATCAACGACTGCAGCCCCGAGCCGGACGTGACCGCCTGGCTGCGCGAGCGCGCCGCGCAGGACGAGCGCATCACCCTGCTGGAGAACGAGGAGAACCTCGGGTTCGTCGGCACCGTCAACCGCGGCATGGCGCTCTCGCAGGCCCACGACGTGCTGCTGCTCAACAGCGACACCGAAGTCGCCAACGACTGGCTCGACCGCATCCGCGCCGCCGCCTATGGCGACGCCAAGATCGCCTCGGTCACGCCGTTTTCCACCAACGCCACCATCTGCAGCTACCCGCGCTTTTGCGAAGACAACCCGCTGCCACCCGGTTGGGACACGGCGCGCCTGGACGCGCTGGCCGCCCGCACGAACCCCGGCGCCGTGGTGGATGTGCCCACCGGCGTGGGCTTTTGCATGTACATCCGCCGCGACTGCCTGGATGCGGTCGGCCTGTTCGACACCGAGAACTTCGGCAAGGGCTACGGCGAGGAAAACGACTTTTGCCAGCGCGCCGCCAAGGCGGGCTGGCGCAACCTGCACCTGCTGGACACCTTCGTGCTGCACACCGGCGGCGTGAGCTTCGGCGACGCCAAGAGCCCGCGCGAGCGCGCCGCCATGGACACAGTGGCGCGGCTACACCCCAGCTATGCGCGCGACGTGCACGCCTTCGTGCAGGAAGACCCTGCCCGCCCCTGGCGCCTGGCGCTGGATGCCGCCCGGATTCAGAGCGAAGGCCCGCCCGTGGTGCTGGCCGTGCTGCACGACCGCGCCGGCGGTACCGTACGCCACGTGCGCGAGTTGGCTGCGCATCTGCAAGGCCGGGCGCAGTTCCTGACCCTCTCGCCCGCGCCGGGCGGCAGCGTCATCCTGCGCATGGCCGGCGAGAACGAGGGCTTCGAGCTGTCCTTTCGCTTGGCCGACCAGTGGGACGACCTGCTGGCTGTGCTGCGTGCCCTGGGCGTATGCCACGTCCACTACCACCATCTGCTGGGCCACGGCCAGCAGGTGCGCGACCTGCCCGCGCTGCTGGACGTGCCCTACGACTTCACCGCGCACGACTACTTCAGCTACTGCACCCACATCACGCTCACCGGCAGCGACGGCCGCTACGCCGGCGAACCCGCGCCCGGCCAGTGCGCCTGCTGCACCCCGGGCATGCCCGCGCCGCAGCTGCTGCCCGGCGTGGCCAGCGTGGCCGAGTGGCGCGGCGCCAATGCCCGCCTGCTGGCCGGCGCCCGCCAGGTGCTGGCCCCCAGCCAGGACGCCGCGCGCCGCATCGCCGCCTTCGCCCCCGCCGCCCGCGTGCGCGCCGTGCCGCACACCGACATCGCCCCGGGCACGCTCCTGCCCGTGCCCACACCGCAGCCGCTGCAGGGCAGCCGCCCGCTCAAGGTTGCCGTGATCGGCGCCCTCAGCGCCATCAAGGGCGCCGACGTGCTGGAGGCCGCCGCGCTGGAAGCCGCCCGCCAGGGCGCGCCGGTGGAATTTCACCTGCTCGGCTACGGCTACCGCCACCTGCGCACCCAGCCGCGCGCGCGGCTGACCACCTACGGCCAGTACAAGGAAGAAGACCTGCCCGGCCTATTGGAGTGGCTGCAGCCGGACATCGTCTGGTTCCCCGCCCAATGGCCCGAGACCTATAGCTATACCCTGAGTGCCGCGCTGCAGGCCGGCCTGCCCGTGGCCGTGCCCGACATCGGTGCCTTTGCCGAGCGCATCGCCGGCCGGGCCTGGAGCTGGGTGTGCCCCTGGGGGCTGAACGGCAAGGCATGGGTGGAATTTTTCACGGCCCTGCGCGCCCAGCACTTCATACAGGCTTCCCCTCCTGCCTTTGCGACCAACGCGTCTGGCTTTGCCACGGACGAGAGCGGTTGGGGCTATGCGGGCGACTACCTTGCCGGCTTGCCAGAACCCGCGGCTGACCACGCCACGCCGCTGCCACCCGCCCTGCTGGAGCAATACCTGCCCGAGCCCGACACGAGTACAGCCATCCGCGGCGGCGCTCTGGGCGCCATCGTCTGGCTCCGCTCCCTGCCCGGGTTGCGCGGCGTGGCCCGGCGCATTCCTCCACAATGGCAGCGGCGCGTCAAGAACTGGCTCACGGCCTGATGCCTGACGCACGCCATTCACGCCCGCGCACCGCCCATTCCCTCGCATCTGGCCGGTGTGGACACCTCGAGCGTTCCGCCCTGCAGCTTCTGCGACGGAAACGTTGAAAGCAATTTATTTGCGGATTAGTGCCGTTCACAACGCCAACGCGACTGGGCGTTCGTCATCAAATTGCACGTTGGCGCTTGCCAGGCAATCGCTGGTAGCTATAATTTCAATAGCAAACCGCGGTACCCCGCCGCATTGGCTCCCGCGAGGGCATTGGCTACACTTCTTCCCTGACCGAGGTCGCATCAATCCGTGTCGCAAGGCGCGGCAGGCGCTTCGCGCAGGCGGCCTGGCAAGCCCTGTTTGTTGCTGTTGTATTTCATCAACAAAGAGGGGTTTGCCCGTGCTGACGCGCAGCCGACCCCCATAGGGGCTGTGCTACGATCTTTCAGCGTAATCGATCTTGGTAGTTGCGCTTCTCAACTTTCTTCTGGAGTCTTTATGAAAAAGAACCTTCTCGCCGTGAGCATTGCTGCCATGATCGGTGGCCTGG
>DAMCAL010000111.1:0-9197 GCA_032059585.1 Burkholderiaceae bacterium
AGGAACTTGATGTCCTCCTGCGTGAAGCCGAAGGCCTGCTGGCGCTCCAGCAGCGACAGCTCGGGTGCTGGGCCCGGCGCGGCTGCGCCCTGGCCGCCCTGCGCCTGCTGTGCTTGCTGCGGCAACGCGATGCTGTCGAGCTTGATGCGCAGGTTCTCGATCCACTGTTTGTAGGGCTTGGTGTTGACGATGCCGGCTTTCAGCTCGTCGTCCTCGATCAGCCGGCCCTGCTCCAGGTCGATGAGCAGCATCTTGCCCGGCTGCAGGCGCCACTTGCGCACCACCCGGCTGTCGGGCACGGGCAGTACGCCGGCCTCCGAGGCCAGGATGACCAGGTCGTCGTCGGTCACGACGTAGCGCGAAGGCCGCAGGCCGTTGCGATCCAGCGTGGCGCCGATCTGGCGGCCGTCGGTGAAGACGATGGACGCCGGGCCGTCCCAGGGTTCGAGCATGGCGGCGTGGTACTCGTAGAACGCGCGGCGGCGCTCGTCCATGGACTCGTGTTGCTCCCACGGCTCTGGGATCATCATCATCACCGCCTGCGCCAGCGGGTAGCCGGCCATGGTCAGCAGCTCCAGGCAGTTGTCGAACGTGGCGGTGTCGCTCTGGCCGGCAAAGCTGATTGGGTACAGCTTGGCCAGGTCCGGGCCCAGCACCGGCGAGGCCATCACGCCCTCGCGCGCCACCATCCAGTGGTAGTTGCCGCGCACGGTGTTGATCTCGCCGTTGTGCGCCACGTAGCGGTACGGGTGCGCCAGCGGCCACTCGGGGAACGTGTTGGTCGAAAAGCGCTGGTGCACCAGGCCGATGGCCGAGACGCAGCGTTCGTCGGCCAGATCCCGGAAATACACGCCGACCTGGGTCGCCAGCAGCAGGCCTTTGTAGACCACGGTGCGGCTGCTCATGCTGGGGACGTAATATTCCTTGCCGTGCTTGAGGCCCAGCGCCTGGATGGCGGCGCTGGCGGTCTTGCGGATGACGTACAGCTTGCGCTCCAGCGCGTCCTGCACGATCACGTCGCTGCCGCGGCCGATGAACACCTGGCGCAGGATGGGCTCCTTGTCCTTCACCGCCGGCGACATCGGCATGCCGCGGTTCACCGGCACGTCGCGCCAGCCCAGCAGGCGCTGCCCCTCGGCGCGGATGGCGCGCTCCAGCGCCTGCTCGCACGCCAGGCGCGAGGCATGTTCCTTGGGCAAGAAGACCATGCCCACGCCGTATTCGCCAGCCGGCGGCAGCTCGACGCCCTGCCCGAGCATCTCCTCGCGGTACAGCCGGTCGGGTATCTGGATCAGGATACCGGCGCCATCGCCCATCAGTTCGTCCGCGCCCACGGCGCCGCGGTGGTCGAGGTGTTCCAGGATCTTCAGCGCGCCAGTGACGATGTCGTGGCGCTTGGTGCCCTTGATGTGCGCCACGAAGCCGAGACCGCAGGCGTCGTGTTCGTTGCCGGGTTCATACAGGCCATGTCGTTGCAGATACGCGATCTCGGCAGCCGTGGTCATGGCGCCCTCCTCAGTGTTCAAAATTGCGCAGGAGGTGGAGATTAATGCATGACTTCATGCATATCAAACATATTAATTGGGGTCAGATCCCCGTTTGAATTGAAGTTCTCCCATCGGGGGAAAATCGGGGACGCATCAAAAAAGAGAGCTACGAACCGTTGCTGGCTATGCGCGAGCGACGATTTTTACGCTTCTTGTTGCATGGGTGTAGCGGGCCGCCCGGCTGGGTTTCGTACCACACGCCGTGACGTCTTTTGTTGCAATGCAGCAATAAATCCGCCGTCGCCGAGGGGCCATCCCGTATGGGCAGTGCGTGCCAGGGCATCACGCTCGTCTACCGACAACCCTGCCTGCACCAGGTCCCGATAAGCGGCTTCTCGCGCAAAAGGCGTGTTGCCCAGTGCCCAGAAGAGCGCGTGCGACGTGACCAGCGGGTCCGTGCGCAACCCCACGTGGTGGGCATGGCTGGACCACAGGTAATCCGACGGGCGCACCACCAGTCCCGCCCGCACCGGGTTGAGTTCGATGTACGCCATGCAAGCGAGGAGATAACGCTCGGACTGTACGATCGTCGAGCGGTAGCGGCCTTCCCACAAGGTGCCGGTGCGTCGGTGCCGGTCATTGAAATAACGCACGTAGCTGCGACCGACAGCCTGCATCGTCCGCGGCAGCCCTTCGGAGGTTTCGGGTGTGAGCAGCAGGTGGAAATGGTTGCCCATCAGGACATAGGCATGCACGGCGACGTGCCAGAGGCGGGACTGCTCGGCCAACAGAGCCTGAAAACGCTCCCGGTCGGCGGCGTCGACGAAGACCATCTGGCGGTTGTTGCCGCGCTGGATGACGTGGTGCGCAAAGCCGGGGACGGTCAGGCGGGGCAGGCGAGCCATGGGCGCTTCCCAAAAACGGGTACGGAGCGCGATGGTAGACGGCAACAGCAGAGGAGTCGCGCGGCCCATGCTCTTTGCACGGAACGACGAATGCCGAACGCCCGATCGCAAGTGGCACAACCGAGAAGAGACACTGAGCGAATGGGCATCGGGCCTCCGGCGCTGTCTGACCGCCGGCCCGCGCCTTCAGGAAGTGGGTATCTGACCCCGAGTCTTTTTAACCCTGGGCCAGCATCAGCTGCAATGAAACGCAGTGGCCAGCCGGTCGGTTCAGACGGCCACGCCGAAGCGCGCACCGAGGCTGTCACGCAAGCCGAATTCGTCCAGCAGCGCGGACAGCCGCTCCGCGGCGCTGCGCTTCTTCTGCCCTGTCCAGCGCGCCAGGATGAGTTCATTTTTCAGGCTGTGCTCCCAGCCCACCAACTCGGTGACGGTGACCTGGTAGCCGCTGGCCTCCAGGTGCAGGCAGCGCAGCACGTTCGTGAGCTGGCTGCCGATCTCGCGCGTGTGGATGGGGTGGCGCCAGAGCTCGGCCAGCGGTGTGCGCGCGAGCTGCAGGGCCTTCGTCTTGCGCAGGCAGGCGGCCACTTCGGCCTGGCAGCACGGTACGAGCACCATGGCGCGCGCACCTTTTTCCAGGCCGAAACGGATCGCGTCGTCGGTCGCGGTGTCGCAGGCGTGCAGGGCGGTGACGATGTCGAACTGCGGTGGCAAGCCGGCGGCATCGCCTGCCGCATCGGCCACCGCAAGGTTCAGGAAAGACATGCGCTCGAAGCCCAGCCGGTCGGCCAGCGCGCGCGAGCGCTCGACCAGGTCGGCGCGCCACTCGATGCCATAAATGTGCCCGCGCTCCAACGGCTTGAAGAACAGGTCGTACAGGATGAAGCCCAGATAGGACTTGCCGGCGCCATGGTCGGCCAGCAGCGGCGCATGCCCGTCCGCCGACATCTCTTCGAGCAGCGGCTCGATGAACTGGTACAGGTGGTACACCTGCTTGAGCTTGCGGCGCGAGTCCTGGTTGAGGCGACCCTCGCGCGTGAGTATGTGCAGTTCCTTGAGCAACTCGACGGACTGGCCGGGTCGCAATTCCGCCAGCACCGCTGCCTCGTGCACATCCGCTGACGCGTTTGCAGAGGCGACTGGCTTGGACGGACCCCCGCCTCTTCGCTTCGGCTGGTGGTTGCCCGTGCGGCTCGGTTCGGCCCTGCTCGGAGCCTTGGGCACACCTGCGCCGCCCGGCGCGACAGGCCTGCTGGTCATGCCCGCTCACCTGTTTCCATGGCGCCCGGCTGCGGTGCTTCCCGGTCGGGCGCTGCGCCTACCGGGCAACGCGCGCCCACGTCCAGCGCCTTCCAGCCGTCTGCACCCAGCCGCTCCAGGGTTTCGATGTTGCGCTCGAAAATGGCCTCAGCCTCTGGGAATGCCTCGACAGCCCGGTCGATGCTCTCTTCGCGCAGCAGGTGCAAGGTCGGGTACGGCGCGCGGTTGGTGCAGTTGCCCACATCGTCCGGCGCCGTGCCCGCGAACTGAAACTGCGGGTGAAAGGACGCCACCTGCAAGATGCCGGCAAGGTCCAAAGCCTCGACCAGCTCGTCGGCCAGTTCCAGGAAATCGTTGAAATCCAGAAAGTCCTGCAGGCAGTGCGGCGCCATCAGCATGGTGGTGTCGCGCCGCTCGGGCGGAGCTTCGGCCAGGGCCTCCAGTTCGCGGCGCAGGTCCTCCAGCAGGCCAGCCGCATCCGTGGAGTGGCTGACGGCGTAATGGATCTGGCCCTTGGTGTGCACCGCCTTGGCAAACGGACAGAGGTTCAGGTCGATGACCGCGCGCTCCAGCCAGCGCACCATGTCCTGCATGACGGCGGCATCGTCGCCAGCGGATATGGGGGCGGCGGGAGAGTGGCTCATGGTGCAGGGCTCGCGAAGGTGCTCAAGGCCACAATTGTAGGAAACACACATTCACCCCATCAGCCGCTGCCCGGTGAACCGTTCGTGCTCGCGCAAGGCGAACCGGTCGGTCATGCCGGCAATGAAATCGGCCACCGTGCGGGCGCGCTGCGCCGCATTGCCCTGCAGCGCGGCGGCGGCTTGCGGACCGGGCAGCTGCCGCGGATCCGACCGGTATGCATCGAACAGTTCGCGCACCACGCGCGCGGCAGCCTCCATGGTCTGCACCACCTGCGGGTGGCGGTACAGCCGTTCCATCAGGAAGCGCTTGAGCGCCTGCGATTGGGCACGCATGCCTTCGGAGAAGCACACCATGGGGGGCAGACTGCGCACGGCGTCCACGGTGGCCGGGGCGTGCTCGCGCAGCGCGGCGCGTGTCGTCCCGATGACGTCGTAGACCTGCTCGCTCAGCATTCGCCGGATCGCCTCGTGGAGCAGGCGGCGTTCGTTGCACGGATCACCCAGCAGCGGGTATGCGGTCACCGCCTGGCAGCGGTAGTGCTCGAACAGGGGCACATCGCGCAGCTGGTCCAGCGTGAGCAGGCCGGAGCGCACGCCATCGTCGACGTCGTGGGCGTTGTAGGCGATCTCGTCGGCCAGGTTGCACAGTTGCGCTTCCAGGCTCGGACGCTGGCCGTGCAGGAAGCGCCAGCCCACGCCGCGCGGCTCGCGCGCCTCCAGCAGTTCGGCGTTGCGGCGAGAGCAATGCTTGAGGATGCCCTCGCGTGTCTCGAATGTGAGGTTCAGCCCGTCGAACGCCGGGTAGCGCTCCTCCAGCGTGTCCACCACCCGCAGGCTTTGCAGGTTGTGCTCGAAGCCGCCAAAGTCGCGCATGCAATGGTTCAGCGCATCTTGCCCGGCGTGGCCAAAAGGCGTGTGGCCGAGGTCGTGGGCCAGCGAAATCGCTTCGACCAGGTCCTCGTTGAGCGCCAGCGTGCGCGCGATCGAGCGCGCCAGCTGCGCGACCTCCAGCGAATGCGTCAGGCGCGTGCGAAACAGGTCGCCCTCGTGGTTCACGAACACCTGCGTCTTGTAGACCAGGCGCCGAAAAGCCGTGGAATGCACGATGCGGTCGCGGTCGCGCTGGAAGTCGGTGCGCGTGGGCGCGGGCAGCTCCACGTAGCGCCGACCGCGTGTGCGCGCCGGGTCGCAGGCGTAGGCGGCGAGCTGCGTATTGATGGTCAAATCAGGCTCTAACGCTTATACAGCAATCGCGGACAGCTATGCTAATCATAGCGAATGTCACGCTGTGCAACACGCGTCGATCACTTCGCGCACGACAGCGTCGGGCGCTGCGCGCACCACCGCCCTGCCCGGCTGCTCGATCAGCACGAAGCGGATCTCACCGCCTTCGGCCTTCTTGTCCACGCGCATCAGCTCCAGGTAACGGCCGGCGTTGTCATGGGTGTCGAGCACCGGGCCCTGCACCGGCAGGCCGGCGCGCTCGATCAGCGTGCGCAGGCGCTGCACGAACGCCGCGTCGACAAGTCCCAGGCGCCGCGACAGGTCGGCCGCCATGACCATGCCGGCCGCCACGCCCTCGCCGTGCAGCCAGGTGCCGTAGCCCATGCCGGCCTCAATGGCGTGGCCAAAGGTGTGGCCAAAGTTCAGAACGGCGCGCAGGCCTGCCTCGCGCTCGTCGGCTGCCACGACGTGCGCCTTGATCTCGCAGCTGCGCTGGACGGCATGCGCCAGGGCATGGCGTTCACGGGCGAGCAGCGCGTCCATGTTGTGCTCCAGCCAGTCGAATAGCGCCATGTCGGCGATGGGGCCGTACTTGATGACTTCCCCCAGGCCGGCGGCGAGTTCGCGCGCAGGCAGCGTGTCGAGCGTGGACAGGTCACAAATCACCAGTTGCGGCTGGTGGAACGCGCCCACCATGTTCTTGCCCAGCGGGTGGTTGATGCCGGTCTTGCCGCCGACGCTGGAGTCCACCTGCGCCAGCAGCGTGGTCGGCACCTGCACGAAGGCCACGCCGCGCATGTAGCACGCTGCGGCGAAGCCGGTCATGTCGCCGATGACGCCGCCGCCCAGCGCGTAGAGGACGACCTTGCGATCGCAGCCGTGGGTGAGCAGGGCGTCGAAGATGAGGTTCAGGGTCTGCCAGTTCTTATGTTGCTCGCCGTCGGGCAGGGTGACGGTGTGGACATGGGGGTAGTGCGGGGCCAGGGCGGTGGACAGGGTTTCAGCGTAGAGCGGTCCCACTGTCTCGTTAGTCACAATCAGGGCTGCCGTGCCTTGCACAGCACCAGCGTAGCCGGCCAGCAAGCCGTGTCCGATGTCGATGTCGTAGCTACGACTACCCAGCGTGATCTGCACAAGAGACGGCGCCTGCGTATCGTCAGGAAAAGACATGGGCAGAGTATCCAGGAGAAAAGGAAAAAGGCCCCGACGCGCAGCGCCAGGGCCCCTTGGGTATGCAGCTGAACAACCAGTCAGCTGCAGGCTTTGCGCTTATGGGCAGGCCGCGCCCGCGCCCGACACCACGCGGATAATGACCTTGCGCGTAGCGCTGCTACCGCCCTTAGTCGCACGGACGAAGAAGGGGTCGGTGTTGCCACACGTGGTGGCCGCAGGCACAGTCCCCAATAAGATGCCGTTCGGCAGGAGAGCCAGGCCAGTGGGAGGGACACCTCCGGCAATTGCCCAAGTCGCATCACCGTTCCCGCCCCCCGATGCCGTCAGCACATACTGGTAAGACTCACCACGCTTCGCGTCAGGCAGCGCACACGCCGGGCCGTTCAAATCTGCACCGCAGCCGCTCAGATTGATTGTCAGCGGCGTGGTCTCAGGGTCGGTAGTCGGCGTTGCGTCGACCGTCAAGGACGTGTTGACCGTGGCCTGAGACCCTCGGCTGTCGGTGACACGCAATGCAAGCGGGAAATCACCCGGGCGCACCACATTGGGTGTTCCGGCCAGGATGCCGGAGGAACTCAGGCTCAATCCCGGCGGCAACGCTCCCAAGGCCGACCACATGTATGGGGCCACACCGCCAGATACGCTGAACGCGAAACTGTAAGGCAGGCCATTCGTGGCGGTGGGCGGTTCTGCTTGCGCCGGAAGAAGAGGATCGGGAGCAGGACCTGTGGTGTTGCCTGCGGTCACCGGCACTGCAAGCAACTGGGTGATTGGATCTTGAATGCCATTGGTGACATCGTTGTCATGCCGGTCGGCCGTCATTTCCAGCAGGATCGTGCCCTCCGACAAACCGCTGGCCAACGAGAACAAACCCACGCCGTTGATAGTACTGACCAATGCGACGTTGCTACTTTGCGAATTGGTCAGCAGCTTCGATCCGGCAGCGGCACCCCCGGGCACGATCGCAATTTGAAGGTTGGGCTTGCCACTGGAAGGAACTGGCTGATTAGCGTCGTCCAGCACATGCGCTTCGATCGCCATGCTGGTGCGGATATTGTTGCCGTTGCCCTGTGTGCCCAGTGTGGGATAGGCCGCAATGCCCTGGATGCTAGCGGCTCGGCCTGTAGCACCACCCACGGTGATGCTGACGCTGGACGAGTACACCTTCTTGTCACGCGGGTCGGTCACCGAACACGTGATCGTCGACGTACCGGCCTCGTTACCAGCGTGGAAATGGAAGGAATTGCCCCCCGAGTTGGAATCAAGGGTAATGCTGCGGTAAGCGAGCGGATTGCCATCCTCATCCTCGTGCTCGTCGTCACCATCGAGGTAGTACAGCACGCCCGAATTCAAGCCGCCGGATACGTTGCAGCCAAAAATCTCTTCTCCCCCCGGAATCGGACGCCCGAGTTCGCTCGCACGCACATACACGGTAGTCGTGAACGGCGAGTACACGCCAATGCCCACCGGGGTATTCGCGATGTTCAGGGGCAACTGGGTCTTGTCGGCCGAGACCGTGATGTTGTATGGCCCATGCGATTCGCCACCGCTGCCCCCGCCGCCGCCACAGGCAACCAGCGCTGCTGCGGACACCACGGAAAGAAAAGAAATTTTCAGCATCTTCATGATTTAAGCACCTACGAAATTCAGCGAACCGGGCCGCGGTCGGTGATGACCTTCGGCGTGATGAACACCAGCATCTCCCGCTTGGTCGATTCCTTGGTCCGGCTCTTGAACAGATTGCCCACCACCGGCACGTCGCCCAGCACGGGAATCTTGGTTTCCTGGTTGGTCTCTTCCATTTCGAAGATCCCGCCGATGACCACCGTGCCGCCGTTTTCCACCAGCACCTGCGTCTTGACGTGCTTGGTATCGATGGCCACGCCCTGCTCGGTGCTCTCGCCGCGGCTGTCCTTGTTCACATCCAGGTCCAGGATGATGTTGCCCTCGGGGGTGATCTGGGGGGTCACCTCCAGCTTGAGCACCGCCTTCTTGAAGGCGATGGTCGTGGCGCCGTTGGGCGCCGTGACGGAGTACGGGTACTCGGTACCTTGCTCGATCAAGGCCTTGGTCTGGTCCGCGGTGATCAGGCGCGGGCTGGAAACGATCTTGCCCTGCCCATCGGCCTCCATCGCGGACAGCTCCAGCGTGAGGAAGCGGTTGGCAGCCGAGTTGAAGATCGACAGCGCAAAGGAGCCGACGCCGGTCACGTTCGACAGCGAAGCTGGCAGATTCACGAAACTGCCACCTAACTCCCCCACATTCACTGGACCGCCAAAGCCCGACGAATTCGTGGCGTTGCCGTAGTTAGTGCCAATGGCAAGTCGATTGCCCCCGCCGATGCCATAGCCGCCATCGCCACCGCGCTGCGCACGCAGGTCGCCGCCCCCCAGGCGCACGCCGAGCGAGCGGCCGAAGGTGTCCCGCGCCTCGACGATGCGCGCTTCGATCATCACCTGGCGCACCGGCACGTCCAGCGTCAGCAGCAGTTGCCGGACCTCTTC
>DAMCAL010000112.1:0-9169 GCA_032059585.1 Burkholderiaceae bacterium
CGAGGTCGGCCCAGCGCTGGCCCACGTTGCGGTAGGCGGCGATGAGCTGCTGCACACCGACGCGCTTGCGACCCAGTTCGGAATCCGCCCCCGTCGCCACCACCACCTGTGTGACGCCCTGCTTGGCGCGCTCGGCGAACGCATTGATGACGGGCATGTGCGGCACGTCGCGCGCGTCGCTGCCGTCCACGGCCGGCACGTGCTGCAAGGCGTCGAAATATTCGCGCCAGGAATCGGGCACGCTGCCAGGGTTGGCGAGATAGTTCTCGTACATCTCCTCGACATACGGCGCGTTGCCGCCGAAGAGATACGTATTGCCCTGGTAGGCCTGGTATACGGACGTGGGTTCGCTCATTTCTGCGCTGACCTCCGCTTCCCTGAAGGAAGCTTTAGCTGGTTGTATGGAAACCTTCCGCGTCACGGCTGAACCGGTTGGCGGACGCGACTGTGGCAGGGGAAGGGCCGGGTGCGTTCCGATTGTGCCACCGATGCGACACTTGCCCGGGGCATAGGGCCAGGCGTTGCCGTTGTTCGCCTGGCTTACATTTGCGTCAACACCCACCGCCTGACCGCCCATGACTCCCCTTCCTTCCCTCCAGAGCCGGACGCTGCTCGTGCTGCTCATCGCGGTGACGCTGGCGTTTTGCGCCATCCTGTGGCCGTTCATGGGCGCCGTCTTTTGGGGGGTGGTGCTGGCCATCCTGTTTTACCCGCTGCACCGCCGGCTGCTGGCGCGCATGCCCAAGCGGCGCAACCTGGCGGCATTCCTCACCCTGCTGCTGTGCCTGCTGGTGGTGATCATCCCGACGGCCGTCATCGCCGGCTCGCTGGTGCAGGAAGCCAGCGTGGCCTACGCGCGCGTGCGCTCGGGCCAGCTCGACTATGGCGCCTATGTGCAGCAGATCCTCGCGGCGCTGCCTTCGTGGACGGTCTCACTGCTGGACCGCCTGCACCTGACCTCGCTGGCCGAAGTGCAGCAGCGCCTGTCCACAGTGGGCGCGGAGATCAGCCAGTTCCTGGCCACCAAGGCACTGGACGTGGGGCAGAACACGCTGCAGTTCGTGGTCAGTTTCGGCGTGATGCTGTATCTGCTGTTCTTCCTGCTGCGCGACGGCTCGCGCCTGGCCGCGCGCATCCGCGAGGCCGTGCCGCTGGACGACGCGCACAAGCGCCAGCTCGCCGCCAAGTTCACCACCGTGATCCGGGCGACGGTCAAGGGCAACATCGTGGTGGCCGCGGTGCAGGGCGCCCTGGGCGGGCTGATCTTCTGGATCCTGGGCATCCAGGGCCCGGTCATGTGGGGCGTGCTGATGGCGTTCCTGTCGCTGCTGCCCGCCGTCGGCGCCGGTCTCATCTGGGGGCCGGTGGCGGTGTACTTCCTGGCCACCGGCGCGACGTGGCAGGGCGTGGTGCTGACGGCCTATGGCATCGGCGTCATCGGGCTGGTGGACAACGGGCTGCGCCCGATCCTGGTGGGCAAGGACACCAAGCTGCCGGACTATGTGGTGCTGATCTCCACGCTGGGCGGCATGGCGCTGTTCGGGTTGACGGGTTTTGTCATCGGCCCGGTCATCGCCGCGCTGTTCATCGCAACCTGGGACCTGTACGCGCCGCACGACGCCACGGGGCAATCCCGCCTGCCCTGAGCGCGGCGGCTGGGCCACACTCGGTGCCTATCGCACTGCAGGAGAACGCCGTGACCGACCCCTTCGCCTCACCACCGCCCGTGCCGGGCGCCGACACCGTCTTCGCCTGCCTGGACGGCCTCGCGCAGACCTATGCCGTGGTCGACGGCGCCGTCTGGGCGGCTGCACGCCTGGGCGCGCCGCTGGCCCTGCTGCACACCCTGCAGCACCCCCAACCGCTGCCGCCCGTGGGCGACTACAGCGGGGTGATCGGCATGGGCGCGCAGGACCTGTTGCTGCAGCGCCTGACCACCCTGGACGAGGAGCGCACGCAACTGGCCCAGCAGGCGGCGCGCCACATGCTGGAGCAAGCGCGCGCGCATGTGCCGGCTCCCGGCCTGGACGACACCGCGCTGATGCTGCGCCACGGCGACCTGACCGACGTGCTGCTGGAGCATGAAGCCGGCGCGCGGCTGTTCGTGCTGGGCAGCAACCGCCCGGCCACCGCGCCGCGCAAGCTGCGCCTGGACCACCGCGTGGAAAGCGTGGTGCGCCAGGTGCGCCAGCCAGTGCTCGTGGTCACCCGGCCCGAGTTCGTCGCCCCCGCCAGCTTCGTGGTGGCCTACGACGGCAGCGCCACCGCCCACCATGCCGTGCAGGCGGTGTCGCGCAGCCCCCTGCTGCGGGGCATGCCCGGCGTGCTGGCGCTGGCCGGCGAGCCGACCGACCAGGCCCGGCGCTGCCTGCAGGAGGCGCAGGCACTGCTGCAGGGCCAGGGCTTCGAGGTGGCCACGCAGATCGTGCCGGGCGCGCCCGAGGAGGCCCTGCCGGCGCTGGTCGAGGCGCGCGGCGACACGCTGCTGGTGCTTGGGGCCTATGGCCATTCGCGCATCCGCCAGCTCATCGTGGGCAGCACGACCACGGCTCTACTGCGACTGTGCAGCGTGCCGGTGCTGGTGCTGCGCTGACAGCCGCGGTGTTGCTCTCAAAACGATAGCTGCCAGCGCTCGACCAGCAAGCGCTGGTGCCACTTTCCGCTTGAAACCGAGGGTGTACGCTGCGTCCGCGACCAGGCCGATGCAACCCACCGGCGGGCCGCGCCCCGTGCGGCTCGGAAGGCCGCAGCGAACGCACCGCGCGCCGCGTCCGCGCGCCTGCCGCACTGCATCCGCGCGTCAGGCCCCCTCTACCAACGCAGCCGCCACCAAGCGCTGGGTGTAGGGGTGGCGCGGCGCCTGCAGCACCTGCTGCACGCTGCCGTGCTCGACCACCTCGCCGTCTTTCAGCACCATCACCTCGTGCGCCATGGCCGCCACCACCGCCACGTCGTGCGTGATGAGCAGGTAGGACAGTCCGCGCTCGTTCTGCAGCCGCTGCAGCAGCGCCAGCACCTGCTGCTGGATGGTCACGTCCAGCGCGCTGGTCGGCTCGTCGAGCACCAGGACCTGTGGCTGTACGATGAGCGCGCGGGCGATCGCCAGGCGCTGGCGCTGCCCGCCGGAGAACTCGTGCGGGTACCGCTGCAGCAGGTTCGGAAACTGCGCGTCGCTCAGCCCCACCTCGGCCAGGATGGCTTCCACCCGCGCGCGCTGCTGCGCGGGCGCCAGCGCCGGCTCGTGCACCCGCAGGCCTTCGCCGACGATCTCGGCCACCGTCATGCGGGGAGACAGCGAGGAAAACGGGTCCTGAAACACCACCTGCACGTGTTGGCGCAGCCGCTGGTTGTGGGCCGTGTTGCGCTGCGCGGGCACCTGCCACGCGCTGCCGGCCACCTGCAGCGTGCCCTGGCTGGGCAGCAGGCCCAGTAGCGCCTGTGCCAGGGTGGACTTGCCCGAGCCGGACTCGCCGACCACACCCAGCGTCTGCCCCTGCGCCAGGCGAAAGTCCACGTCCCGCACGGCGACGAATTCCCCCTTGGCAAACCAGCCGCGCACCCCCGGCACGGAGACCGGGTAAGCCACGCGCAGCCCCTGGGCCTGCGCAGCCGGCGGCTGGCCGGGCGGCTGCGCTGCGTCTCGCACCTCGCGCCGCGGCGCGCTTTCGATCAGCCGGCGGGTATAGGCGTGCCGGGGCGCAGCAAACACCTCGGCCACGGCGCCCTGCTCGACGAGGTGGCCTTGCTCCATCACCGCCACGCGGTCAGCGAAGCGGCGCACGAGTTGCAGGTCGTGCGTGATGAGCAGCACCGCCATGCCGCTTTGGCGCTGCAGGTCGGACAGCAAATCGAGGATCTGCCCGCGCAGCGTCACGTCCAGGGCCGTCGTCGGCTCGTCGGCCAGCAGCAGGCGCGGACGGCTGGCCAGCGCCATGGCGATCATGGCGCGCTGGCGCTGCCCGCCCGAGAGCTGGTGCGGGAAGCTGCGTGCGCGCCGCTCGGGCTCGGCAATGCCGGTGCTCGCCAGCATCTCGACTGCGGCGCGGGCACTTTGCGCCCGCGACAGCGCCTGCTTGAGCCGCAACACCTCGGCGACCTGTTCGCCCACGGTCATCAACGGGTTGAGGGCCGTCATGGGCTCCTGGAACACCATGGCAATGTCGCCGCCGCGCACGCCGCGCAGCTCGCGCTCGGACAGGCGCAGCAGGTCGTGGCCCTGCATGTGTGCGCTGCCCGTAACGTCGGCGTCGCCTGCCAGGCGCAGCAGCGACAGCGCCGTCACCGTCTTGCCCGAACCCGATTCACCCACCAGCGCCAGCTTTTCGCCGGCATGCACGTCGAAATCCACGCCGTGCACCACCTCCTTGTCGCCGAAGCGCACGCGCAGCCCGCGCACCTGAAGAAGCGGCGCGGTCACCGCGGCCGACGCTTCCGAGGCGGGGCTGTGGGGGTCGCTCATGCCTGGGCCTTGCGCGGATCGAGCGCGTCACGCAGTGCATCGCCCATGAAGGTGAGCAGCAGCAGGGCCGTGACCAGCACGGCGAAGGTGGACAGGGAGATCCACCATGCATCGATGTTGTTCTTGCCCTGGCTGAGCAGCTCGCCCAGGCTGGGCGTGCCCGGCGGCACGCCCAGGCCGAGAAAGTCCAGCGACGTGAGCGCCAGGATCGCGGCGCCCATGCGAAACGGCAAAAAGGTGACCACGGGCGTCATGCTGTTGGGCAGGATATGGCGCCAGATGATCTGGCGATTGGGCACCCCGAGCGCCCGTGCGGCCTTCACATAGTCGAGCTGGCGGTTGCGCAAAAACTCGGCGCGCACATAGTCCGACAGCCCCATCCAACCGAACAGCGAGAGCAGCACCAGCAGCAGCGAGATGCTCGGCGCGAACACGGCGCTGAAGATGATCAGCAGGTACAGCTCGGGCATGGAGCCCCAGATCTCGATGAAACGCTGCATCGCCAGGTCCAGCCGGCCGCCGAAGAACCCCTGCACCGCCCCCGCCGCCACGCCCAGCACCACGCCGACGGCCGTGAGCGCAAGGCCGAACAGCACGCTCACGCGAAAACCGTAGATCAGTTGCGCGAGCATGTCGCGGCCCCGGTCGTCGGTGCCAAGCCAGTTGGCACGCGAAGGGGGCGCGGGGTTGGGCTCGCGGCCGAAGTAGTTCAGCGTGTCGGCGCCATAGGGGTTCACCGTGTACAGCGCCCAGTTGTCGCCCGCGGTGATGCGCTGGCGCACGAACGGGTCCAGATAGTCGGCGGGGGTGTGGAAGTCGCCGCCGAACGTCGTTTCCGGATAGTCGTGCACCATCGGCACGTACCACTGCCCCTCGTAGCGCACCAGAAGCGGCCGGTCGTTGCTGATCAGCTCTGCGCACAGGCTGAGCACCACGAGGGTGGAGAACACCACCAGGCTCCAGAAGCCGAGGCGGTTGCGCCGAAAGCGCTGCCAGGCACGGCGCGCCGGCGAGGGCGCGGGGCGCGCGCCATGCGGGGCCGTGGGTGCGGCCTGGGCCCGGGGCGCGGCTGCCACCTCACCCGCCATGCCACGCTCCTGCAGCCGTGGGCGCCATGCGGCTTGCGGCCCCGCGCCGGGCGCACGCGGCCGCGATGCGCAGCGCCGGGCGGGCGGTGTCGGCCCTGAAACGGATCACGCGCGCCTTGTGCATCAGTCGAATTTCACGCGCGGATCCACCCACACGTAGCACAGGTCGGACACCAGCTTGGTCACCAGCCCGATCAGCGTGAACAAAAACAGCGTGCCCAGCACCACGGGGTAGTCGCGCCGGATGACGCTCTCGTAGCTGAGCAGCCCCAGGCCGTCCAGCGAAAACAGCGTCTCGATCAGCAGCGAGCCGGCGAAGAACGCGCCGATGAAGGCCGCCGGAAAGCCGGTGACGATCGGAATCAACGCGTTGCGAAAGACGTGGCCGTACAGCACCTGCCGCTCGCTCAGGCCCTTGGCGCGTGCGGTCAGCACGTACTGCTTGCGGATTTCCTCGAGAAACGCGTTCTTGGTCAGCATGGCGGTGACCGCGAAGCTGCCCGCCACCATGGCGGTGACCGGCAGCGCGATGTGCCACAGGTAGTCCGTCACCTTGGCCCACAGCGACAGCTCGTCCCAGTGGGGCGAGGTCAGCCCGCGCAGCGGAAACCACTGCAACTGCCCGCCGAAGATGACCAGCAGCGCCACGCCCAGCACGAAGCCCGGAATCGCATAGCCGACCAAAATGATGAGCGTCGTGACGAAGTCGAAGCGCGAGCCCGCCCGCACCGCCTTGGCCACGCCCAGCGGCACGGCGACCAGATAGCTGATGAAGAAGGTCCACATCCCCAGGCTGATGGACACGGGCAGCTTTTCCTTGATCAGCTGCCACACGTCCTTGTTCTGAAAAAAGCTGCGCCCCAGGTCGAAACGCGCGAACTGCCCCAGCATCTGCACGAAGCGCTCGTGCGCCGGTTTGTCGAAACCGTAGAGCTTCTTGATCTGCTCGAGCCGCTGCGGGTCCACGCCCTGCGCGCCTCGGTAGGCCATGCCGCCGCCCTCGCCGCCCATGGCGCCACCGCCCGCGGCCGACTTGGCCTCGGCCAGGTACTGCTCGACCGGTCCGCCCGGCACGAACTGGATGACGACGAACGTCAACAGCAGCACGCCCAGCAGCGTGGGCAGCATGAGCAGCAGGCGTTTGAGGATGTAGGCGAACATTTAGAACGGGCAGGCCAGCGTGCGAAAGGCGATTGTCACAGCCAGCGGCGCACGCGGCGGCAATAGTCCTGGTACGACGCGCCGAATTTGTCCGCCAGCGCCCGCTCCTCGGGCTGGATCTGAAAGCGCGTGATATAGGCCACGAACACGGCGATGGCCAGCAGCGACAGCGCGCTGCCCAGCCACAGGCACAGCGCCAGCAGCAGCACGGCCATGCCCAGGTACATGGGGTTGCGCGTGAAGCGGTACGGCCCGCTCTGCACCACCGTGCGCGAGCGCTCGGGCGCAAAGGGGTTGGGCGTGGTGCGGTGGCGCCGGAACACCAGCAGGGCCCACCCATCCAGCGCCAGTCCCAAGGCCAGGCACACCGCGACCAGCGGCAGGCGCCAGCCGCCGTCCCCGCGCCAGGCCGGCACGGCAGCGGCCAGCGCCCAGGTCAGCAGCGCGCAGGCAATGCCCACCAGCGGCGGCGGTATGGTGTGCTCCAGGGCTTTCATGGGCAGGCAATATATTCAGTCAAATCGGGCTCCAGCCCGCGCCAGGCATGCGCGGGCAGCTATGGTTTTTTCGACCACCATGTTTCAACCGCCCACATCTCGCCAGGCGAGTACGGCGGCACCACGTCGGGCCGCGCCAGGCGCCAGGCATTGAAGGCCATGCGGTGGGTGCCGGCGGACCACTGCGGGATCAAATAATGCTCGTGCGCAATGATGCGGTCCAGCGCGTGGCAGGCGGGCAGCATCTGCTCCAGGGTCTTGGCCGAGACCATGGCGGCAATGGCCGCGTCCACGGCCGGGTTCTTTACGCCGGGGAAGTTGCCCGAGTCCTCCTGGTCGGCCGCCTGGCTGCCGAACAGGTCGGCGAACTCCTGGCCCGGGTTGTTGGTGCCCTGGTAGGCGATGGTGGTGATGTCGAAGTCGAACTTCTGCAGCCGCTGCTGGTACAGCGCAAAGTCCACCGAACGGAACTTGAGCGTGATGCCCAGCTTCTCCAGGTTGCGCATCCACGCCGACAGGGTGCGGATGCCGCCTTCGTTGCTGTCCATGTACTCCAGCACGAAGGTCTCGCCTCGGGCGTTGCGCAGCGCGCCGCCCTGCACCTCCCAGCCGGCGTCCTTCAACAGCGCCTGCGCGCGGCGCAGGTTGTCGCGCAGCGTGGTGGCGCCATCGGTGGTGGGAGGCTCGGCCATCGGGCCGAAGACGCTGGCGGGCAACTGCGACCGCCACGGCGCGAGCAGCGCCAGCTCCTGCGGCGACGGCAGTCCGTGCGTTTCGCACGCCGTGTTGCCGAACAGGCCGTGCACGCGCTGGTAGGCGCCATAAAACAACTGGCGGCTCATCCATTCGAAGTCGAACGCCAGGCCCAGCGCTTGGCGCACGCGCCGGTCCGCGAGCTGCGGGCGGCGCGTGTTGAGCACGAAACTCTGGAAGCCCGACGGGAGCTTGTGCGCGAATTCGCCCTTGACGAGTTCGCCGCTGTCGAACTTCTTGCCGTTCACCCGCCGCGCCCAGTCGCCCGCACTGAAAAAGCGCATCAGGTCGAACTCGCCGGCCTTCAGCGCCTCCAGCCGCGCCGTGCCGTCCTTGTAGATCTTGACCATCACCCGGTCGAAGTTGGCCGTGCCACGGCGCACCGGCAGCTCGCGTGCCCAGTACTGCGGATCGCGTACATAGGTGATGTCCTTGCCGAAATTGACCGGCCCGATGCGGTAGGGCCCGCTGCCGATCGGGATGTCCATCACCACCTGGTCGAACGGCCTGGGCTTGCCGTCCTCGCCCAGGCCCCAGTCGCGGCTGAACACCGGCAGGCCACCCACCGTGAGCGGCAGTTCGCGGTTGGGCCGGCGAAAGCGGTAGCGCACGGTGCGCTCGTCCAGCACGTCGCAGCCCGCCACGTCGGCCAGCAGCGTCTTGTAGCCCGGCGACGTGTGCGGCCCCATCAGCGTGTCGAAACTGTGCTTGACGTCCTGCGCCAGCACCGGCTTGCCATTGTGAAAGCGCGCCGCGGGCCGCAACCGGAAGGTGGCCGACAGGCCGTCCGGCGCGACGCTCACGTCTTCGGCCAGCAGGCCGTAGCCGGTGGCAGTCTCGTCCATCGAGCCGGCCAGCAGGGTGTCGAACATCAGCGCCGCCAGGTAGGCCGGCGCATTGCCGCGGATCGTGAACGGGTTGTACTTGTCGAACGTGGAGACGCGCAGGTTGCTCACCAGGCGCAGGTCGCCGCCCTTGGGTGCCTGCGGGTTCACGTAGGGCAGGTGCGTGAAATCGGCCGGCAGCTTTGGGTCGCCCCACAGAGCGTAGGCATGGGCGGCCCATGCGCTCGGCGCAACGAAGGCCAAGCACGAAGTGAGCAGACAGGTCAGCCAATACCGCATGCGACAATTCTGCATCACCTGAAACACTATCCCTGGAGAGAACAACAATGGGTTTCCTCGCCGGCAAAAAGCTGCTCGTCACGGGCG
>DAMCAL010000113.1:0-9021 GCA_032059585.1 Burkholderiaceae bacterium
CCCACTCCACCGCCGCCGTCTCGGTGAAGCTGACCATGCCCGCGCGCGCCGCGCCGCTGTGGCCCATGCCGGGCATGGAGCCCCACATGTCGGCGACGATGTTGACGATGGAGCCGCCGTGCGCTCCCATCCACTGCCTGAAGCACTCGCGCGCCAGCAGGAAGCCGCCCGTGAGGTTGGTGGCGACCACCGCGTCCCACCCCTTGGCAGAGATCTTCTCCAGCGGCGCCATGAACTGCCCGCCGGCGTTGTTCACCAGGCCGTCGATGCGCCCGCGCGCGGCCAGCACGGCCTGCACCAGCTGCACCACCGCGTCCTCGCTGCGGATGTCGCAGGCATGCGCGCTGGCCTGCCCGCCGTCGGCCCCGATTTCCTGCCGCACCGCGTCGAGCTTGTCGGCGCGGCGCCCGACCAGCACCACGTGGGCGCCCAGATGCGCCAGCTCGTGCGCGGCGCAGCGGCCGATGCCAGAGCCGCCACCGGTGACCAGCACCACCTGGCCCGCCAGCAGGCCCGGCGCGAAGACCGAGCGGTAGGTGCCCCCCGGGCGGGCGTGCAAAGCGGTCACGTCATTCCTTTCGCAAAAACAGGCCGAGCGCCTGGTCGGTGAGCGCGTCCAGCGACAGGCCCTTGCGCGGGGCGAACCAGTTCACCGCCCAGTTCAACGCGCCGAAGATGAACAGCCGCGCCACCCCGGGCTGGGCGCCCAGCGCGCCCTCGCGCGCCAGCGCCTCCAGCACCGGGACCCACGCGGCTTCGTACTCGTCCTTGATGCGCGCCACCGCCTTGCGCTGCGCGGGCGTGAGCGAGCGCCATTCGTAGAGCATCACCGGGATGAAGCCGCTGCGCGGGCCCAGCAACACCTCGAAATGGTGGCGGATCAGCACGCGCAGCTGCTCGCGCGGCGCGGCGCCGGCGTCCAGCCGCGCCAGCGTCTGCCGCTGGCTGTGCAGCGCGTCTTCCATGCCCTCGCGCATCACGGCGTGCAGCAGGGCGCCCTTGCTTTCGAAGTGGTAGTAGGGCGATCCGCTGTGCATGCCCACCGCCGCGGCGATGTCGCGCGTGCTGGTGGCCGCGAACCCCTGGGTCAGAAACAGCCGCGCTGCCTTGTCCATGAGGGTGCGGCGGCGATTGCCTTCGTCCAGCGCCTCGGCGCTCTTGCGCGGCCGCCCGCGCGGGCGGCGGGGCGCCGGGGCGTCCAGTGGCGCGGCCGTGCTGGCCGCAGCGGCGTCGGCCGCGGGGGTGGCGCGTGCGCGCCGAAGGGGCGAATCCATGCCCCGCAGGTTAGCGCTGCACGGTATTTATAGCAAGCACCTGCTTTGTAAAAATCAATCGCTTTGCAAAAATGCGGCGCCGATCACGGTGGCGTGCCGGTGCGGTGGTGCCAGTAGCGCCTGCGCGCTTCGCGCTCGCAGCGCAGAGCGCCCGTGGCGGACGACCAGTGTGCGGCCCCGCACGCGGGGGAGGACGCGAGCGTGATGCCGCGCTCGGCGTAGCGCTGCACGACCTCGGCCGCCGGGTGCCCGAAGGAGTTGCGGTAGCCGGCCTGCACCAGGGCGATGCGCGGGCCTACCGCATCCAGGAAGGCCGGACTGGACGAGGTCTTGCTGCCGTGGTGCGGCACCAGCAGCACGTCGGCGGCAAGCGGCGCGTGCGCCTGCACCAAGGCGCTTTCCTGCGCGCGCTCGATGTCGCCGGTCAGCAGCGCGGCCCGGCCCGCGGCGGCGCGCACACGCAGCACGCAACTGCGCGCGTTCGGCCGCACTGCGCGCCCGTCCTCCGCGCCGCCTGCCGGGTGCAGCACCTCGAAGGCCACGCCATCCCACTGCCAGCGCTGCCCGGCGGCACACGGCTGCACCGCCACGCCACCGGGCCCATGGCCCGCGTCGATGGAGCCGAGCACGCGCGCATGGGGCTGCTGCGCCAGCACCGCAGCCGCGCCGCCGGTGTGGTCGGCGTCGCCATGGCTGAGCACCAGCACGTCGATGCGCTCGCCCAGGGCGCGCAGGAGCGGCACCAGCACGCGCTCGCCCGCGTCGGCGCTTGCCGACCAGCGCGGCCCGGCATCGAACAGCAGGCTGCGCGACGCCGTGCGCACCAGCACCGCCTGGCCCTGGCCGACATCCGCTGCGAGCAGGTCGAAGTGCCCATCGGCCGGCCGCGCCGGCTGCCACGCCAGCGCCGGCCACAGCAGCGGCAGCGCCAGCCAGCGCACGCCCCACGGCAGGCGCAGCACCAGCAGCGCGCCACCCGCCACGGCCGCCACGCCGATGGGCAGCGGCGCCAGGGGCAGCGCCACCTGCGCCCAGGGCCAGGCCGCGAGCCACTGCAGCCACAGCGACAGCGCCTGCACGCATCCGGCGGCCACCTGCCACAGCGGCGGCCACAGCACGCCCGCCAGCGCCAGCGGGGTCACCAGCAGCGTCGTCCACGGAATCGCCAGCAGGTTGGCCAGCAGGCTGACCACCGACACCTGGCCGAACAGCAGCAGCGTCAGCGGCGCCAGCGCCAGCGTGACCACCCACTGCTCGCGCAGCATCAAGGCAAATCGGGCCCTGGCGCTTGTCCCGCCTGCGCTGGCAGCTCTCATATCGGTAGCAAAAAGCACCCCCACCGCGACGAAGCTGAGCCAGAAGCCGGCCTGCAGCAGCGCCCACGGGTCGGCCACCAGCACCACCGCGCATGCCAGCAGCCAGACCTGCGGCCACGGCCAGCCGCGGCCCGCCAGGCGCAGCAGCCCGACGGTGGCGAGCATCAGCACGGTGCGCTGCGCCGGCACGCCCCAGCCACTGAACAGCGCATAGGCGCCCGCCAGCACCACGCCACCGGCCAGCGCCGCGTGCGGCGCGGGCAGCGCCAGGCACAGGCGGGGGCTGCGCCGCCAGGCCCAGCCCAGCGCGGCAGCGGCGAGCCAGGCGAACAGCGTGATGTGCAGGCCGGAGATGCTCATGAGGTGCGCTACGCCCGTGGCGCGGAACACGTCCCAGTCGGCGCGCTCCATGGCGCGCTGGTCGCCGGTGACCAGCGCGGCCACCACGCCCGCGGCGCGGCGGTGCGTGTCCCCCGCCGCAGGGTCGTCCAGCCGGCGGGCGATGGCGTCGCGCACCTGCTGGCGCGCTTGCTCGACCGGGTGCCGCCAGGTCGCGGCCAGGCGCTCGGGCGGCGCGGCATGGCGCCCGGCGCGCACGTACCCGGTGGCTTGCACGCCCTGCTCCCACAGCCACAGCTCGTAGTCGAAGCCGTGCGGGTTGCGGGCGCCGTGCGGTGCCTTCAGGCGCACCGTCACGCGCCAGCGCTCGCCCGCGCGCAGAGCGGGCGGCGGATGGGCACTCGCGCCGGCGCCCTCGCGCTCGCGGTCGTACCAGGCCAGGTCGAGCAGCGGCGGCAGCTGGACCGCCCGGCCATCGCGCACCGCCGACTCCACTGCCAGACGCAGGCGCACCGCGCCCGGGCGCTGCTGGGGCATGGCCGCGATGACGCCCGTCACACGGAGTTCCACACCCTCGAGCGCGGGCGGCAGAGCCGTGGCCCCAAAGGCCAGCGCGCGCAAGCCGCACAACGCCCAGGCGGCAGCCGCCGTGCCGGCGAAAGCCAGGCCCAGTCCGGTGCGCGCGTGCAGCGCGCCGCTACGCAGCGAGACGAACAGCAGGCATGTGGCGAGCGCCAGGACACAGGCGTACGCCGGCCACGCATTCAGGGCGGACTGCTGCAGCTGCAAGGCCGTGCCCGCCACCAGCCCTGCCAGCGCGGCCGTTCCGGGCCACGGCGCTGCCGCGCTGCGCGTGGCAGGCACGGCCGAGGCAGCGCGGGCGGGCGTGGGAATGTGCATAGGAAGCGGCGGGATGCGCGGGCGGCGGCGGCTGCCAACTGTGTAACACTCATGCCGCCCTGCCCCGCCCACCGCGCGGGCGCAGTACCAGGACGGGCGGACCCAGCCCACGCACGCATTTTTCCCACCCTTGACCGAGGACCGCCATGAGCGTTTACGACAAGCTGAAAGAACTCGACATCACGCTGCCGCCGGTGGCAGTGCCGGCCGCGGCCTATGTGCCGTACGTGCGCACGGGCAACCTGGTGTTCCTGAGCGGGCACATCGCGCGCCGCGACGGTCAGCCCTGGGTCGGCCAGTTCGGCCGCGACATCGGCACCGAAGAGGGCAAGGCCGCGGCCCGTGCGGTCGCCATCGACCTGATGGGCACCCTGCATGTCGCCGCCGAGGGCAACCTGAACCGTGTCAAGCGCATCGTCAAGCTGATGAGCCTGGTCAACTCCACGGGCGACTTCAACGAGCAGCACCTGGTGACCAACGGCGCCAGCGAGCTGATCGGCCAGGTGTTCGGCGAGGCGGGCAAGCACGCGCGCAGCGCTTTCGGCGTGGCGCAGATCCCCATGGGGGCGTGTGTGGAAATCGAGATGATCGCCGAGCTGGGCTGACCCGCCCCACCCTGCAAGCACAAGGGGCCGCGCGGCCCCTTTTGCTTTTTCGGTGGCGCAGAAAGTCAGAAGGTGATGACCTTGTCGGCGGCGGCGATCCAGTCGCCCAGCTCCGGCAGCGTGCCGATGGCCACGCCGTCGATCAGCCGCAGTTCGGCCAGGCCGCGCGCCAGCGCGCAGGTGCGGCACAGGCGCAGCGTCGCGCCGGCGGCCACCAGCTCCTCGACCAGCGTCTGCAGGCCGCTACCCGTGCCGTCATGCTGGTGCGGCAGGGCCGCCACCGTGGCGTCGGACATCAAGAAGACCCGCACGCTGGCCACGTCCTCGCGCGCGACCAGGGTGTTGGCCACGCGCAGGCCGGACAGGCAGCGCTCGCTGCCGTACGGCGCGGCGTGGAGGATGACGACGATGTGTTGGCGTGCTGCGGACATGGGCGGCGTCTTTTCAGCGGCGAATCAGGTAGCGGATGGTCGGCCCGTCCTGCTCGATGGCCAGCACCTCGTAGCCGTGGTTCTTCGCGTCCACCGGGATGTTGTTGATGGACTGCGGGCAGTCGGAGATCACCTCCAGGATTTCACCGGGTTGCAGCTGCGGCATGGCCTCCAGTGTGGCGACGGCCGGGTAGGGGCACGGCTCGCCCATCATGTCCAGGCGGTAGGTGGGCACGAGGGTCTCGGGAGCGGAAATGGCGGGCATGGTGGTGTCTCGAAGAGGGAACGTGGACGGGCGCATCAGGCGGGTGCGCCCAGCGCGGCGGCAGCGGGCGCTGCCATGCGGCGGCGCCGGTTGAAGAAGCGCCGCTCCCACAGAAGCACCAGCGCCAGCGCCAGGCCGAGCAGCGCATAGGTGACCAGCAGGCCGCCCTGCGGTCCGAAGGTCTCCAGCAAATTGACCTTGTCATAGTTCACGGCGATGGCCGGGGCCAGGTCGTCCCAGACCAGCGCCAGCAGCGTGGAGCCGATGACGTTGCCCAGGCCGACCCACCAGTAGTGCACCTGGCCCTCGACGGCGCGGTACATCCACCCGGTCTCGCAGCCGCCGGCCAGCACGATGCCGAAGCCGAACAGCAGGCCGCCGATCACGGCGTTCGGCCCGGCCCAGAAAATCTTCTGCGCCAAGCCCAGCTGCGCGTAGCCGTACACGCCGATGGCGCTTACCGCCATGCCGATGAGGATGGCCTTGGCCATCTGTGTGCGGCCGGTGAGCCACAGGTCCCGGAACGCCGAGGTGAAGCACACCTGGGCGCGCTCGATGATCAGCCCGAAGGCCAGGCCGAACAGCGCCGCGAAGCCCAGTTGGGGCTGGTCCAGCACCAGCGCCACGGCCCACAGCACGAAAGCGCCGAACAGCACCATGCCGACGCGAAAGCGCCGCTGCGCCTGCTGCTGGCGCTGCGACAGCGGCCGCGGCGCATCCACCTTCTGCAGCCGCACGGGGATGCGGAAAATGGGCAGCATGCTGACCTTGGCCCCGGCCAGCGAGCCGATGGCCGTAGCCAGCGCGAAAAACCACGCGTGCAGCGAGAACTGCGGGATGCCGGTGAAGAACGCGGCCAGGTTGCACCCCATGGCCAGGCGCGCGCCAAAGCCGGCGATCACGCCACCGATCAGGGCCTGCGCCACGCGGATGCGGTGGTGCGGCGTGCGCAGCTTCACGTTGTTGGCCCACAGCGCCGCCGACAGGCAGCCGGCGAACATGCCGATCACCATCACGCCGTCGATGCGCGTGAGCGGCGTGCCCTGCATGCCGATGAGCTGGAAGTAGCCCCACCGGGACAGGTCCACGCCCAGGAACTGCAGCACGTGCCCGCCCCAGCGGGTGAACTCGCCGGTGACGGCCCAGAAGGTGCCGGTGAGGCCGAAGTAATACGCCGAGAGCACGCCCGCCGCGATGACGGCGGGCACGGGCGCCCAAAAACGCACCAGGTACTGGTGGCGAAAGTCTTGCCAGGTCTGCATGGGAGAGAGCGAAGGGAGGGCGCCGCAGCACGTGCGAGCGAGGGCGGCCGGGGCGGGGCCTGCGGTTTCCGCGGCCGCGATTGTGCCCTGCGGCGTTATTCCGCGTCGGGAAGGTGGTGAGGGCGGCCCGGCTGCGCGCCCGGCGGGTCAGAAACTTTCCCAGTCGTGCTCGGCCGCAGGCGCCGCACCCCGGCGGGCGGTGCTGGCCGATGCGGCAAGCGCAGGCGGGGCCGCCGCCGGCACCCTGGTCGCCACCGCGGGCGCCGGTGCTGCCGCGCGCACGGGGGCCGGGGCCGGCACCGGCCGCACAGGGGCGACGGCCGCCGGGGCGGCCACGGCGGCGGCGCCGTCGACCTGGAATGCCGCCACCACCTGCGCCAGCTGCTGCGCCTGCTCACGCAGGCTCTGCGCGGCGGCGGCGCTTTGCTCGACCAGCGCGGCGTTTTGCTGCGTCATCTGGTCGAGCTGGCCCACGGCCAGGTTGACCTGCGACACGCCCGCGCTCTGCTCGGCCGCCGCGGCTGTGACCTCGCCGATCATGTCGGCCACGCGCTGCACGGACTGCACGATCTCGCCCATGGTGCTGCCGGCCTGTTGCACCAGGCGCGCGCCGCCCTCCACGCGCTGGGTGGAGGTGCCGATCAGCTCCTTGATCTCCTTGGCCGCGTTGGCCGAACGCTGCGCCAGGTTGCGCACCTCGCTGGCCACCACGGCAAAGCCCCGGCCCTGCTCGCCGGCGCGCGCCGCCTCGACGGCCGCGTTCAGTGCCAGGATGTTGGTCTGAAAGGCAATGGAATCGATGACCTGGATGATGTCGGCGATGCGGCCGCTGCTGGTCTGGATCTCGTGCATGGTCGAGACCACGTCATGGACCACCGCGCCGCCGCGCTGCGCCACATCGCGCGCGCCGGCGGCCAGCTGGCTGGCCTGGGCGGCGCTGCCGGCGCTCTGGGCGATGGTGCCCGCGAACTCCTCCATCGCCGCCGCCGTCTGCTGCAAATTGCTGGACGTGCTCTCGGTGCGCGCCGACAGGTCCTGGTTGCCCGCGGCGATCTCGGCGCTGGCGATGGCGATGCTGTCGGTGCTGCGCCGCACCTGGCCGACCGTGTGCGCCAGCGACGCGCGCATGGCGCCCAGCGAGGCCAGCAACTCGCCGAACTCGTCGCCGCGCGTGGCCGCATCGCCCGGCTGCGCGCGCAAGTCGCCCTGCGCGATGCGCGCGGCGACCTGGTTGGCCTGGGCCAGCGGCCGCTGGATGCTGCGGATCAGGAAGTACGCCCCGGCGATGATGGCCAGCAGCAGCGCCGCCACGGCCAGGCCGGCCAGCTTGACCGTCAGGATGCGGTCGTCCGCCATCGCCGCCTGGCGCTGGCGTGCGTCCTGCTCGACGGCCTGCGCGAACTGCCGCAGCGCGCCGAGGTAGGCGGTCACTGCCGGCGTGAGCGACTCCTTGGCCAGGCGCGCGGCGCCGTCGTAGTCGCTGTCGTCGCGCAGCTTGCGCGCCTGCGCACGCAGCTGGGTCATGGCGGTGCGGGCGCTGGCGACGCGGCCCATCTGCTCGCGCTCGGCGGCGGACAGGGGCATGGCCTCGAAGGCCTTCTGCATCTCGGAGATGCGCGCGCTGGTGGCCACGAGGTCGGCCTGGAAGGCCTGCTCCACGGCCACCTCGCTGCTGAGGATCAGCGCCAGCGTGCGCACCGCGTTCAGCTCGGTCAGCGCCAGCCAGTTGGCCACCATCTGCTGCCGGCGCGCAGTGTCTTGCAGGACGGCGTCGGCCTGCGCCTGCGACTTGGCCGAGCGGTAGCCGGACGCGCCCACCACCGATATGAGTGCCAGGACGATGGCGGCGACCGACAGCCAGAGCTTGTTCGACAGGCGCAGGGTTTTCATGAGCAGGTATTCCGTGGTCAGCAGGCGTTGATCGCCAGAATGCTACCAAACGCAACAAGCCCTGCCCCGTTCCCCTGACTGCAGCGCGCCAGGCGTGCCCCGGCGCCCACGCAAACAATCGATGGCCCTGCAGGCCCTCAGCGCAATGCTGGCGGGCGCTGCGTGCTACCTAACAGATGGCAAAAGCCTGTCTGCCCCGCCCTTCACTCCACCCGCAGCACGTCCGCCACCTTGAAGCCGAAGTCCGCCGCGCGGCCCTTGCGCCCGCGCGCGCCGCGCGCGTTGTTCAGCGAGCGGATCTCCAGCTGCTCCTCGCGTGCCTTGCCGCCGCGCCCGGTGCCGGCAAAGCGGACGCTGCGCGTGTACGCCGCCACGCCGGCCAGCGGGTCCTTGTCGTCCAGGTCCAGCAGCAGCAGGCCGCGCCCGCCCTTTTCCATGAACTTCAGCTCGGCGATGTCGAAGGTGAGCAGCCGCCCGCCCACCGACGCGCAGCACACGTGCGTGGCCGGCACCAAGGGCTGGCTGGCGCTGGTGAAAGCCGCGTGCGACGGCCGGCACAGCGTCTCGCCGGCGGCCAGCGAGACGAACGCCTTGCCGCTGCGGTTGCGCGCCGTCATGTGCTCCACGGTGGAGATGAAGCCGTAGCCCCCCGAGCCCGCCAGCACCAGCGCGGCGCTGGCCGGGCCGGCGAAGTAGTGCAGCGGCTGCGTGCCCGACTCCAGCTCGATCAGCGTGGTGA
>DAMCAL010000114.1:0-8861 GCA_032059585.1 Burkholderiaceae bacterium
AACCAGGTGGAAAACAGCTGCTCCAGCTCCGCGTCCAGCGGCAGCAGGCGGCGCTGCGCCTTGAGCTGGGGCAGCAGCTCGGCGCGCAGGTCCACCAGAAAGCGCAGCCCGTCGGGAAACACGGCAAAGCGCTGCAGGAGCCGCGTACGCGGCGAGACCAGTGCCCGGCGCAGATGCGCCTCGGCCTGGGGCGCGTCGTCGGTGCCGGCCGCCTCGGCGTACCGCTGCTGGGCCGTCTGCATGTTCGATGCATCGGGCGCGAATTGCTCGCACAGCAGCAGCCACAGGTCGCGCCGCTCCTCGGGCGCAGCGCCGGCATACCACTCGGCCACCGCCCGGGCGCGGCGGCCGGCCTCGACCTCGCTCAGGCCCGGCGCGACGATCTCCTGCAGCTCGGTCAGCAGCCGGCGCAGCGCGCGCGGGGCGAGGGCCTCGCCAGCGCGGCGCAGCGTGGCCTGCAGGCGCTCCTGCGTGCTGCGTTCGGCGGGCTTGGGGGTGTCCTTGTCGCCGGTGCGCGGCCGGCCCACGTTGCGCGAAATCCAGGAAGAAGGCGTGTTCATCAGTGCAGGGGTCGGTGCAGTCGTCGGACGATGCGGCGTGAAACAGCCGCGCAAAAATCATAGCTGCCTGCGCTTGTCCCACAAGCGCTGGCGGCCAATTTGCCTAGGCCGTGGCCGGCAGCGGTTGGCGCTGGGCGCGCAGCCACAGCGCCACGCCCGCCACCACCATCGGCACGCACAGCCACTGGCCCATCGAGAGGCCCAGGCCCAGCAGGCCCAGGAAGGCGTCGGGCTCGCGGAAATATTCAGCCGTGAAACGCAGCGTGCCGTAGCCCACCAAAAACGCGCCCGCCACCTCGCCCTGCCTGCGCGGGCGGCGCGCGTACAACCACAGCAGCACGAACAGCAGCAGGCCTTCCAGCAGGAACTGGTAGAGCTGCGAGGGGTGGCGCGGCAGCATCGAGCCGCTTTGCGGAAACACCATGCCCCAGGGCAGGTCCGGCGACGCGAAGCGCCCCCACAGCTCGCCATTGATGAAGTTGCCGATGCGCCCGGCCGCCAGGCCCGTGGGAACGCACGGGGCGACGAAGTCCGCCACCTCCAGCCAGGGCCGCCCGCGGGAGTGGGCGAACCAGACCATCGACGCGATCACCCCGAGCAGCCCGCCGTGAAAGCTCATGCCGCCCTGCCAGATGAAGAAGACCTCGAGCGGATGCGAAAGGTAGTAGCCTGGCTTGTAGAACAGGCAGTAGCCCAGCCGCCCGCCCACCACCACCCCCAGCACACCGAGGAACAGGATGTCCTCGACATCCTTGCGCGTCCAGCCCCGGGCGGCGTAGGGCACGTGGCGCAGGCGGCGCGTGCCCAGGAACATGAACAGGGCGAACGCGGCCAGGTAGGTCAGGCCGTACCAGTGGATGGCCAGCGGCCCCACCTGCAGGGCCACGGGGTCGATGTGCGGGTACATGAGCATGGTGGCGGCTATTGTGCCGCGCGGGCAGCGCCGGCCCGGGCATCGCTGCAGGCGACGTGCACGCAAGTGCATCCGCACGGCGCGATACTCGGGCCATTCGGCAAAAAGGACAGTGAACATGCAAGGCCACCCCGAGGTCATCGACTATTTCTGCCACCTGCTGCGCGGCGAACTGGCGGCGCGCGACCAGTACTTCATCCACTCGCGCCTCTACGAAGACCAGGGTTTCGTGCGGCTGTACCAGCGCCTGAACCATGAGATGGAAGAGGAAACCCAGCACGCCGACGCGCTCCTGCGGCGCATCCTGTTCCTGGGCGGACTGCCGGACATGCGCCCGCGCGAGTTCACCTACGGCACCACCGTGCCCGAGATGCTGCGCAAGGACCTGGCGCTGGAGTACGAGGTGCGCGACGCACTGCGGCAGGGCATGCAGCTGTGCGAGCGCCTGGGCGACTACGTCAGCCGCGACGTGCTGCTGGCGCAGCTGCGCGACACCGAGGAGGACCACGCCTACTGGCTGGAGCAGCAGCTCGGCCTGATCGAGCGGATCGGGCTGCAGAACTACCTGCAGAGCCAGACGGGCGACGCTGGCGACCAGGGCAGTGTGGGCGCGAGCTGACACGCCAGGGCTGCGTTGACCACCCGAGCAGCCCCCGCAGGGTGATGGTGGCAGCGCGGCTGCGCGGGACAGCGCCGCGGCGGGGCGCACGGAGGACGTGCCGCGTAGCGATCGTTCCAGCGCTGGGACGCTGCAGCACGCTTTGCGCCCCTTTGCTCAGGCCCGCGGCGCCCCATCTGCCAAACAGGAGTTCAGCGCGCAACCGTCGCGCGCACCTTGTTGTTCCAGGAGCCCTGCCATGCTGCGATCCGTCCTGTCCGTCCATGAATCTCCGGCCCCGCACTGGGTCGGCGACGGCTTTCCCGTGCGCTCGCTGTTCAGCTACGGCGACCACGGCCGCGCGCTGTCGCCGTTTCTGCTGCTGGACCATGCCGGCCCGCACCACTTCGCGCCGGCGGAGCGCCCGCGCGGGGTCGGCGTGCATCCGCACCGCGGCTTCGAGACCGTGACCATCGTCTACGAGGGCGAGGTGGCGCACCGCGACTCCACCGGCGCCGGCGGCACTATCGGCCCGGGCGACGTGCAGTGGATGACCGCCGCCTCGGGCATCCTGCACGAGGAGTTCCACTCCGAGGCCTTCACCGCGCGTGGCGGGCCGCTGGAGATGGTGCAGCTGTGGGTGAACCTGCCGGCGCAGCACAAGCAGGCCGCGCCCGGCTACCAGACGCTGCTGGCGCACGACATCCCGTCCGTGGAGCTGCCCGCAGGCGGCGGCCGCGTGCGGGTGATCGCCGGGGCGTACGGCGGCCATGCCGGCCCTGCGCGCACCTTCACGCCCGTACAGGTGTGGGACGTGCGCCTGGCTGCAGGCGTCCGCGCCGAGCTGCCCGCGGCCGCCGGCCATACCCTGGCACTGGTGGTGTTGCGCGGCACCGTCCACGTCAACGAGGGTGAAGCCACGGCAGGCGCCGGCCAGCTGGTGCAGTTCGGCGGCGCGGGCGAGCGGGTGGTGCTGGAGGCTCCCGACGGCGAGGCGACGCTGCTGTGGCTGTCGGGCGAGCCCATCGACGAGCCGGTGGTCGGCTACGGCCCGTTCGTCATGAACACGCGCGAGGAAATTGCCCAGGCCGTGGACGACCTGCGCAGCGGCCGCTTTGGCCGCATCGCGCCGCAGGGCGGGCGGCCCGGCGCGCACTGAGGGCGTTGCCCGGGGCGCCGCCGGCGGTGCGCGCTCAGCCGTTGCGCTCCTGGCGGTGCAGTGCCACCAGCAACCCCATGCCGACCACCATCACCGCGGCCGTGACGGCCAGGGCGCCGTCGTAGCTGCCGGTGGCGGCGGCCACAGCGCCGGTCATCGCCGGGGCGATGATCTGCGCCGCGCCGTAGCTCAGCGTCAGCCGCGCCATGGCCTTGGACGGGTTGCCGGGAAAGCGCCGTCCGACCAGCGCCAGCGCCACGCTGACGATGCCGGCGAAGGTTCCGCCGTACAGCACCGCGCTGGCCAGGTTCCACAGGGGCGTGCCGCTGAGCACCGGCAGCACGATGGACACGGTCTGCAGCGCGAAGGCCAGCAGCAGCGCCGGCACCTGCCCCAGCGCCTGGGCCACGCGGTCCCACAGCAGGCTGGAGGGCACAGCCGCCAGGCCGATCACGATCCACACCAGCGCGCCGCGGCCGGCCATCAGCGGCATGCCCTCGACGATGTCCACGATGAAAGTGGCGCTCACCACATAGCCGAAGCCGGCGCAGAAGTACGCAGCCAGCAGCAGCGCCCGCCACCGGCGCGACGGGGGCGGCAGCCCTGCCTGCGGCTGCGCCGTGGCCGCCGCCCCGGCGTGCGGGCCGTGCGAGGCTGCATCCACCGGCGCCGGTGCAGGCAGCCAGCGCCAGGCGGGCACCAACAGCACCAGGCCCAGCACGCCCAGCGCCAGCCACTGGCCCGACCAGGGCAGCGCGGCGACTGCGCCCGCTGCCAAACCGGAGACGGCAATGCCCAGCCCCAGCCCCGTGAAATGCAGCCCCAGTGCGGGCCGGTGGCCGCACCGCAGCAGCCAGTCCAGCACCAGGCCCGAGGCCAGCAGCATGCCGGCGGTGCTGGACATGCCTGCCAGAAAACGCAGCAGTGCCCACAGCGCCACCTGGTCCGTCAGCCCCATGGCGGCCGTGCTGGCGACCGCGACCACCAGGCCCCAGCGGTACGCGCGGAACTTGCGCGCCGGGTCGGCCGTCACGGCGGCCAGCAGCGCTCCGGTGATGTAGCCGGCATAGTTGAAGGCGGCCAGCCAGCCGCCGGCCAGGTACGACAGGCCGGCCTGCTCGCGCATGACGGGCAACAGCGGCGTGTAGGCGAAACGCGCCAGGCCGATGGTCAGCACCAGCGAGGCGATACCCGCCAGCAGCACGCGCAGGCGCGCGGCGTCGACCGGCTGAGGCGCGCAAGGCCGCCCGGAATCAGGCTGCCCGGGCATGGCCAGGTGCGGTCGGTGGCGCGGGCATGGCGGACGCGGACACGGTGCAGTCAGCGCGGCTGCACGAACACCAGCGTCGCCTGCATCAGCGCCACCACCTTCGGCTCGGTGCCGTCTTCGCCATGCGCCAGCACCTCGCCCGTGCACACGGCCAGTTGCCGCCCGGCGTTGACCACCCGCCCCACGGCAACGAAACGCCGGCCCAGGGCGGGACGCAGGAAGTTGGTCTTGAACTCGGCCGTGACCACCTCGCAGCCGGCCGGCCCGCGCGTCAGCGCGGCATAGCCGCAGGCGCTGTCCACGATGCTGGTGACCGCGCCCGCGTGCAGGTAGCCGTGCTGCTGCGACAGGCGCGCGTCGAACGGCATGTCGATGTGCACCTCGCCATCGGCCACATGGGCCAGGCGCGCACCCAGCGTCTGCATCAGCCCTTGGGCGTCGAAGCTGGCGGCAATGCGCGCGCGCAGGGGGTCGGTCATGGCAGGCTCTTTGCTATCAAAAAGGAAGCTGGCAACGCTTGTCGGGTGGCGCTTTGCAGACGTTTTGACTTTGAAAGTCCCACGGGTCGGGCGCAGGCAGCTCCTGTATCAGGAGCAGCCGCCACGCCCGTCCCCGGTTCTTCGCGCTCAGTCGAGCAGCGCCAGGTCGCGCACCGCGCCCTTGTCCGCGCTGGTCACCAGCTTGGCATAGGCCTTGAGCGCCGCCGACACCTTGCGCGGGCGCGGCCCGGCCGGCTTCCAGCCCGCTGCGTCCTGCTCGGCGCGGCGGCGCGCCAGCTCGGCGTCGTCCACCAGCACGTCGATGGTGCGGTTGGGGATGTCGATGCGGATGCGGTCGCCATTGCGCACCAGGCCGATGGCGCCGCCGGCTGCCGCCTCGGGCGAGCAGTGGCCGATGGACAGCCCGGAGGTGCCGCCGGAGAACCGCCCGTCGGTCAACAGCGCGCACGACTTGCCCAGCCCCTTGGACTTGAGGTAGCTCGTCGGGTAGAGCATTTCCTGCATGCCGGGGCCGCCCTTGGGGCCCTCGTAGCGGATCACCACCACGTCGCCCGGCTGCACCTGCTCGCCCAGGATCTGCTCCACCGCCTCGTCCTGCGACTCGACGACATGCGCGGGCCCTTCGAAGACCAAAATCGACTCGTCCACGCCCGCGGTCTTGACCACGCAGCCGTCGCGCGCGATGTTGCCGTGCAGCACCGCCAGGCCCCCTTCCTTGCTGAAGGCGTGGTCGTACGAGCGGATGCAGCCGTGCTCGCGGTCCAGGTCCAGGCTGGGCCAGCGCGCGTCCTGGCTGAAGGCCACCTGGGTGGGGATGCCGCCGGGGCCGGCGCGGTAGAACGTGCACACCGCCTCGTCCTGCGTGCGGGTGATGTCCCACTGCTCCAGTGCCTCGCCCAGCGTAGGCGCGTGCACGGTGGGCGCGTCGGTGTGCAGCTTGCCCGCACGGTCCAGCTCGCCCAGGATGGCCATGATGCCGCCGGCGCGGTGCACGTCCTCCATGTGGTACTTGTCGGTGTTGGGCGCCACCTTGCACAGCTGCGGCACGCTGCGCGACAGCCGGTCGATGTCGGCCATGCCGAAGGGAATCTCCGCCTCCTGCGCGATGGCCAGCAGGTGCAGGATGGTGTTGGTGGAGCCGCCCATGGCGATGTCCAGCGTGATGGCGTTCTCGAACGCCGGCAGGCCCACCGAGCGCGGCAGGATGCGCTCGTCATCCTGCTCGTAGTACTGGCGCGCCAGTTCCACGATGCGGCGGCCGGCGCGCTTGAACAGCTCTTCGCGGTCGGCGTGCGTGGCCAGCAGCGTGCCATTGCCCGGCAGCGACAGGCCCAGGGCCTCGGTCAGGCAGTTCATGGAGTTGGCGGTGAACATGCCCGAGCACGAGCCGCAGGTCGGGCAGGCCGAGCGCTCGACCTCGGCCACGTCGGCGTCGCTGACCTTGTCGTCGGCGGCCATGACCATGGCGTCCACCAGGTCCAGCTTCTTGGTGAAGCTCACCGTGGCCTGGCCCGGCACGGCCAGCTTGGCCTTGCCGGCCTCCATGGGGCCGCCGGAGACGAAGATCACCGGAATGTTCAGCCGCATGGCGGCCATCAGCATGCCAGGGGTGATCTTGTCGCAGTTGGAGATGCAGACCATGGCGTCTGCGCAGTGCGCGTTCACCATGTATTCGACGCTGTCGGCGATGATCTCGCGGCTGGGCAGCGAGTACAGCATGCCGTCATGGCCCATGGCGATGCCGTCGTCCACGGCGATGGTGTTGAACTCCTTGGCCACGCCGCCGGCGGCCTCGATCTCGCGCGCCACCAGCTGGCCCAGGTCCTTCAGGTGCACGTGGCCGGGCACGAACTGCGTGAAGGAGTTGACCACCGCGATGATGGGCTTGGAGAAATCGGCATCCTGCATGCCGGTGGCGCGCCACAGCGCGCGGGCGCCGGCCATGTTGCGGCCGGCGGTGGAAGTCTTGGAACGGTATTCGGGCATCAGGGCACCTGCGCGGGAAAAAGGGGAACTGGCTTCTTGAAGAGGAGCGTCCCGGCCGCCCAGGGGTGGAGCGCCGGTACGCGCTGCGCCAAGGCCTTTTGGGCTGCGCAGTCCAACGAATCGATTATGTCGCAGGCCCCGCAAGGCGCCGGCAACAGGGGCATACTCGCAGGCCCTGCTTCGCCCGCGCACCCTGCGCTGTCCCCTTCGCCCCCATGCACGTGCCTACCGTCCAGCGGCCCATCGGCGTGTTCGACAGCGGTGTCGGAGGACTGAGCGTGCTGGCGGCCCTGCGCGCGGAACTGCCGCACGAGTCCTTCGTGTACCTCGCGGACAGCGGCCATGCGCCCTACGGCGAAAAAGGCGATGCCTTCGTCACCCGGCGCACGCTGGCCATCGGCCGCTGGCTGCACACGCGGCACGCCGCGAAGGCGGTGGTGGTGGCCTGCAACACCGCGACGGCCGCAGCCGTGGAGCGGCTGCGACTGGACCTTCCCGGCGTGCCGGTGGTCGGCGTGGAGCCCGCCCTGAAACCCGCCGCGCGTCAGACCCGCACGGGCCACGTTGGCGTGCTGGGCACGCGCGGTACGGTGCAAAGCAGCCGCTTTGCCCGGCTGCACAGCACGCACGGCGCTGAGGTGCGGTTTTCCGTGCAGGCCTGCGACGGCCTGGCCCACGCGATCGAGCAAAGTACCGCCGAACCGCCGGGTGCACCGGCCGCGCAAGCGCGCATCGAAGCGCTGTGTGCCCGCTACACGGCCGCACTGGGGGCCTTCGGCACGCAGCCGGGGGACATCGACACGCTGGTGCTGGGCTGTACGCACTATGTGTTCGCCGAGCCGGTGCTGCGCGCGCTGGTGGGCCCCGGCGTCCACATCATCGATACCGGGCCCGCCGTCGCGCGCCAGACGCGGCGCCAGCTAGAGGCGCAAGCGGATTTGGCAACGCCCCGGGAGGGCGGTGAGAGGACCGGTGCGCCCGCCGTTGTGGTGCTGTGCACCACCGGAGAGCCCCGAGCGCTTCAGGCGGCAGCCCGGCGATGGCTGGGCCTGACGGTGGGCGCGGCACCTATCGCGGTGTGAACCACGGGCTTGCCCGTGGGGCATACCGCCGGCGCCTTGGCGCAGCGCCAGGGTTCAGCCGGGCGCGGCGCGGCCGTATCAGTGCAGGTGGCGTGGACGGCGGCCGCCGCCATGCCCGCCACCGCCCGGCCCGCCTGTGCCGCGTGGTGGCTTGCCGATCTCCAGCGAGTTGACCAGCGCGTCAAAGCGCTCGGTGAAGAGCTTGTCGATCTCACCGACCACGCCGCCCAGCTCTGCGCCGTCGAAGTGCCGCTCCATCAGGTTCACCACGTCCTGCACCAGCAGGTCGCGCTGCGCCTGCATGATGGCCGCAGGCGTAGGGCCGACGAACAGCATCAGGAAATCGTCCCGAGACTCGGCGTCGTCGTCGGCCTCTTCCTCGTCGAAGTCGGCATCGTAGAACGTCACCTCGATTGCCGCGCCCTGCTCGGCCAGCTCGTTCAGGCTCATGCACATGTCGTCGAGCGACTGGCGGAAATCCTCGTCTCCACGCACCGTCCAGCAGATCTGCAGGACGCGCTCCTTGGGATCAAACTGGATCCCCGGTTCGTCTTCGTAAGCGCTCTCCGCGCCATCGGCCAGCGAACGGGCGCCGGCGTACTTCCACAGAGGCTTCAGGGCATCCTGGAGTTGGTTGAAGTCCACGTCCGGACGCAATTGCACTTGGCCGTGCACATGGATCTCGAAAGGAGCGTTGTAGTCTGACATGCGAAATCTCCCTGGTACCCCGGGCCGGGATCGAACCGGCACGCCCCTTTGCAGGAAAGCGGCGGATTTTAAGTCCGCAGTGTCT
>DAMCAL010000115.1:0-8774 GCA_032059585.1 Burkholderiaceae bacterium
GGATCACCAACAGCCTGCAGGCCGACTGGATGTGCATGCTGGTCAACACCGGCGAGGGGCCGGTGCACCGCAACAAGAGCCTGGTGATGGTGCCGCTGCGCGAAGGCCGGGGCGGCGCGCTGACCCGCGGTGTGGAGATCGCGCAGAAGATCCGCAAGATCGGCATGAACAGCAGCGATACCGGGCTGCTGTACTTCGACGAGGTGCGCGTGCCCCAGCGCTATCGCATCGGCGCCGAAGGGCAGGGCTTCGTCTACCAGATGCAGCAGTTCCAGGAAGAGCGCCTGTGGGCCGCGGCCAGCGGCCTGCAGTCGCTCACCAACTGCATCGACTGGACGGTGCAGTGGGCGCAGGAGCGGCACATGTTCGGCAGCACCCTGGCTGACCAACAGTGGGTGCAGTTCAAGCTGGCCGAGATGAAGACGCAGGTCGAATGCCTGCGGGCGCTGACCTGGCGCGCGGGCGAGTTGTACGTGGCAGGGCAGGACGTGCTGGAGCTGGCCAGCATGGCCAAGCTGCAGGTCGGCCGGCTGAACCGCCTGGTGCCCGACACCTGCCTGCAGTTCTGGGGCGGCATGGGCTACACGCTGGAAAACCGCGTCTCGCGCATGTTCCGCGACGGCCGGCTGGCGTCCATCGGGGGCGGCGCCGACGAGGTCATGCTGGGCATCATCGCCAAGACCATGGGCATCGCCAAGCGCCCGGCGGCCCAGTGAGAGGACGCGCGGCCATGCAGAGCAGCCCTTTGTCGGTTCAGCGCCAGTCCCTCGGCAGCGGCTGCGTCGAGACCTGGACCCTGAACGCCCCGGACAGCCGCAATGCGCTGACCGAGGCCATGGTCGAGGCCCTGCACGCCGCCTGCGCGCGCGTCGCCCGCGATACGGCGCTGCGCGGCGTGGTGTTGCGCGGCGCGGGCGGGCACTTTTGCGCGGGCGGCAGCCTGGATGGCTTCGCACATGCCCTCGGCCAGCCCCTCGCGCCTGGCGAGGCCGACCCGCTGGTGCCCATGAACCGGCGGTTCGGCGCGCTCTTACAGGCGCTGTGCGCCCTGCCGCAGTGGCTGGTGGCGGTGGTGGAGGGCGCGGCCATGGGGGGCGGCATCGGCCTGGTGTGCTGCGCCGACCATGTGCTGGCGGCAGAGGGCGCGCAGTTCGCCACGCCCGAGGTCACGCTCGGCGTCGTGCCGGCGCAGATCGCCCCCTTCGTGGTGCGCCGCCTCGGCACAGCCCGCGCACGCCGCTGGCTGCTGACCGGCGAGCGCCAGGGCGCCCGGGCAGCGCTGCAGGGCGGTCTGGTGGACGAGGTGGTGCCGGCAGACGGACTGGACGCAGCGCTGGCCCAGGCCATCGCCCGGCATGGCGCCGCTGCGCCGCAGGCGGTGGCAGCGACCAAGCGGCTGCTATGGGCCGAGCCTGAGACGCCGCTGCCCCGGCTGCTGGACACGGCGGCCCAGGCCTTTGCGACCAGCCTGCGCGGGCCCGAGGCGGCGCAGGGCCTGGCGGCGTTTGCAGCGCGCCAGCCGGCGCCGTGGAGGGTGCTGGCGTGAATGCGGCGGTACCCGCGCCAGCATGCCCTCTCTGCCGCGTGCGGCAAGGTGGTCCCGCCGCCGAACGTATGCGCATGAAGCAGCACCGCATTGCCAACCGCGGTGGTCCCGCTACCGGCAAGGCGCAGCAGATTGCCCGCGCCCGCGCAGCGGGCAGGCGGGCGATCTCGCCGCAGGGACCCCTCCCATGAAAAAGATCCTCTTCGCCAACCGCGGTGGTCCTGCCTCGGGCAGGGCGCAGCAGATTGCCCGCGCCCGCGCAGCGGGCAGGCGGGCGGTCTTGCCGCAGGGACGCCGTCCATGAAAAAGATCCTCATCGCCAACCGCGGCGAGATCGCCCGCCGCATCATCCACACCGCCCGGCGCATGGGCATCGACACCGTGGCGGTGTACTCCGACCCGGATGCGAGCAGCCTGCACGTGCGCGAGGCCACGCAGGCCGTCGCGCTGGGCGGCGCGGCCAGCGCCGACAGCTACCTGCGCATCGACAAGCTGCTGGCCGCCGCGCGCGCCAGCGGCGCCGACGCGGTGCACCCGGGCTACGGTTTCCTGAGCGAAAGCGCCGACTTGGCCCAGGCCGTGCAGGACGCGGGCCTGGTGTGGATCGGCCCGCCGCCGGCGGCCATCCGCGCGCTGGGCAGCAAGGCCGGCGCCAAGCGGCTGGCGCAGCGGCACGGCGTGCCCTGCCTGCCGGGCTACGCGGGCGACGACCAGTCCGATGGGCGCTTCGCAGCCGAGGCCGCGCGCATCGGCTTTCCGCTCATGGTCAAGGCAGTCGCCGGTGGTGGCGGGCGTGGCATGCGGCTGGTGGCGCAGGCAGCGCAGTTGCCCGCGGCGCTGGCCAGCGCGCGCTCGGAGGCGCTGGCGGGTTTTGGCTGTGGCGACCTGCTCGTCGAGCGCGCGCTGCTGGCGCCGCGCCACGTCGAGGTGCAGGTGTTCGCGGACGCGCACGGCCACTGCATCCACCTCGGAGAGCGCGACTGCTCGGTGCAGCGGCGCCACCAGAAGCTCATCGAAGAAAGCCCCAGCCCCGCGGTGGACGCCACCTTGCGCGAGCGCATGGGCGCCGCCGCCGTGGCCCTGGCGCAGGCGGCCGGCTACGTGGGTGCCGGCACGGTGGAGTTCCTGCTGGACGGGGCGGACTTGGGCGACGCCGGGCCGCTCCAGGCCGCGAAAGCTCCCTCAGGGGCCGGCCAGCCGCGCGAAGCGCAGAGCGCGGGCGCGCGCTTCTACCTGATGGAGATGAACACGCGCCTGCAGGTCGAGCACCCGGTGACCGAAGCGCTGACCGGGCTGGACCTGGTGGAGTGGCAGATCCGCGTGGCGCGCGGCGAGCCGTTGCCCCTCGACCAGGAGCAGGTGCGCCTGCGGGGCCACGCCATCGAGGTGCGCCTGTGCGCCGAGGACGCGCAATTCCGCCCGCACACCGGCCGGGTCCAGCATTTCTCGGCGCCGTCTGCCACGGCCTTCGTCCCGGCGCCGCCCGGCGCGTTGCGGTTCGACCACGCGCTGGAGCCGGGCAGCGAGGTGTCGCCGCACTACGACGCCATGCTGGGCAAGCTGGTCGTGCACGCCGCCACGCGCGCTGAAGCCATCGACGCGCTGGTGCGTGCGCTCGGCGCGACCTGCCTGCTGGGCCTGCCGACCAACCGGGCGTTGCTCGCCGCCTGCCTGGCGCACCCGGTGTTTCGTGCGGGCCAGGCGCTGGTGCCGTTCCTGGCCGAGCACGGCGAGGGGCTGCGCGAAGTGCTATTGAAAAAGGAGCTGTCCGCGCTTGTCCCGTCTGCGCTGGCGGCCATTTTCATTGAAATTTTGGCCGCGCCCGTCGGCGGTGGGCTGGCCTGCCCGCTGGAGCGGCCGGTGCGCCTGCGCCACCACGGCGAGCCGCTGGCGCTGCAGGTGCGCCACCTGGGCGGGGCACGCCTGCAGGTGCACGGCACGCAGCCTGGCACCCAGAAGCCGTGGGCGTGCACCGCGCTGCTGGCCGCGCAGCCAGGCGGCACCACGCGCGTGACGATGAGCGAGGAGGGCGCAGGCGACGGCATCGGCCCGCAACCCGCAGGAGTGGCGCCCGCCTGGGCGGTGCGCAGCGTGGCCGTGGGTGCGCAGCGCTGGCACTGGCAGGCTGGGGGCATCGACGGGTTCGTGGACGATATTTCCTGCGAGAGCGCGGCGGCAGGCGGCGCGGCGGGCGGCGCAGGCGCGCTGCACGCCCCGTTCAACGGGCGCGTGCTGGCGCTGCCGGTGCCACCCGGCCACGCCGTGGCGCCAGGCGACACGCTGGCCGTCATCGAATCCATGAAGCTCGAACACAGCCTGGCGGCGCCCGCCGCCGGCACGGTGGCCGAACTGCTGGTCGCGGTCGGCCAGCAGGTGGCTCCCGGGCAAATGCTGGTGCGGCTGGAGCCTGGAGCGCGTCCGCAGGCTCCGCCGCCACCACCCGCTGCCATCCCCGAACAGGACCCCGCATGAACACCGGCGTTGCATCCACCACCGGCAGCGCCGACCGCCAGGCGCTGGCCGACCTGGTCGAGCGCTTCGCGCGCCGCGAGATTGCCCCGCATGTGGACGCGTGGGACGCGGCGGGCGAATTTCCGCGCACGCTCTACCGCCGCGCCGCCGAGCTGGGCCTGCTGGGCCTGGGCTACCCCGAGGCGTATGGCGGCACGCCCGCCAGCCACCTGCTGCGCCTGCCGCTGTGGCGGGCCTTGAGCCGCTACGGCGCCAGCGGGGGCGTGCTGGCCGGCTTGCTGTCGCACAACATCGGGCTGCCTCCGGTGCTGCTGCACGGCAGCGACGCGGTGCGCGCCGAGGTCATCCCGCCGGTGCTGGCCGGCGAGCAGATCGCCGCCCTGGCCATCACCGAGCCCGGCGGCGGCTCGGACGTGGCGCAGCTTCGCACCACCGCACGGCGCGAGGGCGGCGACTGGGTGGTGAACGGCGAGAAGGTCTTCATCACCTCCGGCATGCGCGCCGACTGGATCACCGTGGCCGTGCGCACCGGGGATGCGGCAGGCAAGGGCGCGGGCGGCATCTCCATGCTGCTGGTGCCCGGCGCCAGCGCCGGGCTGTCGCGCAGCCGCCTGGACAAGATGGGCTGGCTGTGCTCGGACACCGCCCACCTGCGTTTCGACGACGTGCGGGTGCCCGCCCGCTACCTGCTGGGCGAGGAGGGCGCCGGCTTTCGCATCATCATGGGCAACTTCAACAGCGAGCGCTTCGGCATCGCCGCCGCCGCGCTGGGCTTTGCCGAAGCCTGCTACGACGAGGCCCTGGCCTGGGCGCGCCAGCGCCGCACGTTCGGGCGCGCGCTGGTCGAGCACCAGGCCGTGCGCCACAAGCTGGCGGACATGCAGATGCGCATCCAGTCCACCGCCGCGTGGTGCGAGGCCGTGGCCGCGCAGGCGGATGCGGGCGACACGGGCGCTGCGCCGCCGGACCGCTCCACGGCGCAGCAGCCCCCTCGAGGGGCAGCGCCCCCTGCGCAGCAGGCGAGCGTGGGGGCCGACAGTGACTGGGTCGCCAGTGTCTGCCTGCTGAAGAACCACGCCACGCAGACCATGCAGTTCTGCGCCGACCAGGCCGTGCAGATCCTGGGCGGCATGGGCTACATGCGCGGCACCGTCAGCGAGCGCATCTACCGCGAGGTCAAGGTCATGATGATCGGCGGCGGCACGGAAGAAATCATGAAGGACCTGGCTGCGCGGCAGCTGGGCATTTGACACACGGCACCGCAGCGGAGACACGCCATGCAGCACCCCACGCCTAGCGCACCCCCACGGCGACAAGGCCATCCTGACCTGCGCCATCACCGGCGTGCTGACGGACCCCCGGCAACACCATGTGCCCGTCACCCCCGAGGAACTCGCCCGTGAGGCCCGCCGGGCCTGCGACGCCGGCGCGTCCGTCGTGCATGTGCATTTTCGCAGCCAGGCGCCGGGCAGGGGCCACCTGCCGAGCTGGGACCCGCAAGTCGCCCGCGACTGCGTGCAGGCCATGCGCGAGGCCTGTCCCGGCGTCATCGTCAACCAGACCACCGGCGTGGTCGGGCCCGACTACCAGGGCCCTCTGGACTGCCTGCGCGCCACGCGCCCGGAGATGGCGGCATGCAACGCTGGCTCGCTGAACTACCTGAAGGTGCGTGCCAACGGCACCTGGGCCTGGCCGCCGATGCTGTTCGACAACCTGCCGGCCAAGGTGCAGGACTTCATCGACGTGATGGCCGAGACCGGCACGCTGCCCGAGTTCGAGTGCTTCGACGTCGGCATCGTGCGCTGCGTGGAGATGTACGTGCAGACCGGCTTGTACAGCCGGGGGCTGCCGCACTACAACTTCGTCATGGGCGTGGAATCGGGCATGCCGGCCGACGCCGACCTGCTGCCCATCCTGCTCCGGCTGAAGATGCAGGGCGCGCCGTGGCAGGCCACGCTGATCGGGCGCAGCGAGATCTGGCCCGTGCACCAGCGGGTGGCCGAGCTGGGCGGGCACCTGCGCACCGGGCTCGAAGACAGCTTCTACCTGCCGGACGGCGCCAAGGCCACCTCCAACGGACCCATGATCGAGCAGCTGGCGCAGTGCGCGCAGCGCGCCGGGCGCGCGGTGGCCAGCCCCGCCGAGGCGCGCGCCCTGCTGGGTCTGGCAGAGCACGCTGCCGGCGCCGCTGCCTGAGACGGCGCCACCCACAGGCGCAATACACGGGGGCAACACACGGGGGCAACACACGGGGGCAACACACGGGGGCACCACAGGGGCGCGGCCGCAAAGCGCGGCACAGAGGCGCAAAATGACCCGGTACCTCCCGTGCAAAACCAGAAACCGCAGGAAACACCCCATGGTCGACCTGCCCGCCACGCAGCCGCTGCGCGCCGTCCAGCGCGTGGCCCTTCCGGATTTCATACACCGCAGCGCGCGCACCCTGGCCCAGGCCCAGGCCGAGGCCGGCCCGCCCGCCCGACACGCGGGCCGAAAGGGATATCGGCACGGCGGCGCAGCCGGCGGCACCGCCGTCTCGGCACCCGCAGGGGACGTGCTTCGGGCGAGCGTGCAAGCTCGCCGGCGGACTGCCCCGGGCGCTGCTCCCCAAAGCCCTTGGCGCGGGTGGCCGCCCGGGTGCGTGCTATCTTGGTGGCCGGCGCGCTAATCCGGTCGTGCGGCCCGTGCCATGCTGGAGCGCGTGGCGTAACGCACCACCCGGGCGATGGCAGCAGTTGCATGGCGCGCACGGCCGCCCTCTGGCCGGAAAGGTCGAACCCCCGATATGGATCACTTGCTGTTCAACGGCTGGGACAACATCCTGCGCACTGCGCTGATGGGTGTGCTGGCCTACGCCACGCTGGTGCTTTTGCTGCGGGTTTCGGGCAAGCGCACGTTGTCGAAGATGAACGCCTTCGATTTCGTGGTGACCGTGGCGCTCGGCTCGACGCTGGCAAGCGCGTTGCTGAGCAAGGATGTGTCGCTGGCGCAGGGGGCTGCAGCCTTCGGCGTGCTGATCGGACTGCAGTTTGTCGTGACCTGGCTGAGCGTTCGCTCGCGCTGGGTGCGCTCCACGATCGTCGGGGAGCCGCAGATCGTGTTCTACCGCGGCTGTTTCCTGGACGAAGCGCTGCGCCGCGCGCGGGTCACCCAGGACGAAGTGCTGGCGGCCATCCGTGCGGCTGGCCACAGCCACCTCGCCAGTGTGCAGGCGGTGGTGCTTGAAACGAACGCGTCTTTTTCGGTCATCACCCACGGCGACGGGACGGGCGAAGCGCTGTCCGTCGTCCACGGCTGGCGCGACGCCGCGCGCCAGCCGCCCCCATCCTCCCCACCCCCCTGATCCGCTCTGACCGGCCGGTCACCGCGTGCGGCTCCTGCGTCGTGGTTCGCGGCCCGTGGCGTGCTGCGCCGAAGGCGCTGGACCTCAGTGGCGCGGCTGGTGCTGCTCGATGGCCGCGTGCACCCGGTCGTCCACGGTGAAGCCTGCGCCATGCTGCGCGGCGAGTTGCGCGGCGCGGCGCGTGAAGGCCCCGATGCCGGTGCCGTAGATGAACTGCATCGCCCCGCCGGTCCAGGCCGGGAAGCCGATGCCGAAGATGGAGCCGATGTTGGCGTCGTGCACGCTGGTCAGCACGCCTTCGGCCAGGCAGCGCGCGGTCTCGATGGCCTGGCGGTACAGCAGCCGGTCTTGCAGCTCCTGCACGTCCCAGCGCGCGCCTGGTTTCTCGAACCGGGTGCGCAGTTCGGGCCACAGGTGCTTCTTGCCGCCTGCCGGGTAGTCGTAGAAGCCCCCGCCGGCCGCGCGGCCCGGGCGGTTGAGTTCCTTGACCATGCGCTCGACCAGCAGTTCGCCCGGCGTGGCGGCATACGCCTTGCCTTGCGCCGCATCGTCGGCGCGTGTCTGGTCCAGCACGTGCACGCTGAGCGACAGGGCGGTTTCGTCCAGCACCGCCAGCGGCCCCACGGGCATGCCGGCCTGCATGGCGGCGTTCTCGATCACCGCGGCAGGGATGCCCTCGCCCAGCATGGCGGCGCCCTCCATCACGAAGGTGCCGAAGGTGCGGCTGGTGTAGAAGCCCCGCGAGTCGTTGACCACGATGGGGATCTTGCCCAGCGCCTGCACGTAGTCGAAGGCGCGGGCGACGGTCTCGTCGTCGGTCTGCCGGCCGCGGATGATTTCCACCAGCTTCATCTTGTCCACGGGGCTGAAGAAGTGGATGCCGATGAACTTCTCTGGCCGGCTGCTGGCCTCGGCGAGGCCAGTGATGGGCAGGGTGGAGGTGTTGCTGGCAAAAAAGCCGCCCGGCGCCAGCTGAGGCTCGGCCTCGCGCGTGACCTGGGCCTTCAGCTCGCGGTTCTCGAACACGGCCTCGATGATGAGGTCGCAGCCGGCCAGGTCAGCGGCATCCTGCGTGGGCGTGATGCGCGCCAGCAGCGCCTGTGCGGCCTCAGGCTGCATGCCGCCCTTGTCCACGCGCTTCTGGGCCAGCTTGGCGCTGTAGGCCTTGCCGGCTTCGGCCTTCTCCATGCTCACGTCCTTGAGCACGGTGGCAATGCCCCGGCTGGCCTGCGCCCAGGCGATGCCCGCGCCCATCATGCCGGCGCCCAGAATGCCCACCTGAGCCGGCTTGAAGCGCGGCACGCCGGCCGGGCGCGACTTGCCGGCCTTGATGGCGTTCATGTCGAAGAAGAAGGTGTTGATCATGTTGCGCGCCACCTGGCCCGTCATCAGGCGGGCGAGGTAGCGGCTTTC
>DAMCAL010000116.1:0-8693 GCA_032059585.1 Burkholderiaceae bacterium
GAGCGCCGAGCGCATCCGCCAGATCGAGGTGGCGGCCATGAAGAAGATGCGCAAGACGCTGGCCGAGTACGCCTGACGCGCTGCGGCCGGCACGCGGATAATCCGAAGCGCGCTGCCCCACCGGGCAGCGCGCTTTTTTGTTCATTCCCGGCGCGGCATCCGCTCCGCGTCCCCGCCCAACACGACAGGAGACCCTGGCCTATGTCCCGCCCCTTCCCCGCCCGCCGCGCCCTGCTGGCGCTGGCCGCCACCACAGCGCTGTGCGCCCCCTGGACCACCGCCAGTGCGCAGGCCGGTGCCACGGCCACGCCCGGCTGGCCGACCAAGCCCCTGCGCATCATCGTGGGCTTTCCGCCCGGCTCCTCGCCGGACCTGACGGCGCGCACCTTCTCCGAGCCGCTGTCGCAGGCGCTCGGCCAGCCGGTGGTGGTGGACAACAAGGTGGGCGCGGGCGGCAACATCGGCGCCGACGTGGTGTCCAAGGCGACCGACGGGCACACCATCGGCCTGTTCATCAACGGCAACCTGACGGTGGCCAAGCTGATCAACCCGCGCCTGCCCTACGACCCGGTGCGCGACCTGGCGCCGCTGTCGCTGATCGGCGTGTCGCCGCTGGTGCTCACCGCGCCGGTGGGCCAGCAGGACGTGCCCTCGACCGACGCGCGCGCCTTCCTGGAGGCTGCGCGCGCCGCCGGCGACCGCTGGAGCTATGGCACGCCGGGCGTGGGCACGGTGGGCCACCTGGGCACCGAGTTGCTGAAGGCGCGCACCGGCATCGATCCGCTGCATGTGCCCTACCCCGGCTACCCGCAGGTCGCGACTGCCATGAGCGGCGGCCAGCTGCAGATGGCCCTGCTGCCGCCGGCGCTGGCGCTGTCGCAGGAACGCGCGGGCAAGATCCGCCGCCTGGGCGTGACCTCGGCCGGGCGCAGCGCGCTGGTCCCGGACGTGCCGAGCCTGGCCGAGGCGGGCGTGCGCGACTATGAGCTGGAAATCTGGAACGCCTTTGCCGCTCCGGTCTCCATGCCGGCCGCGGTGCGCACGCGCCTGGCAACGCTGCTCGGCGAGATCGCCCGCAGCCCGGACGTGCGCGCCAAGCTGTTCCAGCAAGGCTGGCAGGCGGTGGGCTCGTCACCCGAAGGCCTGGCCAACCGCATGCGCGCCGACACGGCCGCCATGGGCCGGGTGATCCGCGAGCAAAAGATCACGATGCAGTGAGCGTGCGAGGCAGGCGGGGGCAGCGGACCCGCGCCCTGCCGGCGTTCGGGCCTGGCTGCGCGCGCAGCCAGGCCCGCGCGGCCGGTCAGCCGCTTTCGCCCAGCAGGGTGCGCACGTCGGCCGCCAGCGCCTGTGCGCCGCTGCCATAGCGCTGGTACACGCGCAGCCGCCCGGCGGTGTCGTAGACGTAGGTGCCCGCCGAGTGGTCCATGGTGTAGCTGGTGGGCGTGGTGCCTTCCACGCGCTTGTAGTAGATCTTGAAGTCCTTGGCGGTGGCGGCGAGCTGCTCGGGCGTGCCGCGCAGCGCGACGAAGCCGGGATCGAAATGGGCCACGTAGGCCTTGAGCACTTCCGGCGTGTCGCGCTCGGGGTCCACCGTGACGAACACCCCTTGCAGCCGGTCGCCGTCGGCCCCCAGCGCGCGCTTGACTTCGACCAGCTCGGTCAGCGCGGTCGGGCACACGTCCGGGCATTGGGTGTAGCCGAAGAACACCACCACCACCTTGCCGGCAAAATCCGCCAGCGTGCGCGGCCGCCCGTTCTGGTCGGACATGGCCAGCTCGCGCGCATAGTCGGCGCCGGTCACGTCCACGCCCTGGAAGGTCGGGCCGCTCGGCGAACATGCCGAAAGAAAAACGGCTCCAGCGCCCGCCAGGCAAGCGCCAGCAGCTATCTTTTGAAGAGCAAAACGTCGGGTCAGGGTCACAGCAGGCATCACAGTGCGTAGTGGTCCACGAGCAGCGCGGCGAACAGCACGCTCAGGTGGATCAACGAGAAACGGAAGGTCTTGCGCGCCAGCGCGTCGGAGTAGTGCCGCCACAGCGCAAAGCCATAGCCGCAAAAGCCCAGGCTGAGCACCACCGCGGCGACCAGGTAGATCCACGAACTCATGCCGTAGACGAACGGCATCAGGCAGCCGGCGAACAGGATCAGCGTGTACAGGAACACCTGCAGCCGCGTGAACTCGTTGCCGTGCGTGACGGGCAGCATCGGCAGGCCGGACTTGCGGTAGTCCTCCACCCGGTACAGCGCCAGCGCCCAGAAGTGCGGCGGGGTCCACAGGAAGATGATCAAAAACAGGATCAAGGCCTCGGGCCCGACCTGGCCCGTCATCGCCGCCCAGCCCAGCACCGGCGGCATCGCGCCCGACGCACCGCCGATGACGATGTTCTGCGGCGTGAGCGGCTTCAGGATGACGGTGTAGACCACCGCATAGCCCACGAAGGTGGCAAACGTCAGCCACATGGTCAGCGGGTTGACCAGGAAATACAGCAGCGCCGACCCGGCCGCGCACAGCAGCGCCGAAAACGCCAGCGCTTCGGTGCCCGACAGCTCGCCCTTGGCCGTGGGACGCCATGCGGTGCGCTTCATGCGCGCGTCGATGCCGCGCTCGACCAGGCAGTTGAAGGCGGCCGCCGCGCCCGCCACCAGCCAGATGCCGGCGCTGGCCAGCGCCATCTGGCCCCATTGCGACGCCCCGGGCAGGCCGGGCACGGCCAGCACCATGCCGATGAAGGCGCAAAAGACGATGAGCTGGACCACGCGCGGCTTGGTCAGCGCGTAGAACTGCGCCACGCGTGGCGGCAGGGCATGCCCGGTGTGCGCCGGTGCGGGCGCGGGGGCAGGAACGGGAGCGGCACTCATGCGGAAACTCCGGAAGTGGAAAGGGGCGCGCTCGCGGGGGCGCGCACGGGCTGGACGGTCCGGCTGGCCGCCAGCGCCCAGGTCAGCACCACGACCAGCGCCGCTGCGCCGCCGGTGTGCAGCACGGCCGCTGCCAGGGGCCAGCCCAGCACCACGTTGGACAGACCGGTGACCAGTTGCGCCAGCGCCAGCAGCGCCAGCCAGCGCCCCGCAGCAGGCAGCCGGCCGGCGCGCACCAGCGCCCAGGCCAGCAGGCCCAGCACCGGCAGCACGGCATAGGCCGCCAGGCGGTGGGCGTAGTGGATGGCGGTGAGCGCGGCGAAGCTGATGTGGCTGCCATCAGCGCGCAGTCCCAGCGGCCGCCACAGCTCGAAGCCCTCGGCAAACGCCATGTCGGGCCACCATGCGCCCTGGCACTGCGGAAAGGTGCTGCAGGCCAGCACGGCGTAGTTGGTACTGACCCAGCCGCCCAGCAGCACCTGCCCGGTGACCAGCGCCAGCGCAGCCACCAGGGCCCAGCGCAGGCCACGGCCCAGCCGCGCGGGCGCCGCACCCTGCACCGCCTGCCCGGTGCGAACGGCCTGCACGCACAGCAGCGCCAGCAGCACCACGCCGCCCAGCAGGTGCAGCGTGACGATGGCCGGAAACAGCTTCATGGTCACGGTGAGCGCGCCGAACGCGCCCTGCAGGCAGACCCACACCAGCGTGGCCGTGGGCCACCAGGGGCTCAGCACGGCGCCGCCGCCAGGTGCGCCCTCCTCTGCCGCACGGCGCAGGCGGGCGCGCTCGCGCCAGGCCAGCACCGTGAGCACGATGATAAGCACGCCCACGCCGCTGGCCAGGTAGCGGTGCACCATCTCGACCCAGGCCTTGCCGTGCGTGACCGGACCGGTGGGCATGGCCGCCTGGGCGGCGGAAATCTCGGCATGCGCGCCCGCCGGGCTGGCGCTGCCGTAGCAGCCGGGCCAGTCCGGGCAGCCCAGCCCGGAGTCGGTCAGGCGCGTGAAGGCGCCAAAGAGCACCAGATCGAAGGTGAGAAACAGCGTCAGCACCAGCAGCGCCTGCAGGCGCGCCGCCGGCGTGCGCCCGCGGCTCTTGCGCCACACCCACGCCAGCGGCACCAGCGCCACCGCCAGGCCGAGCGCCATCAGCTCCAGCGCGGGCGCCAGGTCGTACAGCGGCTGCGCAGTGGCGCCGGGCATCAGCGTGCCTCCTGCCCGCGGCCTGGCTGGTCCCACGATGAGGACGCGCGCAGCAGCCGGTCGATGTCGCGCTTGGCCTGCGCGGCGCCGGCGCGGTCCATCCGCGCCGGAAAACGCATCATCCAGTTGCCCATCGGATCGACCACGTACACGTGCTCGTCGAGCGCGTGGCCCGGCGCGGGCGACAGCCACTGCTGCACGTCCTGCGCGGGCACGCGCAATACCGTCGCCTGCGCCAGTGCCGGCGCGATGTCGGCCGGCAGCGGCGCGTCGTCGGTCACCAGCCACACCCAGTCGATGCGGTCCTTCTCGCGCCCGGTGCTTTCGCGCAACTGGCGCTGCAGGTACAGGTTGTCGCGGCAGCGCGCCTCGCAGGCGCCGCCGGCGGCGCTGACCAGCAGCCACTGGCCGCGCAGCGTGTCCAGCGTGCGCGGCGTGCCGTCGGGCGTACGGGCCTGGACGGTGGCCGGCAGCGGGCGCTGCGGCTCGACCAGCTCGCCGAAGACGCGCCGGCCTTCGGGGCGGACCACGTAGTAGGTGAAGTAGGAGGCGACCACCGGCGCCGCGCACACCAGCAGCAGGCCCAGCATCTGCCAGCGCCCGCGGCGCGAGCGCTGCAGCGAGTCCAGCGCGCCGCCGGCCGGCGGCAGGTTGTGCACGGTGAGGCCCAGGGGTTCGTCGCCGGCGCCGGCGGCGGCGGCGGGGCGCTGCTCAAGGCCGGGGGCGAGCGAAGCGTCGGACGAGTTGGAACCAGACATACAGGATTGTCACCAGGGCGCACAGCCCGAACCATTGGAATGCGTAGCCGTAATGCTTGTCCACGCCGCTGTCCACGGCGGGCCAGTCGCGCGACAGGCCGTCAGGGCCTGCGCCGTCGTCGCTGCCCTGCACCACCGTGAGGTGCGGCAGCAGCGGCAGGCCGGTTTCGGCGGCAAATGCCGCCATGTCCAGATTCTGCCGGATGCGCGAAGACCCCTGCGCCGCGGCGGGAGCGAACTCGTACAGCCGCGAGGGCGGACCGGCGACGCGGCCTTGCACCACCACCTCGCCCGCCGGCGTTGCGACCTCGGGCAGGCGGGTGCGGTCCATGAAGTCGCGCGGCACCCAGCCGCGCTGCACCAGCACCACCGCCGCTTCGTCGCCTGCCAGGCGCAGCGGGGTGAAGACGTAGAAACCGGGCCGGCCGTACATCTGGCGGTTGTCCAGGAACACCGTGGCCTGCGCCGCCCAGTGCCCGCGCAACTGCACGCGGCGGTGCTGCAGTGCCTCGGCGGCGCGGCCGCCGGACGCCGCCGGCAACGCCGCGGCGGGCACGGGCGGCTGGCTGGCGCGCGCCTGCATCGCGGCCTGCAGGGATTGCTTCTCAGCAGCGCGCGAGAGCTGCCAGCGGCCGAGCGAAGCGGTCACGGCCATCGCCACCAGCGCAGCCAAAGTGGTCAACCAGAAGCGCCAGCCCAGCGGCGCGCGCGGTCGGCTGTCAGGATAATGCGGCTGCATCAGCAACGAACCTGTGGCCCGGGGGGCGCCCCCGGGGGCAGGTGCGGGCCTGCCGCCCCAGCGCAGCGGCGCGGCCCGCTTCGCCCGGTCTCGGGCACAGGGTACAACATGAAAATCCTCGTGGCTCTGGCCTTTCTCTCCATCCTCGCCAGCCTGGGCTCGGCCCTGTTCTTCATGATGCGCGGCGATCGCGAAGGTGAAGACGACCGCCGGCGCAGCGGCCGCATGGCCTGGTCGCTCGCGCTGCGGGTGGGGCTGTCGGTGGCGCTGTTCCTGTGCCTGCTGGCCGCATGGAAGCTGGGGTATATCCAGCCCACCGGCCTGCCGGCCACGGCGCGCTGAGGCCTGGAGGGCTATAAAAAGAAGAGCTGTCAGCGCTGACTGCGCGGGCAATGGCGCTCGGTTTCATGGTCAAACCTTTATGGCATAAGCGGCACCAGCTATTGTTTGAATAGCAAGCCGCATCCCGGTCGCAAAAAAAGCGCCTGGCGGCGCTTTTTTCGGTGCCGGCACCGGCGGCGCTCACATCCAGTAGACCAGGATGTACAGGCCCAGCCAGACCACGTCCACGAAGTGCCAGTACCAGGCAGCACCTTCGAAGCCGAAGTGGCGCTCGGTGGTGAAGTGGCCGCTTTGCAGGCGCAGCGTGACGAACAGCAGCATCAGCATGCCGACGAACACGTGGAACCCGTGGAAGCCCGTGAGCAGAAAGAAGGTCGAGCCGAACACGCCCGAATTCATCTTCAGGTTCAGGTCGGTGTAGAGGTGGTAGTACTCGTAGCCCTGCACGAACAGGAAGGTGACGCCCAGCAGCACCGTGACCCACATGAAGGCGATGGTGCGGCCGCGGTTGCCGGCCTGCAGCGCGTGGTGGGCGATGGTCAGCGTCACGCCCGAGGTCAGCAGCAGCGCGGTGTTGATGGTCGGCAGCCAGAACGGGCCGACAGTCTGGAATGGCTCCACCGTGCCGGCGGGAGACGCGGTGGCGCCCGCCGCCAGGCTGGGCCAGACGGCCTTGAAGCCCGGCCACAGCAAGCCGTTGTCCACGCTGCCCAGCTCGGGCACCGAGTGCACCCGGGCCCACCACAGGGCGGTGAAGAAGGCGCCGAAAAACATCACCTCGGAGAAGATGAACCAGCTCATGCTCCAGCGGTACGACAGGTCGATCTTGCGCCCGTACAGGCCGCGCTCGCTTTCCTGCGCTGCTTCGCGGAACCACTGGAACAGCACGAACAGCCACCAGGCAATGCCGAACCAGAACGAATATTTGCCCCACTCGTGGCCGTTGATCCATTGGCTGGCGCCCAGGATCACGAAAAACAGCCCCACCGCCGCCAGGAAGGGGTGGCGCGACTCCGCGGGAACGTAGTAGTAGGGCGTGGTGCCCGGAGTGGTTGCACTCATGTCAGCTCCTCGGTCTCAAGATATCGTTCGGGGCCTGGCCCCGTTGTTGTTGGTGGCCAGCCGCAGGCGCCCGGCACGGTCCATCGTCTTTCGCATCACACCACCCACTTGACCAGCAAAATCAGTCCCACCACGAGCGCGAACAAGGCGAGCAGCCCGATCAGCACGACGTGCAGCGGCTGGATGTTTTGCACGTCGCGCCGGTACTCGTCGCCGGCGCGCAGGCCGATCAGCGACCAGGCCACGGCGCGCAGCGTTCGCGCCAGCGAGGTGCGCTGCGACGGCGGCCGCGACGGCGTCATGCGCCGCCCTCCCGCGCCAGCGCCGCAGGATGCACCACCGCCGCGCTGGGCTGCCCCGGCGCGCTCGGCGTTCTGCCGCCCACCTCGAAGAAGGTGTAGGACAGGGTGATGGTGGTCACGTCCTTGGACAGCCGCGGATCGATCACGAACGCCACGGGCCATTGCTTCTTCTCGCCCGGCTCCAGCGTGTACTGGCTGAAGCAAAAGCACTCCAGCTTGGTGAAGTGGGGTGCGGCCTGGCGCGGCGCATAACTGGGGATGGCCTGCGCCGACATGCGCCGGTTCTGCACGTTCTGGAACTCGTACATCACGGTGGCCAGCTCGCCCGGGTGCACCTGGATGGAGCGCTGGGCCGGCTTGAAGTCCCAGGGGCCGCGGGCATTGGCGTCGAACTCGACGGTGATGGTGCGCGTCTTGTCCACCTGCGAGTTGGTGGGCACGCGCGCGTTCGCGCCGGCAGACCCATTGCCGGGCACCAGGCGCTCCGAGAGGCTCAGGATGTTGATGCCCGTCGCTTCGCAGATGCGCTTGTAGATGGGAATGAGCACGTAGCCGAAGGCGAACATGCCAAAGGCCACGATGGCCAGCTTGCCCACCATCTTCACGTTTTCCTGCCGCATCCCCATGGCCCGCCTCTCGCCCCTTTCGTTGGTCCTGGTGTCCTGGTCGTGTTGCACTGCGCTGCGCTGCCTTTTTTCGTGGCCGCGCGCTCAGCGCAGCCAGACCATGCGCACGAAGAAGCCGAGCAGGAAGACCGCTGCCAGCGACGCCAGGATCAGCCCCAGGCGGACATTGGCCTTCTTCTTGTCTTCCGGTGTACTCATGTTCATGGTCTTGTGACGGGCGGGTGCAGCCTGGCGCGTATCCGGCTCAGCCGATCACGCGCGTCGCGGTCGCATCGAGCTTGGGAGGCACTTCGAAGGTATGGAAGGGCGCCGGCGACGGCACTTCCCACTCCAGCCCCTCGGCGCCTTCCCACGGACGCTGCGGCGCGGGCTCGCCGCGGCCGCGCATCGCGGGCAGCACGACGAACAGGAAGAAGTACACCTGCATCAACCCGAAGCCGAACCCGCCGATGGAGGCCAGCATGTTGAAGTCGGCGAACTGCATCGGGTAGTCGGCGTAGCGGCGCGGCATGCCGGCCAGCCCCAGGAAGTGCATCGGGAAGAACGTGATGTTGAAGGTGATCATCGAACCCCAGAAGTGGATGCGCCCGCGCGACTCGCTGTACATCACGCCGGTCCACTTGGGTGCCCAGTAGTAGTAGCCCGCGAACATGGCGAACAGCGACCCTGCCACCAGCACATAGTGGAAGTGGGCGACGACGTAGTAGGTGTCCTGCAGCTGGATGTCCAGCGGAGCCATGGCCACGAACAGGCCGGTGAAGCCGCCGATGGTGAACACGAAGATGAAGCCCACGGCCCAC
>DAMCAL010000117.1:0-8654 GCA_032059585.1 Burkholderiaceae bacterium
CTTTTGCCTCCTTTTCTTGTGCGAGCAAGAAAAGGAGGTCGCCCGCCGGGGCGAGAACCGGCTCCCCAACTCCGCATTCCACTAACACCAAAAAAGGCCGTAACGCAAGCCAACCAAGCGCATCTAGCTACAAAAAAAAGAGCAAACTCACGTCCGCGCAAAGCGGCGCAACAGGTTGTGGTACACGCCCGTCAACTGCACCAGCCGCATGTCATCGCCCGCCAGCAGCGGCGCCACCTGTTGCACCGACTGGTCCAGATCGAACAGCAGCGTGCGCTCCCCTTCGTCCGCCACCAGGCTCTCGATCCAGAAGAACGACGCCACGCGCGCGCCCCGCGTCACCGGCGTCACGCGGTGCAGGCTGCTGGACGGGTACAGCACCATGTCGCCCGCCGCCAGCTTCACCGTCTGCACGCCGAACGGCCCCTCCACCTCCAGCTCGCCGCCGTCGTACTCCTCGGGTTCGGCCAGGAACAGCGTGGCCGACAGGTCGGTGCGCATCTGCTGTCCGCTGCCGGGCAGGAACATCAGCGCGCTGTCCACGTGCGCGCCGTAGGTGCCGCCCCCTTGGTAGCGGTTGAACTTCGGGGGGTAAATCGTGCGCGGCAGCGCGGCGCTGATGAACAGCGGCGTGGCCGCCAGGCGCCGCAGGATGTGCTCGCCCAGCCGCACCGCCAGCGCGCTGCCGTCCTCCAGCTGCTGGTTGCGCTTGACGCTTTGCGCCAGCGTGCCGGCGGTGGCAGCGCCGTCGTGCCAGGGGGCGGCGTCCAGTTCGGCGCGAAAGGCGCGCACTTCGGGTTTGGTGAAGACCTGTTCGAGGGAGATCAGCATGGCGCAGGGGCAAGGGGAGGGTGGGGGACCAGCGCGGCGGGCGTGATGTCGGCCAGCGTGGCGCAGCCGGCCTGGGCCATGCAGGCGTGCAGCTCCTCGACCAGCAGCGTCAGCAGGTGCGCCGCTCCAAGGGCGCCGGCGACGGCCAGGGCATACACCTGCAGCCGGCCGACGAGCACGGCATCGGCGCCCAGCGCCAGTGCCAGGAAGGCGTGCTGGCCGCTCGTGATGCCCCCGTCCAGCAGCACCGGGAACTGCGCGCCCACGGCGGCGCGCACGGCGGGCAGCTGCGCCAGGCTGGCGGGCGCCGCGTCCAGGCTGCGGCCGCCGTGGTTGGAGACGATGATGCCGGCCACGCCGGCGGCCTGCAGCTGGCGCGCGTCCTCGGGGTGGAGCACGCCCTTGACCCACACCGGCAGGCGCGTGGCGGCCAGCAGCCAGCGCAGGTCGTCCCAGGTCGGCGCGTGGCGCATGGCGCCCTGGAAGATGCGGCTGTCGCCGTTCGCCAGCGGCGCGGGCGCGGATGCGGATGCGGCATAGCCGGCCAGGTTGCCCGCGGTGCACTCGGGCGGCAGCGTGAAGCCCGCCGCCAGCGCGCTGCGGCTGGGCAGCTGGATGCTGGCGTCCAGCGTGAGCACGATGGCCGAAAACCCGGCGGCCTCGGCGCGCGCCAGCAGATCCAGGGTGTGGGCGCGCTCGGGCTGTAGGTACAGCTGGAACCAGCGCACACCCTCGCCCTGGGCCTGGGCGATCGCCTCCAGCGGCAGTGACGACAGGGTGCTGGCGACCAGGCAGGTGCCGGTGGCCGCGGCGGCGCGCGCGGTGGCGGCCTCGGCCTCGGGGTGCGCCAGGCGCTGGTGCGCCACGGGCGCGAGCAAAAAGGGGTGGGGCAGCGCGGCCCCGTTCAGGGCCAGGCGCGCATGGCCGCCGCGCACATCGCGCAGCAGGCGCGGCACGACCGCCCAGCGGCCGTAGGCGGCGGCGTTGGCGGCCACCGCACGGTCCCAGCCGCAACCGCCTGCGATGTAGGCCAGCCGCTCCGGCGCCAGGTGCTCGGGCGCCAGGCGCTGGTAGTCCACCGCGTTGTGGATGCCGGGGGGAAGGCGTGGGGTGTTCATCAAAAACAATAGCTGCCAGCGCTTGTGCACCAAGCGCTGGCAGCCATTTTGGCTTGAACCCGGGCTGGTTTACAGGTCCAGGTTCAGCGTCAGGCGCACGGCGCGGCCGTCACCCTTGTACAGGAAGGCGCCCGAGCGGTACACGGCGGTGAAGTAGTCCTTGTCGGTCACGTTCAGCACGTTCAGGCGCAGGTTGGCGCTCTTGTTGATGCGGTAGGTGGCAAACAGGTCGTAGGTGGTGAACGAGGGCACCGGCTGCGAGCACAGGCCCTGGGCGTTGTAGCCGGCGCCGGTGTCGGGCTGGCCGCCGCACTTGCCGCTTTCGTAGCGGGCGATGGCGCCGAACTCGAAGTTGCGCGTCAGGTGGTACTTGCCCTGCAGCGAGGCGCTGCGGTCGGCGAAGTTGGACAGCGGGTTGCCCACGTTGGCCGGCGTGCTGGACTGCAGCACCTTGGACTTCATGAAGGCCACGCCGCCCTGCACCTCCAGCAGCGGGGTGATGTTGCCGGCCAGGCCGAACTCGATGCCGCGCACGCGGTTCTTGCCGGTGTTGAAGGTGCCCACGGCGTCGTAGTCAGCGCCTTCCATCACGTCGCTCTTGGTGGTCTGGAAGACAGCGGCGGTGGCCAGCAGCTTGTCGTCCAGCACGTTGAACTTGGTGCCCAGCTCGAAGTTGCGCGAGGTCTCGGGCTTGGCGCCCGCGGCCTTGCCATCGAAGATCACCAGGCCGCCGTAGCCGCTGCTGGTGCCGGTGTCGGGCTCGCCGCCGTTGATGTCCTGCGCGGTGCCGAAGCTGGCATAGGCCATGGCCGTGGGGCTGAACTTGTAGCTCACGCCCAGGTGGCCGTTGAGCAGGGTGTCGGTGAACGAGTAGTCGCCCGTCTGCGCGCCGCTCTGGTTGTTCTGCGTCAGCATGGTCAGCTTGTAGTGGTCGGCGCGCAGGCCGCCGAACAGCGTCCAGCGGTCGGTCAGGTCCACCGTGTCCATCGCCGACAGGGCGAAGGTCTTGACGCGCCAGTCGCGCGTCCAGTCACGGCGCTCGTAGCTGCGTCCGGCCAGGCTGCCGAGGTTGTCCAGCGCGTTGCCGTTCAGGTCGGTGATGCACCAGCTGCCCTGCGGGCCGTTGCGCCCGGAGGTGCGGCAGTTGGGCGCGGCGGTACTGCTCACGCCGTAGTTGCCCGACAGCACCTTGTGGTCGGTGTATTCCAGACCGAAGATGAATTCGTGCTTCAGGCCGCCTATCTGCTTGTCCCAGCGCAGGTTGCTCTGGTGGGCGAAGTACTCCACCTCCTGCCAGCCCGTGTGGCCGCCGTCGATGGCGGCGGCGGTGCCGATGGCGTTGCCCGCCGCATCCAGCACGGTGGCGCTGGAGGCGCCGGTGGTGGCGTAGGCGTTCTTGGACTGGCCGTAGCGCGTCAGGCTGGTCAGCTTGACGTCGGGCGTGAAGCGGTAGTTGACGCGCGCCGTCAGCGTGTCCACGTCCGAGCGCAGGAAGTCGGCGTCCTGCGCGTACATCGGCACGCCCCGGGCCGGGCGGCGGTTGGGCGGCGTGCCGACCAGGTAGTAGCCCAGGTCGGGGTGCTTATCCTTGGCGCGCAGGCCGTAGTAGTCCAGCGTGACCGACAGGTCCTCATTGGGCAGCCACAGGCCCGACAGGGCCAGGCCGTTGCGCTGGCGCTTGGACGGATCGCGGTCGGGCACGCCCTCGCTGGACAGTAGGGCGTTGGCGCGCAGGGCGAAGGTCTCGGAGAAGACCTTGTTGGCGTCCAGCGTCACGCGGCGGTGGCTGTCGGTGCCGATGCCGGCGCTGATGCGGTTGAAGCTGTAGTCGGTGGTGGCCTGCTTGGTGATGGCGTTGATGGCGCCGCCGGCCGAGCCGCGGCCGGCAAAGCTGGAGTTCGGGCCCTTGGTGATCTCCAGCTGCTCGATGGCGAAGCTCTCGCGCGTGGTCATGCCGGGGTCGCGCAGGCCGTCCACGAACACGTCCGAGCGCGCCTCCTGGCCGCGGATGATGTAGCGATCGCCGAAGGCATTGCCGTTCTCGCCCGTGCCCAGGGTGATGCCGGGCTGCACCGACAGGATCTGCTTCAAGTCGGTCTGGCCCGAGTCGCGGATGGCCTCGCCGGTGACCACCGAGATGGTCTGCGGCGTCTCGGCCAGCGGGCGGGTGTGGCGGCTGTCGGCCGACGTCTTGGCCTTGTAGGGCGCACCGACCTCGGCGTTGGGGTTCGGGTCGATGGCCTGCTCCTGCACGGTCACCGTGGGCAGGGTGGCCGACGCGGCGGCCGGCTGGGGCGGTGTGGCCTGTGCCAGCGCAGACAGCGGCAGCAGCGCGGCGGCGGCGATGCCCCCGGTGGACAGCAGGCGGAGACTTTTGGGTTTGTGGATGCGGGAAGCGGACATGGCGCGGTGAAGTTCCTTGGAGGTTGGCAACCGGTCGTGAATCCGCGCAATTATTGTTGAGAATCAATCTCGTTCGCTTGCTCGTTCCCGAAAATGGCGGTTTTTTCTGCGTCCGCCGGAGAAGAAACGGACCCCGGTGTTGGGCTGAGGCAACAGGCGGCCGAGGGTCCGGCACCTGTGGCCGGGGCTGTCCGCCACCGCTCGCTCGCCCGTCAGGCGTTGACGAGCAGCGGGCCTTCGCGGGCGGCAGCGCCCGCCTGGACCAGCTCCTGCACCAGTGCGGCGGCCCACCCGTCCAGGCTGTGGTGCGCGAAGTGCTGGCGGTGCAGCGTGCCGAAGTACGGTGTATCGCGCAGCCACGCCAGGGCGTCGGCCTCGGGGATGCGCTGCCACTCCAGCAGCTTGTACTTGAGCAGCACCTTGGCGGCGTAGCGCACGTGCTTGAGCGGATCGGCGGTAAACCCGTCCAGGCGCCGGCGCGCGCGCTGCAGCGCCGCGGGCACGTCGCCGAACACGCTGCCGTGTCCGGGGATCACGGTGAGCGGCGCCAGTGCCTCGATGACGTCGAGCGTGTCGGCCACCTCCGTGAAGCCGCCTTCGCCGGCCAGCTCCGGAAAGACCACGCCGAAGCCGTTTTCCCACAGCGCGTCGCCCGAGATCAGCACGCGCGCGTCCGGCTCGAACAGCAGCACCGCGTGCGGGTCGTGCCCGGGTGCGGCGTGGATCTGCCAGTCGCGCCCGGCCAGCGCCACCGTCTCGCCAGGGGTGAGCACACCGTCGGCGCGAAACCGCGGGCACTGCTGGCCCGTGGGCACGTAGCTCAGCGCCGCCGGGTCCCACGCCTGCACCTGCGCCCAGTGGCCCGGCGGGATCAGGGTGGTGAGGCCCGGCCAGCGCTGCTGCAGCGCCGCGTTGCCGCCGCAGTGGTCGCTGTGCAGGTGCGTGTTGAGCAGCCGCGCCAGGGGCGCGCCCGCGAGCGCCGAGTCCACCAGCGCCAGGGTCTGGTCGGCATGCGTGCAATAGCCGCTGTCGACCAGCGCGCAGCCCTGCGCGTCGTGGAACAGGACGTTGTTGGCCGAGAGCCAGCCGCGCTCGAGCACGGTGACGCCGGGAGGCAGGGCAAGGGCATCAACAGAGGACATGGAGGCCGATGATGGCTCACGGGCCGTCGCGCAGGGCGCGGCGCAGGATCTTGCCCACGTTGGTCTTGGGCAATTCGCTGCGAAACTCGATGTGGCGCGGGCGCTTGTAGCCGGTGAGCTGCTCGCGGCACCAGCGCAGCACGTCGTCCTCGCTCAGCTGCGGGTCGCTGCGCACCACGAACACCTTGATCGCCTCGCCCTGGCTCTCGTCGGGCACGCCCACGGCCGCGCATTCCAGCACCCCGGGGCAGCGGGCGATGACCTGTTCGAGCTCGTTGGGGAAGACGTTGAAGCCGCTCACCAGGATCATGTCCTTCTTGCGGTCCACGATGCGCGTGTGGCCCTGCGCGTCCATCACGGCGATGTCGCCGGTGCGCAGGAAGCCGTCCGCGGTGAAGGCGCGCGCGTTTTCCTCGTCCTGCTGCCAGTAGCCCGGCATGACGTTGGGCCCGCGGATGCACAGCTCGCCGGGCTGGCCCAGCGGCACGTCGGCGCCGGCGTCGTCCTTGATGGCGATGTCGATGCCCGGCAGCGGCAGCCCGATGGTGCCGCTGAAGGTGGCGCTGGTGACCGGGTTGTTGGTGCCGATGGCGCAGGTCTCGCTCATGCCCCAGCCCTCGACCATGGTGCTGCCCGTCACCTGCTGCCACTGCTCGGCGGTGGCCTGGCTGGCCGCCATGCCGCCGGCCTGCGACACGCACAGGCTGGAAAAATCCAGCTGGCGGAACTGCGCATTCGCCAGCAGCGCGTTGAACAGCGTGTTCACCGCCGGCAGCAGGTGGAACGGGCGCTCCTGCAGCGTCTTGACGAATTTCGGGATGTCGCGCGGGTTGGCGATCAGCGTCAGGTGCGACCCCTGGCGGATCGCCAGCAGGCACAGGGTCAGCGCAAAGATGTGGTACAGCGGCAGCGCGGCGATGCTGTTGATGCGGCTGGCGTCGCCGATGCGCGCCAGCGCCGGCGCGAACCAGCTTTCGGCCTGCAGCGTGGCGGCGACGATGTTGCGCTGCGTCAGCACCGCGCCCTTGGCCAGGCCGGTGGTGCCGCCGGTGTACTGCAAAAAGGCCGGCGACGCCGCGTCGGCCGGCGCCGGCGCCAGGGTGCGCTGCGCGCCCGCGGCCAGGGCCTTGGACCAGGGCAGCACCTGGCGCCCGCCCGCCAGCGGCAGCGCGTAGGCCGGCACCATGCGTGCCAGGTGGCGCACGGCGAAGGTGAGCCAGCGCCCGCGCACGGCGCCCAGCAAATCGCCCAAAGCGGTCACCACCACATGCTGCACGCCGGTGCGCTCGATCACGCCCGCCAGGGTGTGGGCGAAGTTCTCCAGGATCACGATGGCGCTGGCGCCCGAGTCGCGCAACTGGTGCTCCAGCTCGCGCGGGGTGTACAGCGGGTTGACGTTCACGCAGGTGTAGCCGGCGCGCAGCACCGCGGCCATGGCGACGGCGAACTGCGGCACGTTGGGCAGCATGATCGCCACGCGCGCGCCGGGCGCCAGCCCCTGGCCCTGCAGCCACGCGCCGAACTGCGCCGACAGGCGGTCGAGTTCGCCATAGGACATCCACTGGCCCATGCACACGGAAAATGGCCGGTCGCCATGCCGCTTGAACGATTCCTCCAGCATCTGCGCCACCGAGGCGTACTGGTCGGCATCGATGGTGGGCGGCACGCCGGGCGGGTAGTGCGCGAGCCAGGGTCTGTCCATTGGCGGTTCCTGAAGAAGGTGAAGGGTGGAAAACGGCCGGACGGTGCGGCCAGCAGCGATTGTGAAAGCGCCGGCGCGTGCGGCCCACCGGGCTTGCCCGATGCGCCGTGGTCGCCTGGGCGACAGGCGGCCCCGGGCGGACGCCGGCGGCGGGTAGCGGAAAAAGGAGCAACGCGGTGGAGCAGGGGAGCAATGCGCGCTGGCAGCGCTGGGCGGTGCTGGTGCAGGTCGGGCTGGCGGGGCTGTGGGCGGCGGCGCTGTGGCGCGTGTCGCCGCTCTGGGCGCTGGCCGGCGTGTCGCTGGTGGTGCTCGGGTGGGGCCTGGCGCTGCTGCCCCAGTTCGTGCTGATGGCCCGGGTGCGCACGCGCTGCGGCGAGCCGCACCCTGGCGTGCTGGTGCTGCTGCGCGCCTGGTGTACCGAGTGGCTCTGGGCCGTGCGCGTGTTCGGCTGGTGGCAGCCGTTTCGCTCGCAGGCCCTGCAGGACTGGCTGCCCGAGGCGCCTGCGCCCGGGGCGCCGCCCGCGCCGCGCGGCGTGGTGCTGGTGCATGGTTTTTTGTGCAACCGCGGCTTCTGGACGCCCTGGCTGCGCCGGCTGCGCGCGCGCGGCCACGCGCACGTGGCGCTCGACCTGGAGCCGCCGTTCGCCTCGATCGACGCCTATGCCCCGGCGCTGGACGCTGCCGTGCGGCGCGTGCACGCGGCCACCGGGCGCGCGCCGCTGGTGCTGGCGCACAGCATGGGCGGCCTGGTGGTGCGGGCCTGGCTGCGGGCGATGCCGGACGCCCAGGCGCGCGTGCACCGCGTCGTCACCATCGGCACGCCGCACCACGGCACCTGGGCGGCGCGCCGGGCGATCGGTGCCAACGGGGCGCAGATGCGGCTGAACGCGCCCTGGCTGCAACGCCTGGCCGGTGACGAGCCGCCCGCGCGCCGGGCGCTGTTCGTGTGCTGGCGCTCGGACTGCGACAACGCCGTCTATCCCGACGATGCCGCGCGCCTGGCCGGCGCGCAGGAGCATGCGGTGGCGGGGTTGCCGCACGTCGCGCTGGCGTTCGACGCGCGCGTGGTGCGGGCGACTCTGGCGCTGCTGGACGAGCCCTGACCTGGGAACCCCACCCATGAAAAAAGCCGCCGCTCGGCCATGGCCGCGCCCGTTCAGGCCGGCGCGTCGGCGGCGAACTCGGGCTGGTCCTGCAGCGCCTCGTACAGCGGCGCAAAGTCCTGCGCCGTCAGGTCGAACAGCTGCTGGAAGCTGTCGATCACAAAATACGTCTGCTGGTAGGTGTCGATCTTGTAGCGCGTGCGCATGGTGCGCTCGAGCTGCAGCGGCAGGCGCTGCGGCTCGGGGCTGTGGACCGAATACGGCAGCTCGCCGGCGGAGCTGAGAATGCCCGCGCCATAAGCGCGCAGGCCGCCGCTCTCGCGGATCAGGCCGAACTCGATGGTGTACCAGTACA
>DAMCAL010000118.1:0-8631 GCA_032059585.1 Burkholderiaceae bacterium
TGTCGCTGGTGGGCGGCTCGGGCACGGGCAAGACGGTGCTGCTGCGCCACATCCTCGGGCTCACGGTGCCCACCCGGGGCAGCGTCACGGTGCTGGGCCGGCCCGCGCCCGAACTCGGCGGCGAGGGCGCCAGCGCCCGCGTGGGCATGCTGTTCCAGCACGGGGCACTGTTTTCCGCCTTCAGCGTGCTGGACAACGTGGCGTTCGCGCTGCGCGAGCTGGGCACGCTGCCCGAGGACGTCATCGTCGATGCCGCCATGGTCAAGCTGCGCATGGTGGGCCTGCAGCCCGAACACGCCACGCGCATGCCGGCCGATCTGTCGGGCGGCATGATCAAGCGCGCGGCGCTGGCGCGCGCGCTCATCATGGACCCGCCCCTGCTGCTGCTGGACGAGCCCACCGCGGGGCTGGACCCCAACAGCGCGGACGAGTTCTGCCAACTGCTGCTGGAGCTGCACGGCGCCCTGGGCCTCACCGTCATCATGGTCACGCACGACCTGGACACGCTCTACGCCCTGTCCACGCGCGTGGCGGTGCTGGCCGAGCGGCGCGTGATCGTCGAGGGCACGCCCGACGAGGTGACGCACTTCTCGCACCCCTTCATCGACCATTTTTTCCTTGGCGAACGCGGACGGCGCGCCATGGTGCACAAGGAAGCCTGATGGAAAACCGTTCCCATGCCCTGGCCGCAGGCGCTTTCGTCCTGCTCGTGGCAGCGCTGCTGGCGGGGCTGGCGCTGTGGCTCACGCGCGACCAGACCGCCTACAAGACCTACGAGATGTCCAGCAAGGACAGCGTCAGCGGGCTGCAGCCGCAGGCGGCGGTGCGCTACAAGGGCGTCGCCGTGGGCAAGGTCAGTTTCATCGGTTTCGACCCCCAGGTCAGCGGCAACGTGCTGATCCGCATCGCCGTCGCCCGCGACGCGCCGATCAGCCCCACCACCTTCGCCACGCTCGGCTACCAGGGCGTGACCGGCCTGGCGCACGTGCAGCTCGACGACGCCAAGCAGCCTTTGCCGGTGCCGTCGCCCGGCGCCAGCGGCCTGCCGCGCCTGCCGCTCAAGAGCTCGCCCCTGAGCCAGCTGGCCGAGCAGGGCCCGGCCATCCTGGGCCGCGTGCAGGAAGTGACCGAGCGCATCAACCAGGTGCTGAGCGACGAGAACCAGCAGCGCTTCGCCCAGGCGCTGGACCAGATGGGCGCCGCCGCGGGCAGCGTGAGCCAGCTCGCCCAGCGGCTGGAGCGCAGCGTGGACACGCGGCTGGATCCGGCGCTGGCGGTGGTGCCGCAGGTGGCGCAGGAGGCGCGCCAGACGCTGGCCGCGCTGCGCCAGGCAGGCGACGCTGCCGGCCGTGCGGCCGAGGAAATCGGCGGCACGGTGCGCACCCTGAGTGCCAAGGGCGGCCCCATCGACGAGATCGCCACCGGCTCGCGTTCGCTGGCGGCCGCCGCCGACCGCTTCGGCCGCGTCACCCTGCCGCGCCTGAACCACGCCGCCGACGAGACCGCCCGCGCCGCGCGCCGCCTGGGCCGCACGGCCTCGGGCATCAGCGACAACCCGCAGTCGCTGCTCTACGGCCCGGGCAGCGCCGCCGCCGGCCCGGGCGAACCGGGCTTCGTGCCGCCCGTGTCCGCGCAGCCCTGACTCCCATCCCACCGCACCCGCGAGCATCCCGGCCATGAACACTCTCAAAACCATAGCTGCCAGCGCCCGCCCCATCAGCGCGAAAGCCGTTTTTCCCTTGATTTTTTCGGCGCTGCTGGTGGCCGGCTGCTCGGTGCTGCCCAAGCCCCCGGTGCGGGCCGACGTGTTCGACTTCGGCCCCGAGCCGGCCGAGATCGCGGTGCCCGTCGCCGCCACTGCAGCCGCCGCGCGCCCAGGCACCACCGCCGCGCAGGAACTGCCGCCGCTGGCGCTGGCCAGCGTGGAGACCGTGGGGCTGCCCGAATCCAGTTCGGCGCTGCTGTACCGGCTGGCCTATGCCAACGCGCAGCAACTGCAGCCCTACACGCAAGCCCGCTGGAGCCAGCCGCCCGCACTGCTGGTGGAGCAAACCCTGCGCGAGCAGCTGGGCCGGCAGCGCGCCGTGCTGTCGGGCGACGATGGCCTGGCGACCATGCTGCAGCAGGGGCGCATGCCCACCGTGCTGCGCGCCCAGCTCGAGGAGTTCAGCCAGGTGTTCGAATCGCCCGGGCGCAGCCACGCCCTGGTGCGCCTGCGCGTGTCGGTCTCGGACGCCACCATGCGCGGCGAGACGCTGCTGGCGCAGCGCGTGTTCGTGGTGCGCCAGCCTGCCGCCACGCCGGACGCCGCCGGCGGCGCCCGCGCGCTGGCCGAGGCCGCGGCGCAGGCGGCCGGCGAGCTGGCCGCCTGGCTGCAAGGCCTGGGCCGCTGAGGCGGCGCGTTCAGGCCCTGCCAAGGGCGCCATCTGCAGGACGTGCCCGGCACGTCCTTTTTTTCGCCGCCGCTTTTTTTGCGCCGGCTCGGCGGTGCAGCCTACAGGCGCCGCGGGCGAAGCGCTGACGCACAGCCCCAGCCTGCACCGACGCGGGGCGGCCCGCAGCCTTCCTACAGTCAGTCCATCGTTTCTCGCCAGGTCCGCGGCACTGCCGCACTGGACCCAGCAGGAAGGCGATCCGACAACATTCCATCCGATAGACACTGAAGGAGAGCAGTCATGAATGAAGACCGTATCCAGGGCAACTGGAAGCAGTTCACCGGCAAGGTCAAGGAGCAGTGGGGCAAGCTGACCGACGACGACATGGACGTGATCGCCGGCAAGCGCGACCAGATGCTGGGCAAGCTGCAGGAGCGCGAGGGCCTGGCCCAGGACGCGGCCGAAGACCAGCTGCGCAACTGGGAGCGCGCCAATCCCGACTTCCGCTGGGACTGAACCCGGCCGCAGCCACCCTTTTTCCATTCGACGATTGCCTACAGGAGAGAACCCTATGAAACACATGCGCAACCTGATGGCCCTGGCCATCGCCGGCGTGATGGCCACCTCCGGCATGGCCATGACCAAGGAAGAGCACAAGGCCGCCAAGGACCGCATCGAAGCGGACTACAAGGCTGCCAAGGCCCAGTGCGACGGCATGAAGGACAACGCCAAGGACGTCTGCGAAAAGCAGGCCAAGGGCAACGAGAAGGTCGCCAAGGCCGAGCTGGAAGCCCAGTACAAGCCCGGTGACAAGAACACCTACAAGGTGCACGAAGCCCGTGCCGACGCGGATTACGAAGTGGCCAAGGAAAAGTGCGACGACCTGTCGGGTAACGCCAAGGACGTCTGCGTGAAGGACGCCAAGGCAGCCCACGTGAAGGCCAAGGAAAACGCCAAGGTGGCCCGCACCCAGGCCAAGCCTGCCGCCAACACCACGGCCAAGCAGGCGGACGTGGCTGACGCCAAGAAGGACGCAGCCGAGGAAAAGCGCGAAGCCGACTACAAGGCCGCCAAGGAGCGCTGCGACAGCATGAGCGGTGACGCCAAGGACAAGTGCGTAGCCGACGCCAAGCGCACCTACGCGCAGTAAAAAACAGTTAAGGCAACTGCATTGACAAGCCCCGCTGGCCGCCAGCGGGGCTTTTTTCATGCGCGCGCCGCCCTGACCTGCGTCAAGGTGCCGGTCGCGTGCCGCTTTTAAGCTCGCCTGCCTGCCACCGACCGCAAACACACGAGAAAGAAAGGCACGCGCGATGGCCGCACTGCAATGGTCCGCGGAGCTGGCGCTGGACCAGCCCCTGATGGACGCCACCCACGAGGAATTCGTCGCCCTGCTGCAGGCTGTGCAGCAGGCGGGCGACGAGGCGCTGCCCGCCGCCTGGGACACACTGGTGGCCCACACGGCCGACCACTTCGCGCGGGAAGACGCCTGGATGGCGGCCACGCGCTTTGCCGCCGGCAACTGCCACACGCTGCAGCACCGCACCGTGCTGCAGATCATGCGCGAGGGCGCCGCCCAGGCCGCCGCGGGCGACCTGGCCGTGCCGCGCGCCATGGCGGCCGAGCTGGCCGTCTGGTTCCCCCAGCACACCCAGGCTATGGACGCGGCCCTGGCGCAGCACCTGCACCGGGTAGGCTTCGATCCGGCCACCGGCACCGTGCACGCGCCGGAGGCGCTGCCGGCCGAGCCCATCCACGGCTGCGGCGGGGCCTGCAGCAGCAGCGAGGCGCCCGAGCCCGCCGCCGCGGCGGCCTGAGGGCGTGCTCAGCGCCCGCCGGCGATGTCCAGCAGGCTGGCCGTGGTGTAGGGCGAGGCGCCCGACATCAGCCACACGATGGCCTCGGCCACCTCCTGGGCCGTGCCGCCGCGGCCCATGGGCACCTGCGGGGCCAGGTCGCGCACGCGGTCGGGCAGGCCGCCGCTGGCGTGGATCTCGGTGTCGATCAGCCCGGGGCGCACGGCGTTCACGCGAATGCCTTCGCCGGCGACCTCGCGCGCCAGGCCCACGGTCAGCGTGTCGATGGCGCCCTTGGCGGCCGCGTAGTCCACGTACTGGCCCGCTGCGCCCAGGCGTGCGGCCAGGCTGGAGACATTGACGATGCTGCCGCCGCCGCCCCCGTGCCGCGTGCTCATGCGCCGCACCGCCTCGCGCGCGCAGTACAGGCTGCCCAGCACGTTGATGTCGACCATCCGCCGCAGCCGCGTGCCGTCCATCTCGGCCAGGCGCGCAGGCCGGTCCACGACGCCGGCGTTGTTCACCAGGCCGGTGATGCGGCCGAGCTGCGCGTCCACGGCCGCGAACAGCGCCAGCACCTGCTGCTCGTCGGCCACGTCGGCCTGCACGGCGATGGCGCGCCCGCCCGCGCCTTCGATGCGTTGCACCACGGCCTGCGCGGCGGCCGCGTCGCGTGCGTAGTTCACCGCCACGGCCCAGCCGCGCTGCGCCGCCAGCAGCGCCGTGGCGGCGCCGATGCCCCGGCTGGCGCCGGTGATGAGAACGGTCTTGTCCATGGGCGCGAGGGTGGTTGCTGCAAGAATGCCGATTGGAACAGTTTTGCCGCACAGGAGGATGCGATGGGCCAGTGGATCGAACTCACCAGCAGCGACGGCTTCGTGCTGCCGGCCTGGCAGGAGGAGCCGGCCGGCACACCGCGCGGCGCCGTGGTGGTGCTGCAGGAAATCTTCGGCGTCAACAGCCACATCCGCGACGTGGCGGCGCGCCTGGCCGCGCGCGGCTGGCTGGCGCTGGCGCCGGCCACGTTCGCACGGGTGGAGGGCGGGGTGGAGCTGGGCTACGGCAAGGCCGACATGCAGCGCGGCAAGCAGCTCAAGGCGGCCGTGGAGGCGCTGCCCGCGCCGGGCGTGCTGCCCGAGATCCAGGCGGCCATCGACCAGGCCGCTACACGCAGCGGCGGTCCGGTGGCCGTGATCGGCTTTTGCTGGGGCGGTCTGCTGGCCTGGCGCGCCGCGTGCGAGCTGCAAGGGCTGGCAGCGGCCGTGCCCTACTACGGCGGCGGCATGACCACCCGCGCCGAGGTGGCGCGCACGCCGCGGGTGCCGGTGCTGGCGCACTTCGGCGAGCGCGACGCGTTCATCCCGGTCCCGAGCGTGCGGGACTTCGCGGCGGCGCACCCGCAGGTGCAGGTGCATCTGTACGACGCGGACCACGGCTTTCACTGCGACCAGCGCGCCAGCTTCGATGCCGGCGCCGCGCACACCGCATGGACCCGCACGCTGGCGTTCCTGGACCAGCATTTGCAAGCCAAATAGGCCTGCAGCGCCCATCCATCAAGCGCCAGCAGCTATCCTTTTGGTAGCAAAGTGCATCAATGCGCACCGGCCGCGGCATCGGCGGCACCGGCGCCCTGCACGCGCGGCGCGTGCGCCAGCCACACCAGCGGGATGAGCACCATGAACAGCACCGCCGAGAGGTAGAAGATGTCGTTGGCCGCGAGCATGAACGCCTGCTGCGTGGCCATGCGCTCCATCTGCGCCAGCGCCTGCGCGTCGGTCAGGCCGCTGGCGCGCAGCACCTGCAGCGCCTGCTCGAAGCCGGGCGCACCGGGGTGCAGGTGCTCCACCAATTGCGCGTGGTGCAGCGTGGCGCGCCGCTCCCACAGCGTGGTGGTGACCGAAGTGCCGATGGCGCCTGCCGTGATGCGCATGAAGTTGGACAGCCCCGACGCCGCCGGGATGCGCGCCGGCTCGATCTCCGACAGCGTGATGGTCACCAGCGGGATGAAGAAGAACGCCATCGAGATGCCCTGAATGATGGTCGGCACCATGATGGTGGCGAAGTCCGCCTGGGTGGAAAAGCGCGAGCGCATCCACAGCACGATGGCGAACACCACGAAGGCGAAGGTGGCGTAGCGGCGCGGGTCCACCCGGCCGATGGTCTTGCCGACGATGGGCGACAGCACCAGCGCCAGCAGGCCCACCGGCGCCATGATGTCGCCGGCCTGCGTGGCGGTGTAGCCCATGTACTGCTGCAGCCACAGCGGCAGCAGCACCACGTTGCCGAAGAACAGGCCGTAGCCCACCGACGTGGCCAGCGCGCCGGCCCAGAAGTTGCGGTTCTTGAACAGCGTCAGGTCCACCACCGGGTGCTCCTCGCCGCGCTCCCAGATCAGGAAGGCCAGGAAGCCCACCACCGCCACCAGGGCGCAGGAGACCACCAGCGGCGAGGCGAACCAGTCGTGCTCCTTGCCGATGTCCAGCACCAGCTGCATGGCGCCCACCCAGATGACCAGCAGCGCCAGGCCGATGGAGTCGATCGGCAGCGCACGCCGCTCGCTTTCGCGCCCGCGAAAAATGGCCCAGGTGACGAACACCGCCCAGATGCCCACCGGCACGTTGATGTAGAAGATCCACGGCCAGCTCATGTTGTCGGTGATCCAGCCACCCAGGAGCGGTCCCATCACCGGCGCGATCAGCGTCGTCATGGACCAAAGCGCCATGGCCAGGCCCGCCAGCGCGCGCGGGTAGCTCGACAGCAGGAGCGCCTGCGACAGCGGAATCATCGGCCCGGCCACGAAGCCCTGCAGCGCCCGGGCGGCGATCAAGAGCGGCATGTTGGGCGCCAGCCCGCACAGGAGCGAGGCGATGACGAACAGCGCCACGCTGGCCACGAACAGCCGCACCTGGCCAAAGCGCTGCGACAGCCAGCCGGTGAGCGGCACGGCAATCGCGTTGGCCACGGCGAAGCTGGTGATGACCCAGGTGCCCTGCGTGGGGCTGACGCCCAGGTCGCCGGCGATGGCCGGCAGCGAGACGTTGGCGATCGATGTGTCCAGCACGTTCATGAACACCGCCGCCGACAGCGACAGCGTGCCCCAGGCGCGGGCGCTGCCGGTGAGCGGCGGCGGCGGCAGGGGAGGGGTGCTTGCAGGAGCGGTCATGGTGTCAGGTCAGCAGCGGGAGAGAAGCGGGGCGGACCAAGCGCGCCCTGGTCCAGCGGACGCCGTGGATCCGGCTTCGCCGGTCCACCAGCGTCGTCCCCCTTCCCAGCGCGCAGCGCGCCAGAGAAGGGGGAAGCGGCGCAGCCGCTCAGGGGGTTGTCCCCAGGTTCCCGGCGATGACGCGGGCGACCTCGGCATCAGCCCCGTCCTCGAGCTGGTCGAACACGCGCGTCTGCGCCAGCGGCGCGTTGCGCGGCGCCTCGGCCAGCGACACGCCGCCGCGCTCGCGCGTGTCCACGGTCACGTCCATCGACAGGCCCACGCGCAGCGGGTGCTGCGCCAGTTGCTCGGCCTGCAGCGCGATGCGCACCGGCACGCGCTGCACCACCTTGATCCAGTTGCCGGTGGCGTTTTGCGCCGGCAGCAGGGCGAAGGCGGCACCCGTGCCCACGCCCATGCCGGCCACGGTGCCTCGGTATTCGATCTTCTTGCCGTACAGGTCGGCCGTCAGCGTGGCCGGCTGGCCCAGGCGCAGGTTGCGCAGCTGGTTTTCCTTGAAGTTGGCGTCCACCCACACTTCCTTGAGCGGCACCAGCGCCATCAGCGGGCTGCCGGCGGCCACGCGCTGGCCCAGCTGCACGCTGCGCCGCGCCACGTAGCCGTCCACGGGCGCCAGCAGTTGCGTGCGGCGGCTGGCCAGCCAGGCCTCGCGCAGCTTGCCGGCGGCGGCCAGCACGCTGGGGTGCTGCTGCACCTCGACGCCCTGGGTGAGCGAACGGTTGCTGGCCAGCTGCTCGCGCGCCGCGGCGATGCCGGCCTGCGCCGCGCTGCGGGCCGCCTGCGCGGCCGCCAGTTGCGTGCGCGCACTGGCCAGCTGGGTCTGCGCGTGCTGCAGCTCCTCGGTGGAGATGGCGCCGGCGCCCGCCAGCTGCTGGCGCCGGCGCGCGTCGTCCTGGGCGCGGGAGACCTCGGCCTGCGCGCGGTCGATGTCGGCCTGCGCGCGCAGGCTCTCGGCCTCGCGCAGGCGCACCTGGGCCGCCAGGGTGGCGTTGTTGGCGTACAGCGTGCGCGCCTGGCGCACGGCCTGGGCCAGCGCGGCCTCGGCCTGCGACAGGGCCACGCGGGCGTCCGCCGGATCCAGCTGCACCAGGGTGCTGCCGGCGCGCACGAAATCGGTGTCGTCCGCGCCGATGGCCATCACCGTGCCGCCGGTCTGCGGCGTGATCTGCACGATGTTGCCCTGCACGTAGGCGTTGTCGGTGTGCTCGTAGTGGCTGGCCACCAGCCAGTCGTACAG
>DAMCAL010000119.1:0-8627 GCA_032059585.1 Burkholderiaceae bacterium
GCGACGCGCTGGTGCGCATCCCCATGCAGGGCGCGGTGGAGAGCCTGAACGTCTCGGTGGCCAGCGCGGTGTGCCTGTACGAAGCGCTGCGCCAGCGTACGCCATGAACCAGTCGCAGGAGCAGCCGGTGCGCGAGTGGATCGCGCAGGCCGCGCACATCGCCGTGCTGACCGGCGCGGGCATGAGCGCCGAGTCCGGCGTGCCCACGTTTCGCGACGCGCGGGACGGCTATTGGGCGCAGTTCGATCCGCAGGCGATGGCCAGCGAGGCCGGCTTCCGCGCAGCCCCTGCGCGCGTCTGGGACTGGTACGCCCACCGCCGCGCCGGAGTCGCCGCGGTGCAGCCCAACGCCGGCCACCGGGCGCTGGCAAGTTTCGCGCAGCGCCACCCGGGCCGGCTCACCCTCGTCACCCAAAACGTCGATGGCCTGCACCAGCGCGCCGGCAGCCCGGACGTGCTGTGCCTGCACGGCGACCTGGCGGCGGACCGGTGGCTCGAGCCGGCGCGCGCGTGCTGCCAGCTCGGGCACGTTCTGCCCGGCAGTCCGCCGCGCTGCGGCAGTTGCGGCAACCTGGTGCGTCCCGGCGTGGTGTGGTTCGGTGAAAACCTGCCTGCCGGCGTGCTGGCCGCGGCGCAACAGGCGTCGCAGGAGGCCGAACTGTTGCTGGTGGTGGGCACGGCGGGCGCCGTCTACCCGGCTGCCGGCCTGGCGCACCTGGCCCGGGAGGCCGGCGCGCGCGTGGTGGTCATCAACCCCGCTCCGAGCGAGTTGGACGCCGTTGCCCATGTCGTGCTGCGCGGTATCGCGGCGCAGACGCTGCCGGCGCTGCTGTACGAGGCACAGCAGGGCGCACCCGCCCACAACCAGGAGAGCCTTCCATGAAACTCGTCCGCCACGGACCGCCCGGCGCAGAGCGCGCCGGCATCGTCGACGCACAGGGCGTCGTGCGCGACGTCTCGATGCTGGTGCCGGACATCGGGCCCGCGCAACTGGACCCGCGCACCCTGTCGGCGTTGCGCGCCCTCGATCCGGCGCGCCTGCCCGCCGTGGACATGGGCACCCGCCTGGGCTGCCCCGTGGGCGGCATCGGCAAGATCGTCTGCGTGGGCTTGAACTATGCCGACCACGCGCGCGAAGCCGGCCTGCAGCCGCCCGCCGAACCGGTGCTGTTCATGAAAGCCACCAGCAGCCTGAGCGGTCCGCACGACCCGGTGCGCATCCCCTCCGGTGCGGACAAGGTCGACTGGGAGGTCGAGCTGGGAGTGGTCATCGGCTCGCGCATGCGCGGCGTCGAGCCTGGGCAGGCGCTGCAGCATGTCGCCGGCTATGTGCTGGCCAACGACGTGTCCGAGCGCGCCTGGCAGATGGAACGCGGTGGCCAGTGGGACAAGGGCAAGAGCGGCGACACCTTCGCACCTGTGGGACCCTGGCTGGTGACCGCCGACGAAGTGGCCGATCCGCACGCCATCGCCCTGTGGCTGGACGTCAACGGCGAGCGCATGCAGGACGGGAACACGCGCGACTTCATCTTCGACGTGCCCGCCGTGCTGGCCTACATCAGCCGGTTCATGACCCTGGAGCCGGGCGACCTGGTGCTCACCGGCACGCCCGCCGGCGTCGGGCTGGGGCAAAAACCTGCGCCGCGCTTCCTGCGGCCGGGCGACGAGATGCGGCTGGGCGCCACCGGGCTGGGCGAGCAGCGCCTGGCTTGCGCCGCCGCTTGACAGCCGCTGCGCCCGCGTCAGCAGCGCCCGTACCTGCACCGCTGACGCCGACCTGCACCGGCCCGGAGGCCTGACCATGCACCCCTACATCCTGCTCGGCATCGCCATCGCCTCCGAAGTGGTGGCCACCTCTGCGCTCAAGTCGTCGGCCAGCTTCACGCGCCTGGGGCCCAGCGTGCTGGCGGTGCTGGGCTACGGCCTGGCGTTCTTCTGCCTGGCGCGGGTCATGGGCCACATGTCCACCGGCGTGGTGTACGCCATCTGGTCGGGCCTGGGCATCGTGCTGATCTCGCTGGTCGGCTGGCTGCTGTATGGACAGAAGCTCGACATGGCAGCGGTGGCCGGCATGGCGCTGATTGTCGTGGGGGTGCTGGTCATCCAGTTGTTCTCCAGCGCGGGCGCGCGGCATTGAGGGAAGGGGCGGTGTGGTGCAACGGGGCTTCCCCGAGATTTAAGATTCATCTAAAATGAATTTATTAACCGCTTCCCCCAGGGCGTCCGACAACGCCGTGCCCGCGCCGTGAACCAGCCTCTGCCCTTTCCCCAGCGTTCCGCTCCTGCCGCCCCGGCCGCGCCCGCCTTGCAGGGCTGGCCGCTGTTGCGGTTGGGCTTCCGGCCGTTCTACCTGGGCGCCGCGCTGCTGGCCTGTGTGTCGGTGCCGCTGTGGGTGCTGGTGTTTCTGGGCCATGTGCAACTGGGCATGCCTGTGTCCCCCCTGCTGTGGCACGCGCACGAGATGCTGTTCGGCTTTGCCGCCGGGGTCGTCGCGGGCTTCCTGCTCACCGCCGTGAAGGCCTGGACCGGATTGCCCACGCCGCGCGGCGCAACGCTCGGCGCGCTGGCGCTGCTGTGGCTGGCTGCGCGCCTGGCAGCGCTGGTGGCGCCGTATGCGGTGTATGCGTTGCTCGATGTGCTGTTCCTCCCGATGGTGGCGGTCAGCCTGCTGCGCGTGCTGGTCCAGGCAAAAAACCGGCGCAACATTCCGCTGATTTCGCTGATGCTCTTGATGACCCTGGCCAACGCCGCGTTCCACCTGTCGGTGATGGACCTGCTCGCCGTGCCCGCGCTGGCGCCGCTGTACGCGGAGCTGGCGCTGATCCTGATGGTGGTGTGCGTGATCACGGGGCGGGTGGTGCCGATGTTCACCAAGAACGTGACGCCCGGGCTGCTGCTGAACATTCCGCGCCGGTTCGAGCAGGTGCTGCTGGCCGTCACCGGCGTGGCGCTGGCGCTGTGGGTTTTTGCCGCGCCGGCCGCGCTGGTGGCGGTGGTCGCCGCCGCGGCCTGCGTGCTGCACGCCGTGCGGCTGGCGCTGTGGAAGCCATGGGTGACGCTGCGCCGGCCGATCCTGTGGATCCTGCACCTGTCCTATGCCTGGATGCCGGTGGGTTTCGGCCTGCTGGCGGCCGCTGCCGTGGGCTGGCTGCCGACCTCGCTGGCCGTGCACGCGCTGGCCGTCGGGGTCATTGGCGGGCTGATCATCGGCATGCTCACGCGTACCGCGCGCGGCCACACGGGCCGTCCGCTGCAGCCCTCGCGGGCGGAAGTGGCGTCCTACGCTTTGGTGTTGCTGGCGGCCGTTCTGCGGGTGCTGGTGCCCGCGGTGCACCCCGACTGGTACATACCAGCGCTGTATGGCGCCGCATCGCTGTGGGCAGTGGCCTTTGCCCTGTACCTCGTCATCTACACCCCCTGGCTCGTGCAAACCCGCCTGGACGGCAAGGACGGCTGAGCAGGCCGCGTCCTTTTTTTCTCCCCGTTTCGCTTTCTCCCCACCACAAAGGCAGATCCATGAACACTTCCACCACCGCCGCGGTTGAAATCGACGTGCGCACCATCCCTCCGTACGAGCGGCACGCGCAGATCTTTGGCACGTTCGACGACCTGGCCGCGGGCCAGGCGCTGGTCATCGTCAACGACCACGACCCCGTGCCGCTGCACCGGCAGTTCCAGTCGCGCTCGCCAGGGCAATTCGCCTGGAACTACCTGCAGGCCGGCCCGGCGCTGTGGCGCGTGCAGATCGACAAGCTGGAGGGACAAGCGTCCGCCGGCGGCGACTCGTGCTGCTCGGGCGGGGCCTGCGGCGGTTGAGCCCGGCGGCTGTGGCCGCGCCATGCACGAAGCGGACCGTGGGGTCCGCTTTTTTGTTGGCCTACAGCCCCAGAGCCAGTTGCGCGGCCTCGGACATGCGGCTGCGGTCCCACGGCGGATCGAAGACCAGGTTGACCGTGATCTCGCCCACCCGCGGCAGCGCCAGGATCTTGTCGCACACCTCGTCCGCGATCGCCTCGCCCATGCCGCAGCCCGGCGCCGTGAGGGTCATGTCCACCACCGCGCGCACCGCGCCCGCATCGGCCAGCGGTTCGAACGCCACGCGGTAGACCAGGCCCAGGTCCACGATGTTGACGGGAATCTCGGGGTCGTAGCAGGTCGACAGCGTCTGCCAGACCAGCGGTTCCAGGTCCGCCTCCCGGACGTTGTCGGGCACTGCCACGGCCTGGGGCAGCGGCTTGCCGATGGCATCGGCGTCCTGGCCCTTGAGGCGCATGAGCTGCCCCTCGACCAGCAGCGTGAATGAGCCCCCCAGCGCCTGGGTGATCTGTGCGAGTTGGCCGGCCTCCAGCGCGACCGTTTCCCCGCTGGGGATGGTCTCCACGGTCACGCTGCGGCGCACCAGCACGTCTTCGCGGTGGCGGCGGTGGGTCATGGCTGGTGTTCCTCTGCAGGGTTTTGGGCAATGGCGTGCATCAGGGCGTGCCAGCCCAGCAATGCACACTTGATGCGGCTGGGGTAGCGGCGCACGCCGGCCAGGCTGACCAGCTTACCCAGGTCCGGTTCAGCGGGCACATCCTCGCCCGTGAGCACTGCACGGAAGTGTTGGTGCAGGGCCTGTGCGTGCGCCCGCTCGCGGCCTTTGACAGCCTCGGTCATCATCGAAGTCGAGGCCATGCAGATCGCGCAGCCCTGGCCCGTGAAGCGGATGTCGCGCACCACGTCGCCCGCCAGTTCCACCGCCACCGCGATCTGGTCGCCGCACGACGGATTGGTGCCCTCGGCCCGGTGCGTGGGGTGGTGCAGGGCACCGAAATTGCGGGGCGACCGCTTGTGCTCCAGCACCACCTCCTGGTACAGGTCCAGCTCGGCGTTGCCTATCTCGTTCATCGCAGTTTCTCCAGCGCATGGGCCACGCCGGCGACCAGGCGGTCGACCTCGGCGGGCGTGTTGTACAGCGCAAACGACGCGCGCGTGGTGGGCCCCAGCCCCAGGTGCTCCAGCAGCGGCTGCGCGCAGTGGTGGCCGGTGCGCACCGCGATGCCGCGCTCGTCCAGCAGGGTGCCGATGTCGTGCGGGTGGACCCCACGGCAGACGAACGACACCAGGGCCGACTGCGTGGCGTGCGGCGCGAGCACGGTGACGCCGTCCAGCGCCGACAGGCCCGCCAGGGCCTGCGCACGCAGCGCCTGCACATGCGCGCCAATGGCGCCGCGGCCCACACCGTCGATGTAGCGCGCCGCCGCCGCCATGCCGACAGCGCCGGCCACGTTCGGCGTGCCGCCCTCCAGCCGGGCCGGCAGCGCGGCAAAGCCTGCGTCGTCGTAACGCACCCAGTCGACCATGTCGCCGCCCAGGCGCAGGGGGTGCAGGCGCTCGAGTGCGGCGCGCCTGCCCACCAGTGCGCCGATTCCCAGCGGGCCTTGCATCTTGTGGCCCGAAAAAGCCATGAAGTCGCAGTCCAGCCGCGACAGGTCGGGCAGGGCATGGCCCGCGGCCTGCGCCGCGTCGAGCACCGTGAGCGCTCCTGCGCTCGCCGCCAGGGCCAGCATCTCCTCGTAGGGTGGGCGCTCGCCCGTGGCGTTGGCGCCCGCCGTGATGGCGAAGACCCGCACCGCAGGGGTCAGCAGCGGCTGCAGGTCGCGCACGTGCACGCGGCCTTGCGCGTCGGGCCGCAAAACCACCAGCTGCGCGCCACTCATGCGCGCCGCGTGCTGCCACGGGATCAGGTTGGCATGGTGCTCCAGGCCGCTCACGACGATGCGGTCGCCGGGGCGCAGCCAGGCGTGGCCGGGCCCGCCCGCCCACAGCCCCTGGGCGACGAGGTTCAACGCCTCGGTGGTGCCGCTGGTGAAGACGAGTTCGTGCCCGGCGGTGGCGCCGGCGAAGTGTTTGAGGGTGGCGCGCGCAGCCTCGAACGCGTCCGTCGCCCGCTGGCTCAGCGTGTGCACGCCGCGGTGGATGTTGGAGCGCGCGTGCTGCTCGAAGCGCTGCATCGCCTCGTGCACCTGCCGGGGCATGTGCGTCGTGGCGGCGTTGTCCAGGTAGGCCAGCGGGTGGCCGTTCACGTTGTCATGGAGCAGGGGATAGTCGCCCCGCAGCGCAGCCACGGGCAAGGCCGTGCGGTGCAGGAAGGGATGCGCTTCACCCACGGTGCGCCTCCCCGCTTGCCTGCAACTGCGCCGCGATGGCGCCGCCCAGCCAGCCCTGCGCCAGCCACGGTGCCAGCAGGCCGGTGCCGTCCGGGCCGTCGCCCAGGGCGCGCTCCAGCAGCGCGCGGGCCATGCCTTCGATGATCAGTGCGCGCGCCCCCGCGTCGGACAGACCGCGCTGGCGCGCGTAGAACAGCGCGTCCTCGGGCAGTGCGCCCCAGGTGGCGCCGTGCGCCGCCCGCACGTTGTCGTGCAGGATTTCCAGGTGCGGCCGCAGCACCAGCCGCGGGTGGCCGCCCAGGGGGATGCCCGTCAGGCGCTGGTGCACGCTGGCTTCGTCGGCGCCCGGCGCGATGCGCGTGTGCGCGTTGGCCACCGCGTGGGAGCCGCCCTGCGCCAGGGCGAGCGTTTCCACCGTGCTGGTGGTGCGCGGCGCGTCCATGCGCGTCCAGGTCTGCTGGTCCACCTGTCCTGCAGGCCCGGCGAGCAGCAGGGCGGCGGTGTGCGCCTGGGCGCCCGGGCCTTGCAACTCCAGCGTGCCGCGCTGCAGGTGGTAGCCACCGGCGGTGGCCACCGTGGCCTGGCGGTACTGCGCGCCTGCGCCGAGCGTGGCACGCCAGTGGTGCGCGATGCGGTCCTGCGCGCCGGCTCCCACCACGCGCAGGTGGTGCAGGCGGGCGCCTGGGGCGAGGTGGATGTGCAACTGCAGGTTCTGCGCCCCAGCCGGCGCGAAGCTGTGCGTCTCCAGCAGCACGCAGTGCGCGCCGGCCTCCACGTCGAGCACCACGAGGGGCGCTTGCGCGGTGGCGCAGCTGTGGTGGTGCAGGTGAAGTGGTGTGGCGGCGGCGCCGCCCGGTGCCTGCACCGCCAGGCGCAGGCCTTCGCGGCACAGTGCGCGGTGGGCCCAGGCGAAGGGCGCGGCCTCGCCGTCGCCCGGCGCGGGCAGGCCTGCCAGGAGCTGCGCGCGTTCGCCCGTGTCCAGCGCATTGAGGTGTCGCACGGTCACGTGCGCCGGGATGGACGGAGTGAGCGTCCATCCGGCGCCGGGCGCGGCGGCGTCGCCCGTATCGTCCAGCCACCGTGCGGCGGCTGGCGGCGGCAGGTGGCGGAAGGCTTCGCTGCGCCGGCCCAGGATCCAGCCATGGCGCTCAAGGTGCGCGCGCGCGGCGAGCTGTTCGGGGTGTGCGGTATCCACCATGGCTCAGGCTTTCGCAGTGTCGAGCGACCGGGCGAAACCGGTGCGGGCGATGCCGCGCGCCAGCTCCACACCTCCGCGCTCGGCGATGCGACCCTCGTCCAGCCGCAGCACGGCGTCGGGCTGCAGCTGCTCGATCATCGACAGGTAGTGCGAGACGACGACAAACGCCGTACCCTGGGCGCGCAGGCGCTGCACCAGGCCCAGCACCGCGCGCACGCCGTCCACGTCCAGGCCGGAATCGATCTCGTCGAGCAGCGCCACACGCGGCTGCAGCACGGCGAGTTGCAGCAGTTCGTTGCGCTTGCGCTCGCCGCCGGAAAAGCCCTCGTTCACCGGCCGCGCCAGCATCGCCTCGGGCAGGCCCAGCGTGCCGGCGGCCTGCTTGGCGCGCGCCAGGAAGTCGAACGCATCCACAGCCGGCTCGCCGCGCGACTCCTGCACCGCGTTGAGGGCGGTGCGGATGAACAGATTGTTCTTCACGCCGGGAATGTCCGGCGGCGACTGGAAGGACACGAACAGCCCGGCGCGCGCCCGCTCGTGCGCAGGCAGTGCGAGCAGGTCTTGCCCGTCCAGGTGCGCCGCCCCGGCGGTGACCCGGTAGGACGGGTGGCCCGCCAGCGCCATGCCCAGCGTGCTCTTGCCGCTGCCGTTGGCGCCCATCAGCACGACCAGCGCACCGGCATGCAGGTCCAGCGTCACGGACTGCAGGACGCTGCGCTCGCCGATCTGCACCGCCAGGTCGCGCACCTGCAGCAGGGGAGGGGATGTGGTCATCGTGGTTCCTTCAAAATTGATAGCTGCTCGCGCTTGACTGGCAAGCGCTGGAGCCGTTTTTCACGCTCAACCCACCGCACCTTCGAGGGACACGGCGAGCAGCGCCTTGGCTTCCAGCGCGAACTCCATCGGCAGCTCCTGCAGCACCGCCTGGCAAAAGCCGCCGACGATCAGCGCCGTGGCTTCCGCCGCGTCGATGCCCCGCTGCTGGCAATAGAACAGGCGCTCCTCGGAAATGCGCGTGGTCGTCGCCTCGTGTTCGACCACGGCGTCGTCGCGGGCGGTGTCCACGTAGGGAAAGGTGTGCGCGCCGCAGTCCGGCCCGATCAGCAGCGAGTCGCACTGCGTGTGGTTGCGCGCTCCCTGCGCGCCCGGGTTGATGCGCACCAGGCCCCGGTAGCTGTTGTGCGCGTGGCCGGCGCTGATGCCCTTGGAGACGATGCGGCTGGTCGTGTTCTTGCCCAGGTGGATCATCTTGGTGCCGGTGTCCGCCTGCTGGAAGTGGT
>DAMCAL010000120.1:0-8555 GCA_032059585.1 Burkholderiaceae bacterium
TCTATTCGGAACTGGTGGCGCAGGGCTTTCGGCGCAGCGGCATGTTCACCTACCGGCCGCATTGCGACGGCTGCCAGGCCTGCGTGCCGCTGCGCGTTCTGGCGCAGGAGTTTCGGCCCGACCGCAGCCAGCGAAGGGCCGAACGGCGCCACGCCGCTCTGCAGGCGCGCGTGCTGCGCCTGTGCTACATGCCTGAGCACTACCATCTGTACCTGCGCTACCAGATGGCGCGGCACGCCGGCGGCGGCATGGACCACGACAGCATCGACCAGTACACGCAGTTCCTGCTGCAAAGCCGCGTGAACTCGCGCTTGGTGGAATTCCGCGAGCCGCCCGAGCGCGAGGGCGAAGGCGGCGTGCTGAAGATGGTGTCGATCCTGGACGTGCTGGACGATGGGTTGTCGGCCGTCTACACCTTCTACGAACCGCAGGACCGCGCCAGCTACGGCACCTACAACGTGCTTTGGCAGATCCAGCAGGCGCGGGCGCTGGGGCTGCCGCACGTGTACCTTGGCTACTGGATCGGGCAAAGCCCCAAGATGGACTACAAGGCGCGCTTTTTGCCGCAGGAGCGGCGGCTGGACGGGCAGTGGCAGCGTTTCGAAGAGAAATCGGCCCCCAGCGCTTGCCAGGCAAGCGCCACCAGCTAGCGTTTCAATAGCAAATCTTGGGTTGCAGCTCAAGGCGCCAGGTCGAACACCAGCACCTCGGCGCTGCGGCCATGGGCCAGCTCCACCTGCGCCTCGCCTTCCAGCAGCAGCGCGTCGCCGGCCTGCAGGATCTGCCCGTTGGCCTGGATGCTGCCGCGCACCATGTGCACATAGCCCTTGCGCTCGGGCTCCAGCGCCAGGCGCGCCTGCTCGTCGCCATCGAACAGGCCCGCGTAGATCGTCGCGTCGGCCTGCATCGCCACCGCGCCGCCAGCGCCCGGCGGCGCCGCGATGCGCTGCAGCCGTCCGCGCCGGTCGGCTTCGGCCAGGCTGGCCTGCTCGTAGTCCGGCGCGATGGCGCGGCGGTCCGGCAGCAGCCAGATCTGCAGGAAGTGGACGGGCGTGTCAGGCGACGGGTTGAACTCGCTGTGCGTGACGCCCGAGCCGGCGCTCATGCGCTGCACGTCACCGGCGGGGATGGTCTCCACGTTGCCCATGCTGTCACGGTGCGCCAGAGAGCCCGACAGCACGTAGCTGACGATCTCCATGTCGCGGTGCCCGTGCGTGCCGAAGCCCTTACCCGGCGCGACCCGGTCCTCGTTGATCACGCGCAGGTTGCCCCAGCCCATGTGCAACGGGTCGTGGTAGTCGGCGAACGAAAAGCTGTGTTGCGACTGCAGCCAGCCGTGGTCGGCCTGGCCGCGCTCGTGCGAGGGGCGAACGGTGATCATGGAGTGGCCCTTCCTGCGAATGGGGAAGCCGCCATGGTAGGGCTGGCGCGGGTGCGCGAAAAGCCCGCCGTTGAAGGCATCATTCAACGCTTTTGAAGCTGCCCCCGCCGCACCATGCAACCGCCCCGCAACGCCCTGTCGCCTGACAACCTGGCCCTGCTGCAGAGCATTGCCGACACCGGCAGTTTCGCCGCGGCGGCGCGCCAGCTCGGGCTGGTGCCCAGCGCGCTGACCTACCGCGTGCGCCAGATCGAAGAGGCGCTGGACGTGCTGCTGTTCGACCGCGGCGCGCGCCAGGCGCGCCCGACCCAGGCGGGCCTGGCGCTGCTGCGCGAGGGCGCGCGGCTGCTGGAGGACGCCGAAGCGGTCGCCCAGCGCGTGCGCCGGGTGGCCACCGGCTGGGAGGCGCAGTTCACCCTGTCCGTCGACGGCGTGGTCTCGCCCGTGACGGTGCTGGAGCTGGTGGAGGCGTTCTACGCGCTGGCGCCGCCCACGCGCGTGAAGTGGCGCGACGCCATCCTCAGCGGATCGCTGGAGGCGCTGGCGCTGGGCGAGGCGGACTTGGCGATCGGCGTGTCGCTGCCGTCCCTGCACGTGGCCGGGCTGCAGGCCGAGCCGCTGGGTGAGGTGCAGTTCGTGCTGGCCATGGCGCCGCACCACCCGCTGGCGGCGCTGCCCGAGCCGCTGAGCGACGCCACGCTGCGCGTCCACCGGCTGGTGGCCGTGGCCGACTCCGCCCGGCGCAGCAATATCTCCATGGGCATCCTGCCCGGGCAGGACGTGTTCACCGTCGAGAACATGCGCGCCAAGGTGCAGGCGCAGCTGCGCGGCCTGGGCTGCGGCTTCTTGCCCGAGGCCATGGTGCGCCCGCACGTGCAGGCCGGGCACCTGGTCGTGCGGCGCGTGGCCCGCCCCGTGCGCAACATCCAGATCGCCTACGCCTGGCGCGAGGCCGACCCGGCGCGCCAGGGGCGCGCGCTGCGCTGGTGGCTGGCGCAGCTCAGCAGCAGCGCCACGCGCGCTGCCTTGCTGGAAAACCACCCGGCCTGAACGCCAGGCGCGCCGCGCCCGTGTAGAGTAGGCAGCCCATGGGCCCCGCCATCTTTCCCTGCGCGCGGGGCCGCCACTGCAGCGCGAAGGCCCGCCCATGACCGACGACCGTTCCCCCGTGTCCACCTCCCCCGTTTCTTCGGGCCCGCGCCGCTTCGCGGTGGTGGGCGCCGGCATGGCAGGCGTGGCCTGCGCGCGCACGCTGGCGCAGGCCGGGCACGACGTCACCCTGATCGAAAAGCAGCCGCGCGCCGGCGGGCGCACCTGCTCGCTGGACACGGCCTACGGCAGCTTCGACGCCGGCGCGCAGTACTTCACCGTGCGCGACGAGCGCTTCGCGCTGGCGCTGGAGACCGTGCCTGGCCTTGCCCGCCGCTGGAGCGCCAGCACGGTGCGCGTGCTGGACCCGGGCGGCCGTGTCGCCGCGGCCGCGCCGCCGCCCGGCGAGGCGCACTGGGTGGCCACTCCGACCATGGACGCGCTGGTGCAGGCCTGGGCCGAGCCGCTGGCGCAGGACGGCCGGCTGCTCACCCACACCTGCGTCACGCACATCGAGCGCGACGCGGTGCGCCCGCACGGCTGGCAGTTGCGCACCGAGTCGGTCGATGGCGGCACGCGCACGCTAGCCGGCTTCGACGGGGTCGTGTTCGCCCTGCCCGCCCCGCTGACGCAGAGCCTGCTGGCCGAATGCGCCGTGGCGCCCACCTGGGGCGAAGCGCTGGCGGACGTGCAGATCGCCCCCTGCTGGACGCTGATGCTGGCGTTCGCCCAGGCCGTGCGCCCGGGCCTGGTGACGCTGGGCCCCCAGTGGAACGCCGCGCGCAGCACGCACCACCGCGTGGCCTGGCTGGCGCGCGAATCGAGCAAGCCGGGGCGCGGGCAGATCGAGCGCTGGACGGTGCAGGCCTCGCCCGCCTGGTCGCGCGAGCATCTGCAGGACGACCATGCGCGCATCCGCGCCAAGCTCACCCGGGCCTTTGCCGAAGTGACCGGCATCCACGCCGCACCCACGGACGCCCAGGTGCGCTGCTGGCAGCACGCGCAAACGCAAAGCGCGCTCGGCCAGCCCTTCGTGTGGGACCCGGCCACCGGCTTGGGCGCCTGCGGCGACTGGTGCCTGGGCCACCGGCTGGAGGACGCGTTCGTCTCCGGCCTGTCGCTGGCCCTGGCGGCGATCTGATCTGACCTGACCTGAGCAGGCTTGCCATACGTCGGCCGTTTCGCGCCCTCGCCCACCGGCCCGCTGCACGCCGGCTCGCTGGTGGCGGCACTCGCCAGCTGGCTGGACGCGCGCGCGGCGGGCGGGCGCTGGCTGGTGCGCATCGAGGACGTGGACACGCCCCGCTGCCCGCCGGGTGCCACCGAGCGCATCCTGGCGCAACTGGCGGCCTGCCACCTGCTGCCCGACGAGCCGCCGCTGTTGCAGTCCACCCGCGGCGCGCACTACCAGCGCGCGCTGGACACGTGCGTCGCGCGCGGCCTGGCCTACCCCTGCGCCTGCAGCCGGCGTGACATCGACGCGGCCCTGGCCGCGCGAGGCGTGGTGCACGAGCGCCATGGCGAGCGCCCCTACCCCGGCACCTGCCGCGCCGGGTTGGGCGGACGGCCGGCACGGGCCTGGCGCTTCCACACGGCAAAATACCAGTCGAATCGGGCTCCAGCGCTTGCTGGTCAAGCGCTGGCAGCTATATCTTTGATAGCTAGAGACGGCGTGTACTGGCACGACCGACGCCTGGGCGCCCAGTGGCAGGACGTCGCGGCGCAGGTCGGGGATTTTGTGTTGCGCCGAGGCGACGGTTTGTGGTCGTACCAACTGGCGGTGGTGGTGGACGATGCCGACCAGGGCATCACCCACATCGTGCGCGGCGAAGACCTGACGGACAACACACCGCGCCAGATGCTGCTGCAGTCCGCCCTCGGCGTGCCCACGCCGCGCTACCTGCACACGCCTCTGGTGCGGGGGGCGGACGGAGAGAAATTGTCCAAGCAGCATGGCGCTGCACCCCTCGACACCGCGCAACCGCTGGCGGCGCTGGCGCACGCCGCGCAGGTGCTCGGCCTGCCCGCGCCTGCTGCAGATCAACCTTTGCCGGCCGTACTTGCCCTATGGGTGCGGGCCTGGGCGGGCACCTACAATCCGGGCCCGTGACCGATTCCGCCCATCCCTTTCCCGCTGCCGCGCCGCGCGCGCCCGCCGGCGTCGCCCACCCCAAGGGCATCAAAAGCTATGTGCGCCGCGCCGGCCGCACCACCACCGGCCAGGCCAAGGCGCTCGAAGACCTGGGCCCGCGCTTCGTGCTGGACTACGCGCCGCGCCCGCTGGACGCGCAAGCGGCATTCGGCCGTGCCGCTCCGCTGGTGCTGGAGATCGGCTTTGGCATGGGCGAGGCCACCGCGCACATCGCGCAGGTGCGGCCTGCGGACAACTTCCTGTGCTGCGAGGTGCACGAGCCCGGCGTGGGCGCCCTGCTCAAGCGCATCGGCGAGTTCGACCTGACCAACATCCGCATCCTGCAGCACGACGCCGTGGAAGTGCTGGAGCACATGCTGACGCCGCAATCGCTGGACGGGGTGCACATCTTCTTTCCTGACCCCTGGCACAAGACGCGCCACAACAAGCGCCGGCTGATCCAGCCGCCGCTGGTGGCCAAGCTGGCCTCGCGCCTCAAGCCGGGCGGCTACCTGCACTGCGCCACCGACTGGCAGCCCTACGCCGAGCAGATGCTGCAGGTGCTGTCAGGCGAGCCGCTGCTGGCCAACACCGCCGAGGGCTACGCGCCCAAGCCCGACTACCGGCCGCTGACGAAGTTCGAGAACCGCGGCCTGCGGCTGGGCCACGGCGTGTGGGACTTGGTGTTTCGCCGGCGCGCGGAGCGCTGACCGCCTGCGCCAACCGCCCCCGTCCGTCCCTGCACCCATGTCCCTCTTTGAGATTCACATGTGATGAAACCCCTGCTGCAGAACCTGGCCGAGATGACGGCCCACCGCGACCACCTGCGGCTGGAGGTGTCGGTGCTGTCCACGCTGCTGCAGCAGGGACGCGACATGAAGGTGCGGGCACTGGAGCTGTTTCCCGCCTGCCGCGGCGGCCAGACCATGCTGCGCCCGCGCAGCTGGAGCGAGAAGGGGCAGATCGTCACCAGCACCTTCGACGCGGTGGAAGACCCGCAGGCAGTGTCACTGGCCGATATGCCGGAGCTGGCGCGCTGCATCGCCGACAGCGCGCGCAGCGCGGAGCGCGACGAGAGCGGACAGTCCGTGCTGTGGCTGCCGGTGTGGCTGGGCGAGCGCGCCCACACCTGCATCGAGGTGGCGCAGCCGCGCCGCCTGAGCCGCCACCAGCGCGACGTGATCACCGCCGTCTACCTCGTCTATCAGAATTACCAGAGCCTGCTGGACTACAGCGAGCGCGACGCCCTCACCGGCCTGCTCAACCGCAAGACCTTTGACGAGCAGTTCGCCCGCCAGTCCGACGCCGTGGAGGCGGCGCAGCGCGACCCGGCGCAGCCGGGCAACTGGCTGGCGGTGGTGGACATCGACCATTTCAAGCTGGTCAACGACCGCTTCGGCCACCTGTACGGCGACGAGGTGCTGATCCTCGTGGCCAACCGGCTGCGCAACCAGTTCCGCAGCCAGGACCGCATCTTCCGCTTCGGAGGCGAGGAGTTCGTAGTGCTGCTGCGCCAAACCACGCTGGAGCAGGCACGCCACGCCATGGACCGGCTGCGCACCGCGATCCAGGCGCACGACTTTCCGCAGATCGGCAACATCACCGTGAGCATCGGTTTCGCGGCGGCGCATGGCGGCGCGCCCATCGAGATCCTGGGCCGCGCCGACCAGGCGCTGTACTACGCCAAGGAAAACGGCCGCAACCGCGTGTGCTATTACGACGACCTGGTGCACAGCGGCGCGCTGGCCCAGAAGGTCGCGCACGAGGAAGTCGAGCTGTTCTAACGGACGCTGGCGCGGCAGCGCCGCCGCACGGCGCGGCCCAGGCAGCTCGCGCCAGCAGCTACCGCGCACCAGCCGTCATCCCGCACCGGGGGTGCAGGCGCAAGAGCCTTCACACAAGCGCGGCCCTGTGCGGGTTCAGGATCCGCGCCGGTTGCGCACCGTCAGGCGCGCTCGCCCACCCAGCCGGCGACCGACGCCAGCGCCTGCGGCAGCGCCGCCGCGTCGGTGCCGCCGGCCATGGCCATGTCGGGCTTGCCGCCGCCCTTGCCGCCGACCTGCGACGCAACGAAGTTCACCAGCTCGCCGGCTTTCACGCGGCCCACGCTGTCGGCCGTCACGCCGGCGGCCAGTTGCACGCGGTCGCCATCGACGGCGGCCAGCACGATGGCGGCGGTCTTGAGCTTGTCCTTGAGCTTGTCCATGGTCTCGCGCAGGGCCCGCGCGTCGGCGCCCGGCAGTTGCGCCGCCAGCACCTTCAGGCCCTTCACATCGACCGCCTGCCCGACCAGTTCGTCGCCCTGCGAGGCCGCCAGCCGCCCCTTGAGCGCGGCCAGTTCCTTTTCCAGGCTGCGCACCTGCTCCAGCACCTGTGCCAGGCGCGGCTGCACCTCGGCCAGCGGCGCCTTGAGCGTGGCGGCGGCTGCCTCCAGGGTCGATTCGAGCTGCTGCACGTAGGCCAGCGCATGGCTGCCCGTGATGGCCTCGACCCGGCGCACGCCGGCGGCCACGCCACCTTCGGCGACGATCTTGAACAGGCCGATGTCACCGGTGCGCGATACGTGGGTGCCGCCGCACAGCTCGCGGCTGGTGCCGATGTCCAGCACGCGCACGGTCTCGCCGTACTTCTCGCCGAACAGCATCACCGCGCCGGTTTTCTGCGCCGAGTCGATGTCCATCACCCGCGCCTGCGTGCTCTGGTTGGCCAGGATCTCCTCGTTCACCAGGCGCTCGATCTCGGTGATCTGGGCATCGGAGAGCGGTGCGTTGTGCGTGAAGTCGAAGCGCGTGCGCTCGTCGTTGACCAGCGAGCCCTTTTGCTGCACGTGCCCGCCCAGCACCTCGCGCAGCGCCTTGTGCATCAGGTGCGTGGCGCTGTGGTTGCGCACGGTGGCGGCGCGCAGGGCGGCGTCGACACGCGCGGTGACCTGGTCGCCCACGCGCAGCACGCCTTGCGTTTGCGTGCCGTGGTGGCCGAAGACGTCGGCGCGGATCTTCTGCGTGTCGCTCACGCCGAACTGCACGCCTTCTGCGATCAGCACCCCCTGGTCGCCCACCTGGCCACCGGACTCGGCGTAGAAAGGGGTGCTCGACAGCACCACCACGCCGCTTTGGCCCTCGCGCAGCTCCTGCACCGGCGTACCCTCGTGGTACAGCGCGACGACCTGCGCGCCCTCTTCCAGGCAGTCATAGCCGGTGAACTGGTGGCCGGCGCCGGCGTACTCCAACGCGCGGTCCATCTTGAACTTGCCCGCCGCCCGGGCCTGGGTCTTCTGGCGCTGCATGGCGGCGTCGAAGGCGGCGCTGTCCACTTCCACGCCGCGCTCGCGCGCCACGTCCTGCGTCAGGTCCAGCGGAAAGCCATAGGTGTCGTGCAGCTTGAAGGCGACGTCGCCGGGCAGCTGCTTGGCGCCGCCGGCCAGGGCCGCGTCCAGGATCTCCATGCCGTGGGCCAACGTCTCGAAGAAGCGCTCTTCCTCCACGCGCAGCACCTCGGTGATGCGCTCCTGCTGCTCGCGCAGCTTGGGGTAGGCATCGCCCATCTGCGCGACCAGGTCGGCGACCAGCTTGTGGAAGAAGGGCGTTTTCTGGCCCAGCTTGTAGCCGTGGCGGATGGCGCGGCGGATGATGCGCCGCTGCACGTAGCCGCGGCCCTCGTTGCTGGGGATGACACCGTCGGCGACCAGGAAGGCGGTGGCGCGGATGTGGTCGGCGATCACCTTCAAAGACGGGTTGGCCAGGTCGGCCGTGCCGGTCTCGCGGCCGGCAGCGTGGATCAGCGCCTCGAAGAGGTCGATCTCGTAGTTGCTGTGCACGTGCTGCAGGATGGCGGCCAGGCGCTCGAGGCCCATGCCGGTGTCCACGCAGGGCGCGGGCAGCGGCACCACGCTGCCGTCCTCCTTCATGTCGAACTGCATGAACACGTGGTTCCAGATCTCGATGAAGCGGTCGC
>DAMCAL010000121.1:0-8499 GCA_032059585.1 Burkholderiaceae bacterium
CTGGACGCCGTGTTCGTGGCCATCGGCGGCGGCGGGCTGATCTCGGGCGTGGCCAACTACATCAAGGCGGTGCGCCCGGAGATCCGCGTCATCGGCGTGCAGATGAACGACTCGGACGCCATGGCGCAGTCGGTGCGCGCGCACCAGCGCGTGCAGTTACCCGACGTGGGCCTGTTTTCCGACGGCACGGCGGTGAAGCTGGTGGGCGAGGAGACCTTCCGCGTGGCCCACGACCTGGTGGATGAGTTCATCCTGGTGGACACCGACGCCGTGTGCGCCGCCATCAAGGACGTGTTCGTGGACACGCGCAGCATCGTCGAGCCCGCCGGAGCGCTGGCGGTGGCCGCCATCAAGCAGTACGTGGCCACGCACAAGACGCGCGGCGAGACCTACGCCGCCATCCTGTGCGGCGCCAACATGAATTTCGACCGGCTGCGCTTCGTGGCCGAGCGCGCCGAGATGGGCGAGGAGCGCGAAGCCCTGTTCGCCGTGACCATTCCCGAGGAGCGCGGGTCCTTCCGGCGCTTTTGCGAGGTGGTCGGTGCACTGCCGGGCGGGCCGCGCAGCGTCACCGAGTTCAACTACCGCATCAGCGAGGAGCAGCGCGCGCACGTGTTCGTCGGCCTGTCCACGCACGGCCGGGGCGAGTCGGAAAAGATCGCGCGCAACTTCCAGAAGGCCGGGTTCGCCGCGCTGGACCTGACGCACGACGAGCTGGCCAAGGAGCACCTGCGCCACCTGGTCGGCGGGCACTCGCCGCTGGCGCGCGACGAGCGTCTGATGCGCTTCACCTTTCCCGAGCGGCCAGGGGCGCTGTTCAAGTTCCTGAGCCTGATGCAGCCCACCTGGAACATCTCGCTGTTCCACTACCGCAACCAGGGCGCGGACTACGGCCGCATCCTGGTGGGCATGCAGGTGCCGCCGGGCGACGCGGCCGCGTTCGACGCCTTCCTGCAGACGCTGGGCTACCCGCACGCCGAGGAAACGCGCAACCCGGCCTACCGAATGTTCCTGCAGGCCCATGGCTGATTTTTCAGGCCAAATCGGCCTCCAGCGCTTGTCCCATCAGCGCTGGAAGCTATATTTTTTATAGCATAGGCGATGCAGGCGCTGCGCCACTACCTGCTGGCCGTGCAGTTCTTCACGCGCGTGCCGGTCACCGGGCGACTGGCGGCGTGGGTCGGCTACACGCCGGTGATGCTGCGGGCGGCCGGCGGACACTTTCCGGGCGTGGGCTGGCTGGTGGCGCTGGTGGCGGTGGCAGTGTTCGCGGCGGTGCACGTGGCGCTGGCCGGCGGGCTGCTCGCAGGCGTGGTGGCGGCCGTGCTGTCCACCGCCGCCACGGTGGTCATGACCGGCGGCTTCCACGAGGACGGCCTGGCCGACGTGGCCGACGGGCTGGGCGGTGGCTACACGGCCGAGCGGGCGCTGGAGATCATGAAGGACTCGCGCATCGGCGCCTTCGGGGCCATGGCGCTGGTGCTGGCGCTGGCCACCAAGGTGGCGCTGCTGGCGCAGCTGGCCGGGCACGGCCTGGCGGTGGCGCTGCTGGCCATGGCCGGGGCCCATCCCCTGTCGCGGCTGTGGCCGCTGCTCACCATCCGGCTGCTGCCGCACGTGGGCGAGCACGCCACCTCCAAAAGCAAACCGCTCGCGGACCGCATCTCGGCGCGTTCGCTCGCGGCGGCGCTCGCGTGGTGCCTCCCGGCCCTGGTGCTGGTCGGCAGCACCCTGGGCCTGGCGGCGCTGGCGGCCGCGCTGCTGGCCAGCGCCGCCGGCGCCGCGTGGCTGCACCGGCGTTTCGCCCGGCGCCTGGGCGGCTTCACCGGCGACTGCCTGGGGGCGTCGCAGCAGGTCGCGGAGCTGGGCTTTTACCTGGGCGCGGCGGTGGCGCTGGCGCAGCAGGCGGCATGAGCGCCGCGCCCGCCGGGCCACGCCTGTGGCTGGCGCGCCATGCGCAGCCCGAGGTCGCGCCCGGCGTGTGCTACGGGCGATGGGATGTCCCCGCCCGGCCCGCCGCCACCGAAACCGCTGCCCGCGCGCTGGCCCAGGTGCTGCCGGTCCAGGTCGCTGGCGTGCGCCACTCTCCGCTACAAAGATGTGAGCATCTGGCGCTGGCCCTGCAAGCACTGCGGCCCGAATTGGCTTCGCAACCTGAGCCGCGCATCGCCGAGCTGGACTTCGGCGCCTGGGAAGGCCGCGCCTGGGACGCCATCGACCGCGCCGAACTGGACGGCTGGGCGGCGCGCCTGGCCACGCAGGCACCGGGCGGCGGCGAGCCGCTGGCGGCCATGCTGGCGCGCGTGGCGCAGGCCTGGGACGAGGCAGCCGCCCTGGCGCGCGCCACCGGCGCGGACGTGGTCTGGATCACGCACGCCGGCGTGGCCCGTTGCGTGGCGTGGCTGCAGGCCGAAGGACGCTGCCGGCCGCCGAGCGCGGCGACGTGGCCGGTGCCGGCACCGGGCTACGGCGCCTGGACCGTGGTGCCGCTGGCGCCTACGGCTTGAGCGGCACCTGCAGCGTCATCGCGGCTGGCGCGCCGCCCGGCGGGCCCAGGTGCACCTCGCGGCGCGACAGCGACTGCACCACCAGCCCCGGCTCCACCTCGGCGCCCAGGCGAAACGGCTTGGCCGGCTTGCCGTCCACGGCGATCAACGCCGCGCCCCCGCCGCTGGCGGTGCCCGACAGCACGCCCAGCAGCCGAAACCGGGCAGGTGCCTGCGGCGCGGGCGCCGCGTCGCCCGCAGACGCCTCTGCCCCGGCCCCCAGCAGGCGCGCCACGGCCTGCGGATCGACGGCGGGGGCCTGCGGGGCGGCCACCGGCGCCGGCCCCTCGGCGCGCGGGGACAGCGCCAGCGCCCAGTACAGTGCGCCGGCACCGGCCAGCGCCCACAGGGCAAGGGTTGCCAGTCGGGGCGCCCAGGGGTTGCGCAATGCGTGTGTGGCCATCGCCCGATTATTTATCATTGCCCGATGCCCATCCCTGCCCTTCGCCGTCCCCTGCTGCGCCGCGCCCGCGCCGGCTTCACCCTGATCGAACTGATGGTGGTGCTGGTCATCATCGGCGTGCTGGCCGCGCTGATCGTGCCCAACGTGCTCGACCGCGCCGACGACGCGCGCAGCACCGCGGCGCGCACCGACGTGACCAACATCATGCAGGCGCTGAAACTCTACCGGCTGGACAACCAGCGCTACCCCACCGGCGAGCAGGGCCTGCAGGCGCTGATCGCCAAGCCCACCAGCGGGCCGATTCCGGGCAACTGGCGCCCTTACCTGGAAAAGCTTCCCGCCGACCCGTGGGGCCGCCCCTACCAGTATCTGAACCCGGGCATCAAGGGCGAGGTGGACGTGATGAGCTTCGGCGCCGATGGCCAGTCCGGCGGCGAGGGCAAGGACGCCGACATCGGCAGCTGGCAGTGAACTGTGGCCCCCACGGTCGCGCACTGCGTGTGCTCCCTGCCCCCCAGGGGGGCCGCGTTTCGCCTTGGGGCGGCCCGGCGGCGAAACTGTGCAGCCCCTACGGTCGCGCACTGCGTGTGCTCCCTGGTTTTGCAGGCCGCGGCGCGGCGTGATGTGCTGAGCCACGCATGATGCGCGCGCCCTCCCGGACCAGCGGGCGCCGCGGATCTGGCGTTGCCAGGCCGCTGGCGTCGCCCCCCTTTCCGCGCGGCGAGCGAGGGGGGGAGCCGCGCGGCGGCATGGGGGGGTTCACTCTGCTCGAGCTGTTGGTGGTGCTGTCCATCATGGCCCTGGCCACGGCCGGCGTGGGGCTGGCGATGCGCGACGGCGGCGCCACGCTGCTGCAGCGCGAGGGCGAGCGCCTGGCCGCGCAGCTCGACGCGGCGCGCGCGCAGTCGCGTGCCACGGGCGTGGCCGTGCGCTGGCGCGGCGACGCCAGTGGGTTCGCCTTCGACGGCCTGCCCGGGGAGGCCGGGGCGCGCCGGCCCTGGCTGGATGCGGCCACGGGTGTGCGCGGCGGCGCGGGCGCGCTGTGGCTGGGTCCCGAGCCGTTGATCGGCGCGCAGCAGGTGGTCCTCGTGAACCGCGCGCAGCCGGGGCGGGCGCTGGCCGTGGTCACCGACGGCCTGCGGCCGTTCGCCGCGCAGGCCCTGCCGTGAACGCGCCTGCTGGCCACGGCGCGCGCGGCTTCACCCTGGTCGAGGTGCTGGTGGCGCTGGCCATCGTCGCCATCGCGCTGCTGGCCGGGGCGCAGGCCACCTCGGCGCTGGCACGCAATGCCGAGCGCGAAACCGATGTCGTGCTGGCCCACCTGTGCGCCGAAAACGAGCTGGTACGCGTGCGCCTGTCGCAGCAGATGCCGTCCATCGGCGACGCGGCCGCCGCGTGCGAGCAGGCGGGACGGCGCTACAACGTCACGGTGACCACCACGCCCACGCCCAACCCGCAGTTTCGCCGCGTGGACGCGCAGGTCGCCACCGACACCGGCCAGCCGGTGCTGCGCGTGTCCACGATCGTGGGGAGGTACTGAAGTGCCCCCCCTGAAGCACTGGGTGCCCCCCCTGCGTCGCTTCGCACCTTCCGCCCGGGGGGGGGCGATGCTGGTGGACTGGCAAAGCCAGGTCCACGTCGTCCGCTGGCGTGGCCTGGAGGATGGGTTCCCCCCTGGGCGGCTGCGCGGCTTTCCCCCCGGGGGGGACGACGCTGGTGGACTGGCGAAGCCGGATCCACGGCGTGCGCTGGTGCGGTCTGCTTCGCGGCCATTGAAAGGGTCGGGTGGGCCGGGGCGTGTGCGGGCGCGCGGCTTCACGCTGATCGAACTGATGGTGGCGATTGCGGTGATGGCCTTGCTGGCGCTGGTGAGCTGGCGCGGCATCGACGGCATGGTGCGCGCGCAGGAGCTCACGCGCACCCGCGCCGACGAGCTGCTGGTGCTGCAGACCGTGCTGGCGCAGTGGTCGGCCGACCTGGACGCGGTGCAGGCCATCGAACATACCGAGCCCATCGCCTGGGACGGCCAGATGCTGCGCCTGACGCGCCGCAGCACACGCACCCCCGAGGAAGGCGCGCTGGTGGTGGCGTGGGCGCTGCGCGGCGCCGGGCAGGGCGCGCAGCAGTGGCTGCGTTGGCAGTCGGCGCCGGTGCGCACCCGCGCCGAGTGGCAGCAGGCGTGGCAGCAGGCCGCGCTGTGGGCCCGCACGCCCGGCGCGGCCGAGCGCCGCAGCGAGACGGTGCTGCTGCCGCTGGCCGACTGGCAGCTGTTTTACTTTCGCGGCGGTGCCTGGGCCAATGCGCTGTCGACCCATACCGGGGCCAGCCTGCCGCGCACCGTGGGCGGCCCGGGCGAGGCGGCCGCGCGCATCCCCGAGGGGGTACGCCTGCGGCTCACCCTGCCCGCCGGCGGTGCGCTGGCCGGCGCGCTCACGCGCGACTGGGTCAATCCGCTGGTGGGGGGCGGCAAGTCGTGAAGCACCCTGCCCCCGCTGGGGAACGGTACACGGCGCTCCCGGGGCGCGGCCGGCAGTACGGCGCCGCGCTGCTGGCCGCGATGCTGACGGTGACGCTGGTGGCCACCTTTGCCGCAGCCGCGCTGTGGCAGCAGTGGCGCTCCACCGAGGTGGAGGCCGCCGAGCGCGCGCGCATCCAGTCGGCGTGGATCCTGGTCGGCGCACTGGACTGGTCGCGCCTGATCCTGCGCGAGGACTCGCTGGCGCGCAGCGGCGACGGCACCGACAACCTGACCGAGCCCTGGTCCGTGCCGCTGGCCGAGGCGCGGCTGTCCACCTTCCTGGCCGCCCAGCGCGGGGTGGCGCAGGTCGACGATGCGACCACCGATACCGCAGACGCTTTTCTGTCGGGCCAGATCATCGACCAGCAGGCGCTGCTGAACCTGCGCAACCTGGTGCAGGACGGCGAGGTCGACGCTGCCGCGCAGCGCCAGTTCGCCCGGCTGTTCGAGTACCTGGGCCTGCCCGCGCAGCAGCTCGATGCGCTGGTGCGCCAGACCGTGCAGGCCGTGGCCGGGCAGGGCGAGGCCAGCGGCGCCGCGCTGCTGCCCCAGAACGCTGGCCAGCTGACCTGGTGGGGCCTGCCGCCCGCCACGGTGGCGCGCCTCGCGCCCTACGTCACGCTGCTGCCGGCGCGCACCAAGGTCAACCTGAACACGGCCGATGCCTTGGTGCTGTGGGCCAGCGCCGATGGCCTGAGCATGGCCCAGGCGCAGCAGCTGGTGCAGGCACGCGAGGCACAGCACTTTCGCAGCGAGGCCGATGCCGCCCGGCTGCTGGGCCCGGCGGCGGGGGACAGCGCCATCTCCCCGGCCCGGCACGCGGTCGCGTCGCAGTACTTCGAGGTGCGGGGCCAGCTGCGCCTGGACGGGACCACGGTGCAGGAGCGCTCGCTGGTGTTCAAGCAACGCGGCGAGGCCCGCACCCTCTGGCGCGAGCGCGGCGCGCTGCCCCTGGCGGAGCCGGCGGACGGCGCCACCTACAATGCCGCGCCAACCCGCGCCCCATGAGCACCCTCGTCATCACCCTGCCCCTGGCCGAGCCAGGGAGCGCCGACTCCTACCCCTACACCCTGTCTCCCGACGGCCACGCCGTCGCGCGCCACGACAGTGCACCGGCGGCGCTGCTGCCGGCCGTGGGCCGCGCGGGCGAGACGGTGGCGCTGGTACCGGCGCACGCACTGTCGTGGCAGCGCGTGACGCTGCCGCCCGGCGCGCTGGCCCAGCCTGCGCGACTGCGGGCGGTGCTCGAAGGCCTGCTGGAGGAACACCTGCTGGACGAGCCCGTGGCGCTGCATTTCGCGCTGGCCCCGGGTGCCCAGGCAGGCAGCCCCGCCTGGGTCGCCGTGTGCGACCGCGCCTGGCTGCGCGGCGCGCTGCAGGCATTGGAGGCGGCGGGCCACCCGGCAGACCGCGTGGTGCCGGAATTCGCGCCCGGCCCCACCGCCAGCGGCCAGACGGAAATCACCGTGGTGGGCACTCCCGAGGATGCGCAGATCGTGCTGTGCGGCCAGGGCGAGACGCAGGCGGTGGCCGTGCTGCCCCTGTCCGCCGCGCCGGCCCTGGGCACCCTCGCCCCGCCCGCCGACGCTGCGCCGCCGGTGCGCGCCGAGCCGGCCGTGGCCGCCCTGGCCGAGCGCCTGCTGGCGCGCCCCGTGCAGCTGCAAACCGGCGCCGAGCGGGCGCTGGCCGCCGCGCGCGGCCCCTGGGACCTGGCCCAGCTCGACCTGGCCAGCAGCGGCCGGCGCCGCGCGCTGCGCCGCGCCGGCTCGGCTGCCAACACTTTTTTGCGGGCGCCGTCGTGGCGCGCCGCGCGCTGGGGCCTGGTGCTGGCCCTGGCGGTACATGTCATCGGCCTGAACCTGTGGGCCTGGTCCGACCGGCAACAGCTCGCGGCCAAGCAGGCCGGCGTGCGCAGCCTGCTGACCCAGACGTTTCCGCAGGTGCAGGTGGTCGTGGACGCCCCGGTGCAGATGGAGCGCGAGCTGGCCCGTCTGCGCCAGAGCGCGGGCAGCGTTTCGCCGCGCGATCTGGAGCCGTTGATGGCGGCCGCTGCCGCCGCGCTGCCGCCGGCGCGCGTGCCCTCGGCCATCGAGTACGCCGACGGCGAGCTGGTGCTGCGCGGCGTCGCCCTGGCGCCCGACGAACTCGCCGCGGCGCAGCAGCGCCTGGCGGCCGAGCAGGCCGATGCCCACGCCACCGATGCCGGCGCGCTGGTGCTGCGGGCGGCGGCCGGCGCGCGGGGCACGCCATGAACACCCGCGCCCTGCCCGCCTGGCGCCAGGCCGCGGCGCCGCTGCGCGCGCAGTGGCAGCGCATGGCCGCGCGCGAGCAGACGCTGGTGCTGGCGGCCGCGGCCCTGGTCGGCCTGGCGCTGGCGTGGTGGGTGCTGCTCGCGCCGGCGCTGCAGACGTGGCGCACGTCGGCCGCGCGCCACGCGGCGTTGGACGCGCAGCTGCGCCACATGCAGCAGCTGCAGGCCGAGGCGCAGCAGCTGCAGGATGCCCCGCGCCCGCAGGGCGAAGGCGCGCTGGCCGCGCTGCGTGCCAGCACCACGCAGTTGCTGGGCCCTGCGGCCCAGCTCACGGTCAGCGGCGAGCACGCCAGCGTCACGCTGCAGGCCGTCCCCCCCGACGCGCTGGCCCGCTGGCTGGCGCAGGCGCGCTCCGGCGCGCGCGCGGTGCCGGTGCAGGCCCGCCTGACCCGCGCCGCCGGCACCGCCCCGGCGTGGAGCGGTACCCTGGTGCTGGCGCTGCCCCCGGGCTGACGCCGCGCCCTGCACTTCTTGCCTCCGCCACGCCCGCCGCTCCCGCCCCTCCCGCCCCTGCCCCTTTCGCCCGTATCCCGCCCGCCCGTGTCCCGCCGCCTTTCAACGCCCTCCCCGACCACCGCGCACGCCCCCTGGGCCTGGGCGGTGGCGGGCCTGTGCCTGGGCGCGGCCGCGGTGGCCATCGCCGCGGCCCCGGCGCGCTGGCTGGCCGCGGGCGTCGAGCGCGCCAGCGGCGGCCAGGTGCTGCTGCACGACGCGCGCGGCA
>DAMCAL010000122.1:0-8369 GCA_032059585.1 Burkholderiaceae bacterium
TCTCGGCCGGCCGGCCCTCGCCCACCGGGTTGGGAAAGCGCCGGCTCCACTCCAGCGCCTCCTCGCGGCTGGCCACCTGGATCAGGGTGTAGCCGGCGATCAGCTCCTTGGCCTCGGCGAACGGGCCATCGACCACGCTGCGCTGGCCGTCCTCGCCGTAGCGCACACGCCAGCCGCGGCGCGTGGGCTGCAGGCCGCTGCCGTCCAGCAGCACGCCGGCCTGGGCGAGCTGCTGGTGGTAGTCGGCCATGGCGGCGAAGACCTGCTCGCAGCCGGGCGGAAAGCGGCCAGCCTCGCTGTCGGCCGTGGCGCGCACGAGGATCATGAAACGCATGGCGCATCCTCCCCGGGCAGGGGTTGCAATGCACTGCCGCGGTTGCCCTCGGTGTCGAGAAAGGCCACGTACGCGCCCACCCCGGGGATGTCCATCGGCTCGCCCAGCACGGTGCCGCCGGCGGTGGCGATGCGCTCCATCGCGCCGCGCAGGTCCTGCACCCCGATCACGATGCCGGGCTGTTGCGCGGGCATCTCGTCGCAGGCCACGAAGAAGCCGCCGTTGATGCAGCCCGGCACCGCGCCGGGCGGCGCCGGCGGCGGGTCCTGCGGCTCGGCAGTGGTCACGACCGTGTAGTGGCCCATCTCCGGACCCAGCGGCTGCAGCTTCCAGCCGAAGGCGCTGGCGTAAAAGCGCCCGATGCGATCGCGGTCGCGGCAAGGCAGTTCGAAGTGGATGACAGGGTTCATCGTCATGGCGTCTCCAGGCACCGGCAGGTGCGGTTGAACAAGGGCGAAGCGCCGGCCACGGCCTGCACTTCTACCCACCACGACGCGCGGGCGGTGCGGTTTTCGACACCGCACCGCTCGGTGTTTACCCGGGTGTGGCTGCGTCCGGGCTGCCCTGCCAGCACGGCGCGGTGGCGCGCACCTCCACCGTGGCCCAGGCGGCCGCCGGGCACTGGGCGGCCAGCGCCAGGGCTTCTTCCCGGCTGTCGGTGGCCAGCAGGAAGAAGCCGCCGACCATCTCCTTGGCCTCGGCGAACGGGCCGTCCAGCACCTGCACCCCGGCGGCGCCGCGCTGCACCCGGGCGGCGCGTGCGTCCTGCGGCGCCAGCGACTCGCCGGCCACCAGCAGCCCGCGCTGCGCAAGGCCCTCGCCCCAGGCGCGCATGGCGGCGTACAGCGCCTCGCCCTCGGCGCGGCTGCGGCCGGCGCGCTGGCCGGTGGGCTCGTGGATCAGCAGCAGGTGCGGCATGGCGGATCTGCTCCTTTTTTCATAGCTGTCCGCGCTTGCTGGAAAAGCGCTGGAGGCCGATTTTGCTTAAAACTCGCCGGCTGCGACGCCAGGCGCGCCCACGCCCTGGCCGCCCTCCTCGTGCTCGGACTGGCGGTGCAGCGCCCACATGTCGGCGTAGCGCCCGCCGGCGGCGATCAGCTCGCCGTGCGTGCCGCGCTCGACGATGCGCCCCGCGTCCATGACCAGGATCTGGTGCGCGTCCACCACCGTGGACAGGCGGTGCGCGATGACCAGCGTGGTGCGGCCCTGCGCCGCCTGGCGCAGCTCGGCCTGGATGGCACGTTCGTTGGCCGAGTCCAGCGCGCTGGTGGCCTCGTCGAAGATCAGGATCGGCGGGTTCTTCAGCAGCGTGCGGGCGATGGCCACGCGCTGCTTCTCGCCGCCCGACAGTTTCAGCCCGCGCTCGCCTACCTGCGTGGCGTAGCCCTGGGGCGTGGCGGCGATGAAGCCGTGGATGTGCGCCGCGCGGGCAGCGGCCTCCACCTCGGCCTGGCTGGCGTCGGTGCGGCCGTAGGCGATGTTGTAGGCGACGGTGTCGTTGAACAGCACCGTGTCCTGCGGCACGATGCCGATGGCCCGGCGCAGGCTGGCCTGCGTGACCTGGCGGATGTCCTGCCCGCCGATGGTGATGGCGCCGCCCTGCAGGTCATAAAAGCGGTACAGCAGACGACCCAGCGTGCTCTTGCCGGCGCCGGACGGACCGACCACGGCCACCGTGCGCCCGGCCGGGATCTCGAAGCTCACGCCCTGCAGGATGGGCCGGGCCGGGTCGTAGGCGAAGTGCACGTCGTCAAAGCGCACCACGGGCGGCGCGGCGGCGTCCAGCGGCGCGGCGCCGGGGGCGTCGGCCACTTCCTGCTGGCGGTCCATCAGGGTGAACATCTTGTCCAGGTCGGTCAGGTTCTGCTTGATCTCGCGGTACACCACGCCCAGGAAGTTCAGCGGGATGTAGATCTGGATCATGAAGGCGTTGACCATGACCAGGTCGCCCAGCGTCATGCGCCCGGCGGCCACGCCCTCGGTGGCGCGCCACAGCATGGCCACCAGGCCGACGGCGATGATGAGCTGCTGGCCGCCGTTGAGCAGCGCCAGCGTGCTGCGGCTCTTGAGCTGGGCGCGGCGCAGCTGCTCCAGGCTCTCGTCGTAGCGGCGCGCCTCGAAGCGCTCGTTGTTGAAATACTTGACGGTTTCGTAGTTCAGCAGCGAATCCACCGCCTTGGTGTGCGCCGCCGAGTCGAACTGGTTGGCCTCGCGGCGGAACTGGATGCGCCACTCCGTCACCCACACCGTCCAGGCGATGTACAGGAACAGCGCGGCCAGGGTGATGCCGGCAAACCACGCGTCGAAGCGCGACGCCAGCACCGTGAGCACCAGCAGCACCTCGATCAGCGTGGCCGCGATGTTGAACAGCGCGAACGACACCAGCGACTCGATGCCGCGCACGCCGCGCTCGATGTCGCGCGTCATGCCGCCGGTCTGGCGCTCCAGGTGAAAGCGCAGGGACAGCGCGTGCAGGTGCTCGAAGGTGCGCAGCGCGATGGTGCGCGCCGCGCCGTGCGTGGCCTTGGCGAACACCAGGTCGCGCAGCTCGTTGAACAGCGAGTTGCCCAGGCGCAGCAGCCCGTAGGCCAGCAGCAGCCCCACCGGCACGACCAGCAGCGCGGCCGGGCCGCCGGGCGGCAGCGTCATGGCGTCGATGAGTTCTTTCAGCAGCAGCGGCACGCCCACGTTGGCCAGCTTGGCGCCGACCAGCAGCACGATGGCGACGGCCACGCGCGCCTTGTATTCCCACAGGTAGGGCAGCAGGCGCGACAGGGTGGCCCAGTCGGAGCGCGCGCGGGCCGGCCGGGCGGAAAGGGGCGGGGTGGGGTCGGGAACAGATCGGCGCATAAGGCGAGCGGACGGCGCCGGGCGGCGGCGGGCAAAAGAGCCGGTCCATTGTGCCCGCGCGTGCCCGGGTCTGCTGGTGCAGCGCCGGCGCCCTTGCAGGACAATGCAGGCCCCCTGGTTTCGCATTCCCTTGCTGCTGCCCCATGACCGACTCCGCCCCCACCCGCCCCGCCCTGCCCAGCGACAAGGAGCTGGTCCTCAAGGTGATCCCGATGCCCGCCGACACCAACAGCAACGGCGACATCTTCGGCGGCTGGGTCATGGCGCAGGTCGACCTGGCCGGCTCGGTGCTGCCGGCGCGGCTGATCCAGGGCCGCATGGCGACCGTGGCCGTGAACGAGTTCGTCTTCAAGCACCCGGTGCGCGTGGGCGACCTGCTGTCGTTCTTCGCGCAGGTCACGCGCGTGGGCACCACCTCCATGACGGTGCAGGTGGAGGTGTACGCCGAGCACATCCGCTCACAGGGCCAGCACCTGAAGGTCACCGAAGCCCGGCTGACCTACGTGGCCATCGACGACCACGGCCGCCCGCGCCCCATCGCGCCGACCCTGCAGGCCTGAGTCGGCCGGCCTTTCAGGCATGAAAAAGGGAGCCCGCAGGCTCCCTGGTGCGCGATGGCGCGGCGCTCAGGCCACGGCGAGGGACTGCGCGCCCTGGGCGCTTGCGCTCCCCGCGGCGCCGGTGCCGGCATTGCTGCTGGCGCCGCCCTTGCTGCCCGAGGCGGCGGCGCGCCCGCCGGTCAGGCCGCCCTCGATCTCGCCGCTGAGCTGGCCGCCTTCCTCGATCACCACCTTGCCGTAGCGGATCTTGCCGCTGACCCGGCCCGTGCCGAAGATCACCAGCTTCTCGCGCACCACCAGCGTGCCGTCGAACTCGCCGTGGATCTCGGCGATGTCGATCTCGGCGCTGCCGCGAAACGCCCCCTGCTCGGCGATGTGGATCACGCGCGAGTCCATGGTGGCCTCGACCGTGCCTTCCACCACCAGGGTGTCGCAGTCGGTGATCTCCACACCCTTGAGCTTGATGTTGGGGCCCACGGTGAGCTTGCTGCCGCCGGACGCCGCGGCGGCGCTGGTGGGCGCCTCGGCCGCAGCCGCCTGCACCGGGGTGGCGGCAGCGGCAGGCACGGCGGCGGCGCCGGTCGGGGTGGCGCCCATGCGGGGCGTGGCACCGCCCAGCACGGAAGAGGGTTGGCGAGCGGCGGCGCTGTCGCCGGGATTGCTGTTGGAGAAACTGTTGTCTCGCTTGCCAAAGAAGGGGTTTTGCACGGCCATCGGAACTCCTGAAATAGACCGGTCCATGCTAGGCGCTGTCCTACAGGAGCGGTGATGGCGGGAGGCAAGAGAGGTAACCAAAGCGCTCGTTCGTAGCATGCGCTTGCAGGCTTTGCAGCGCCACACAGCGCAACCGGGCGCCGTCCCGGATCACGAAACGATGTAAGCCGCTGCGCCGCTGGCCAGCAGTTCGCCCTGCGCGCCCAGGAATTCCATGCGGGCATTGGCCACGCGCGAGCCCAGGCGCAGCACCTGCCCGCGCAGGGTGAACGGGCCGCCGCTGGCAGCGCGCAGGTAGTCCACGCGCAGGTCGATGGTGCCCAGCCGGGCGAAGCGGTGCAGGCGCGCCAGGGGCGCGTCGTCCATGTGCTTGGCACCCATCGCCGCCATCACGGCCAGGCCGGCGATGGCGTCCAGCCCGGCGCTCACCACGCCGCCGTGCAGCCGGTCGTAGGCGAAATGGCCCACCAGCTCGGGGCGCATGGCGATACGCCCGGCCACCTGCGTGGGCGTGACCTCGGTGATCTGCAGGCCCAGCACCTGGTTGAAGGCGATGCGCTGCTCGAACAGCTCCTTGAGGCCGGCGATGAACTCGGGCTCGAAGACGACGGGCGCGGGGGGCGTGGCTGGGGTCATGGGAAGGCAGAAGGGGAAAGGAGAATGCTATTCAAACAATAGCTGCCAGCGCTTGCGGGTGGGGCGCTGGAGGCACGTTTGACCCTGAAAAAGCCCCGCGGGCGGGGCTGGGTGCCGCTGCCCGGTGCGGGGCAGAGGGGAATGTGCAGCGGCTGCTGGCGCGGCAACCCGGCCCGCTGCGCGCGCCCGATTTCAGCACTGGCTGAAATCGGGATGGCGCTTTTAACGAAAGACACCACCGGCTGCTGCGCAGCCCGGCTTGCTGCGCAAGCCTGATTTCAGCACTGGCTGAAATCGGGATGGCGCTTTTGGTGAAAGCACCCTCTCGACTGCTGCGCAGCCCGGCTTGCTGCGCAAGCCCGATTTCAGCACTGGCTGAAATCGGGATGGCGCTTTTGCATGAACGCGCTGAAGGCTTCGCGGGCGGCGGGGCCGGCCATGAGGCGGGCGAAGCTGGCGCCTTCCTCGCGCATGCGCTCGCGCACCTGCGAGGCCTGGCCGGCCTTCATCAGGCGCTTGGTCTCGACCAGGGCCGACAGCGGCTTGGCGGCGAGCTTGCGGGCTTGCGTCTGCGCCAGCAGGTTGCATTCGGAGGGCGGCACCACGCGGTTGACCAGGCCCACCTCCAGCGCCGCCTCGGCCATGAAGGGCTCGCCCAGCAGCAGCGCCTCGGCCGCACGGTGGTAGCCCAGCAGTTGCGGCAGCAGCATGCTGGAGGCCGCCTCCGGGCACAGCCCCAGGTTCACGAACGGCAGCGAGAACGCGGCGTTGTCGCCGGCGTAGACCAGGTCGCAGTGCAGCAGCATGGTGGTGCCGATGCCCACGGCCGGGCCGCACACCGACGCCAGCACGGGCTTGGGGAATGCGGCCAGCCCCTGCAGGAAGCGCCACACCGGCGCCTCGCCTGCGTCGGCCTGCGGCGCCGCGCCCTGGCTGGACTTGCGCAGGAAGTCGGCGATGTCGTTGCCGGCGCTGAAGATGGTCAGGTCGCCCTGGAACACCACGACGCGCACCGCCGCGTCGGCCTCGGCGGCCACCAGGGCGTCGGCCATGGCGGCGTACATCGCCTCGGTGATGGAGTTCTTCTTGTCCACCCGGTTGAAGGTGATGGTGGTGACCCCGTCCTCGGTGTGCACCAGGATGTCCTGGCCGGCGGCGGGCGTCGTGGCGGGAGCGGAAGTGGCGGCAGTGCGCATGGCGGGGTTCATTCCTTGTAGTAGACGATCTGGTGGGTGGTGGCCAGCAACTGGCCGGCTTCGTTCCACAGCTGCGCGCTCTGGTCGAAAAAGCCGTTGCGAAACTCCTGCGCGCGCGCCTGGCCGAGCAGGTAGCCGCTGCCGGTCTGCGCCAGCAGCTCGGCGCCGGCGTGGAAGTACACGGTCATGGACACCGTGCCCGCCGGCACCCGCCGCGCGCGGCGGCGCCAGATGCGCGGGAAGAACACGTCGGCCAGCGCGGCCAGCGCGGGAAAGTCCAGCGCCCGCGCCGGCGCGTCGCGCATCCACAACTGCGACAGGCTGTCGGCCTCCTGGCCTTCCCACTGCGTGGGCAGCATGCCGCGCACCGGCCGCATCTCGTAGCGCTGCAGCCACTGCACCGGGAAGATGGGCGCCACATGCTCGCACTGCGCCGGCGCCGGCACCCCGTCCGGCATGGGCGTGTCGGCGGCGCTCCAGGTCTCGCGGCGCGCGGCCATCAGCACGGTGGCGGTGGTGGTCACCTGCGCCGGGCCGCCGGCTTGTTCCGCCTGCAGCACGGTGACGGTCCAGTGCTGCGTGGAGCGGTTGGTGCGCACCGGCACGGCCTCGACGGTGAACGGGCCCTCGGCGACGGCAGCAGCGAAATTCACCGTCAGCGCCACGGGCTCGCCCAGCGCCTCCGGATGGCGCAGCACGGCCGCCAGCATGGTCGCGGCGGTGAGGCCGCCGTACGGGCCGACCATGTTCCAGTACGCCGGCGTGCTGTGGCCGGTGTAGCGGCCGGGCGCATCGACGGCGAGCGCCAGCGCTTCGTCCAGCGGGTGCACGGCGGTGGTGGGGGGCGAAGAAGTGTCGGTCATGGGGGTCCAGTGTGCCTGCGTCAGGCCGGCGCGGCGGTCGTGCCGGCGACGGCAGTGCGCTCGGCCGGCTGTGCCCATTGCGCCAGTTGGCGGGCCGCCTGCGGCCACAGCGCAGCGGCAGCGCTAGAGCGGAAGAAACCGAAATGGCCGATGCGGCGCAGGCCGAACGCGCGCGGCTGCAGGCACTCGATCTGCCGCGGCGCGCCGGCGTACAGCGCCAGCAGCGCCTCGGTGCCAGCCAGCGTCATCAGCTCGTCGTCGGCCATGCTCCAGGCGTGGATGGGAAAGCGCACCGCCGCGTAGCTGCGCTGCGCCGCGGGGCCTTCGGCGCCCACGCTGTAGCGCGGGTGCAGGCACCAGCGGCGCCACTGCAGCGCCACGCCGGCGGGCAGGTCGCCCACGGCGCGCAGCCGACGGCCGGGAAAGTAGCCGCACAGCCGCACCGTCAGAGGCACCAGCACGTGCCAGAAGAACGGCATGGCGCGGCGGATGCGCGGGGCGTTCTGGCGCCAGTAGCCGCTGCCGGCGGCCACGCTCAGCAGCCCGGCCACGCGCGCGTGTTGCTGCAGCAAGCCGGGCAGTTGCGCGCCCAGGCTGTGGCCGACCAGCAGCAGCGGCCGACCCGGCAGCGCATCGGCCGCATCGGCGATGGCACGGTCGTAGTCGCGCGCCCAGTCCAGCAGGTCGGCCCGCACGGCGCGCAGGGGCCCGTGCAGCGACGCGCCCTGGCCGCAGTAGTCGAACGTGGTGACGGCATAGCCCTGCGCGGCCAGCCACTGCGCGAACGGCGCGTAGAACGTCTGCGGCACGCCGAAGGCGCCACCGATGACGACGCTGGCCTGCGCCGGCTCGCCCTGCGGCGGGGCGTAGCGCCGCAAGGCCAGCGGGGCGCCCGGCTGCGGCAAGGTGAACTGCTCCATGCGCGTGTCCTCCGGGTGGTGCGCCACTTCGCTTTTCATAGCACTTTACGCAGACTGGGCGGGCGCTGGAGCCGTTTTATGCTTGCAATCCGTGCACGGGCCATCCGGGTCAGCAGGCGCCAGGTGCCGGCGCGTCAGACGCGCTCGAAGATGCCGGCCGCGCCCTGCCCCATGCCCACGCACATGGTGACCATGCCGTACTTCAGGTTCTTGCGCTTGAGCGCGTGCACCACGGTGGCCGAGCGGATGGCGCCGGTGGCGCCCAGCGGGTGGCCCAGGGCGATGGCGCCGCCCAT
>DAMCAL010000123.1:0-8069 GCA_032059585.1 Burkholderiaceae bacterium
TGGTGGTGCCCGACAAGGCCACGCGCGTGGCGCAGTACCACGCCAACACGCTGCACGCCCTGAAGGAGCTGCTACAGGCCGCCGGCCTGATGCATCCCGACCAGCTCACCCCGCACCACATCGTGCGGCGCATCGACAGCTCGCGCATCCGGCTGTTGTCGGCCGTCATGCCGACCATCCGTTTCGGCGCCATCCTGGACGACCTGGACAACCAGCACAGCGTCTACAAGCTGTACTGGCCGCTGGCCGATGCACACAGCTTCTCGCCGCGCATGCCCAGCCCGGACGAGTTGCGCGCCAGCCCGGGCATCCGCCCGACCATCGCCGGGCGCCCAGCGTCGGCCGTGCAGATCGCCGTGGAGCTGAACCGCAGCCGCTCGCCGCACCCGGCGCCGGTCAGCGCCCTGGTGCCGGAGCAGGCGCGGCGCTTCAACCCGGCCACCAGCCAGCCGTCCCAGGTGCCGCAAACCTGGACCGGCTCGGGCGCCGACCAGCGCCCGCCTGGGGACCCGCTGGCCGCCGCCGAGGACGGCGTGCAGGTCACGCACCGCGGCGGCGCAGACGAGAGGTGAGGTGGCGCGCGGCGGGCCCCGCCGGCGCTGGGCGGGCAGCCGCGGATAATCCGCGATTTTTCTCGCAGGCCGAGATCGGGACAGGAAGAGAACGCGCGTGGATACCGTATTGCTGATCAAGGCCGCCGTGATGGGCGTGGTCGAAGGGCTGACCGAGTTTTTGCCCATTTCGTCGACCGGACACCTGATCCTGGCCGGCGCGCTGCTGGGGTTCGACGACGCCAAGGCCAAAGTGTTCGACATCGCCATCCAGACCGGCGCCATCTTCGCCGTCATCCTGGTGTACTGGCAGCGCATCCGCGAAACGCTGGTGGCGCTGCCCAGTCAACCCCAGGCGCGGCGCTTCACGCTCAACGTGCTCATTGGCTTCCTGCCTGCGGTGGTGCTGGGCCTGCTGCTGGGCAAGGCCATCAAGGCGCACCTGTTCACGCCCGTGGTGGTGGCAAGCACCTTCATCCTGGGCGGCTTCGTCATCTTGTGGGCCGAGCGGCGCCAGCAGGCCGCCGTGCGCATCCACAGCGTGGACGACATGGGCCCGCTGGATGCGCTGAAGGTAGGCCTGGTGCAGTGCCTGGCCATGGTGCCGGGCACCAGCCGCAGCGGCGCGACCATCATCGGCGGCATGCTGCTGGGCCTGTCGCGCAAGGCGGCTACTGACTATTCCTTCTTCCTGGCCATCCCGACCCTCATCGGTGCCGGCGTGTACAGCTTGTACAAGGAGCGCGCGCTGCTGTCGGCCGCCGACGTGCCGCTGTTCGCGGTCGGGTTGGTGTTTTCCTTCATCAGCGCCTGGGCTTGTGTGCGCTGGCTGCTGCGCTACATCAGCAGCAACAGTTTCGTGCCGTTCGCGTGGTACCGCATTGCCTTCGGACTAGTGGTGCTGGTCACCGCGTGGTCAGGGGCGGTGACCTGGGCGGGTTAAGGGTGTTTTCGGCCTCGAGCGCTTGATGGGTAAGCGCTGGCAGCTATTGAACCGAAAGAGCAGAGATGGGTCGGATGGAGGTCAGACCCCATTTCCGCAAGAGGTTGGCACCGGCCTGTTGGTGACGGAGCCCATGGGCCAGGGTGCGAACTACGTGACTGGCCGCTGCTCGCGTGGTGCGCGCGGCTGCTGGGTCGCGCGGGCAAATCGCCCTTTTCAGTGCACCAGATCGCCACCGCTGGCACCACCAAGGGTGGGTTTGAGGGCCTGGGGGGCCGCGGGCGCCGATGCCTAAAACAGCCGCGCCAGAGTGGCAACTCTGTGCTCATCCACCGCATGAAGGTAGCGGACCGTTGAGCACGCTCTCGCGGTGCTGGTGCGGGTCTATCTGCAAGGCGCCCAGGTGTGGGTCGCTATCGAAAATATAGTTGCTGGCGCTTGCTGGCACTGGGTTTCAGGTAATAGGTTGCCTGAAAACCGTACTGGGCAAGCGCTGGCTGCTCCTTACTTCTTGACCATGCTGCATCTGGACGCCGACAGCGGCTGGGCTGCTTCCGTACCCGGGACCGTGCGCTTGACGTGGTAGTAGTCCCACGGTTCCTTGGACTCGGCAGGCTTCTTGACCTCCAGCACGTACACGTCGTGGACCATCTTGTGGTCTTCCCGGATTTTTCCGCTGCGCGCGAAAACGTCTTGGATGTCCTGGCGCTTCATCTGGGCGATGACCTCGGGCGCCGCATCGGTTCCTGCCGCTTGCACTGCCTTCAAATAGGTGAGTACAGAAGAGTAGGTGGCGGCATGCACGAAGTTGGGCATGCGTTTTTGTGACTGGAAGAAGCGGCGGCTCCACTGTCGCGTCTGGTCGTCGAGGTTCCAGTAGAAGTCCTCCACCACCGTCATTCCTTGTGCGCTCTTGAGCCCGATGGCGTGGATGTCGATGATGGTGGCCACCAGCCCGGCGATGGCGTGCTTCTTGCTCAGGCCGAACTCGTTAGACGCCTTGATGGCGTTGACCAGGTCGGAGCCCGCATTGGCGAGCGCGATGACCTGAGGCTTGGCCGCCTGCGCCTGTAGCATGAAGGACGAAAAGTCGGGCGAGTTCAGCGGGTGCTTGACTGTGCCGAGCACCTTGCCTCCGTTGGCGGCCAGCGCTTCCGAGGCTTCCGCGACCAGCGACGCGCCCAACGCATAGTCCACCGCGACGAAATACCAGTCGCGGTTGCCCTGCGCCGCCTGCGCCTGCACCTGCCCGAAGGCGTTGCTGCGCGTGTCCCAGCCATAGTGGATGGTGTAGGGGTTGCAGTCCTCGTTTTCCAGCCGCGTGGTGCCGGCGCCCGTCACCATGGCCACGCGCTCTTTCTGCTGCGCCACCTTCGATACCGCGATGGCGACGCCGGAGTTGATGAGGTCGGTGATCATGTCCACACCCTGCGTGTCGTACCACTGGCGTGCCCGGGACGAGGCGATGTCGGGCTTATTCTGGTGGTCGGCTGTAACGAGCTCGATCGTGAACTTGGGAGCGTGCGACTGCTTGAAGTCTTCGATGGCCATCTTCGCGGCCTCGACGGAGCCTTGGCCCGACAGGTCGGCAAATGTGCCCGACATGTCGGTCAGCACGCCGATCTTGACGACATCATTGGAGAAGCCGGCGCGCGGCTGCGCGTGGGCGGACGGCGTCCACGCCAGGCAGGCGGCGCCCAGCAGAGAGGCCAGCGCGGTGAGCTTCGGTGTGATGAAGGTGTGCATCGTGTTCTCCAGCCTTTAGTTGACGGTGGGTTGCGCGGCGCTGCGGTGGCGTAGGGACCATGCCTGCAGGTGCGCCAGTACGGCCTGGGCTTCGGGCAAGAAGCCGAAGAGGGGGAAGACGTGGACCGAGTCGTCGAACAGGTGCAGGCTCACGTCCACCTGCGCCTGCCGGGCGCGCTCGGCAAGGCGCGTGGTGTCGTCGCGCAGCACCTCGTTGGTGGCCGCGACCAGCAGCAGCGGAGGCAGGCCGCTGAAGTCCCCGAACAACGGGGACACCCGTGGGTCGGTGGGTTCGTGGCCCTGAAAATAGGACGCGGCCAGGTGGGCGAGCATGTCCCGGTTGGCAGCCGGATCCCTGCCCTGGTGCTCGGCCAGACTGTCGCCGGACAGGGTCAGGTCGCTGAACGGGCAGGCCGCGAACACGCCCGCAGGCATTGGCAGGCCGGCCTGGCGGATGGCCATGGCCAGTGCGATGGCCATCCCGCCGCCGGAGGATTCGCCGCTCAAGATCACCTGGTCGGGGTCAGTCCCTTGCGACAGCAGCCCGCGGTAGGCCTGGAGCGCGTCGTCCATGGCTGCTGGAAAAGGGTGTTCCGGGGCCAGACGGTAGTCCACGGAGTAGCAGACACCCCCGACGGCCTCCGCCAGCCGGGCCGCGTACTCCAGCGAGCTCTGGGCCGAGCCCATGACGTAGGCGCCACCGTGGAAGTGCAGGATGGTGCTGCGTATCTCGCTTACGCCGGCGGGCTGCACGCGAAAGCAGGGCACGCTGTCAAGCTGCGTGCGGGCCTGCGAGACGGAGACGGGGCAGGGGAAGTGGGACTGGAGCATACGGTCGTACGCGGCCCGCATGCCGTCGTGGCCGCCCGCGATGTCTTCGGGGGTGAAGGTGCCTTTCCAGATGTCAAAGGCGCGCTGGCTTTCCGCACGGGCCATGCGGGCGTCTTCGCGAGTGGCCGTGTGCCCGAGGACTTGCCCCATGGGCTGCAGGACTTCCTTGGTAATGTCGTAGTCCCAGCAGAAGCTCCAGGTGGTCTCGCCCAGAGGGTCAATGCGCGCCATGCCCTTCCAGCGCCCGTCGCGCGCCTTGATGCGGGCCGCGTCCGATTCATGTACGAGCTTGACCATGCTGCGTGCGGCCGCCTGAATGCGGGTGGTGCGAGGCTTGCGCCGCAATTCGTATTCGTGGAACGCGGCGGGAATTTGCCCATCGCCGTGCCGGCTGAGGCACACGGAGATGGCCCAGGCATCCTCAATGGCCTGGCAGGCGCCCTGGGCCAGGTACGGCACCATGGCGTGCGCCGAATCGCCCAGCAGCGTGATGCGGCCTTCGGTCCAGCGCTCCAGCGGGTCGTGATAATACATGCCGGTGATGAACGCGCTGTCGATGCTCTCCAGCATCTTCATCACCTGGGGTTCGGCGCCTTCGAAGGACTGCAGCAGATCTTCGACGTTGCCGCTTTGCGCCCACGATTCGCGGTGAACTTCGGTGGCAGGAACCGATGCCAGGAAACTGTAGAGTTTCTTGGAGCGCACCCAGTACGAAACGATGCTCCGGCCTGGCCCCACCCAGTAGTTACCGCGCTCCTCGAAGCCGGTCGGAGGCATCCGATCCGCAGGAATCAGCGCGCGCCACACCAGCAGGTTGGCGAAGCTCGGTTCGCGCTTGCCGAATAGCGTGTCCCGGACGATGGAGTGGATGCCATCGGCAGCGATCAAGCCATCGGCCTCCAGCCGCTCACCCGACGCCAGGCGAACCCAGGCGCCCGTGTCCGACTGGCCAAATTCCTCGCACTTCGCGCCGAACCGGATGGCCTCTGCGGGCAGCGCATCCACCAGCATTTGCACCAGGTCTGCGCGGTGCACGTTGTACAGCGGGGCGCCATACCGCCGTGCGGCGGATTCCCCGACGGGCCAGGACACCAGGGCCTCCCCGGTCTCCACGCTGCGGTATTCCCACGACTGGGGCTGGCTGGACAAGGCGGCCAATTGGTCCTCCAGGCCCAGTGCGCGCAGTACGAACACTCCATTGCTGGCAATCTGCACACCTGCGCCGACTTCCGCGAGCGCTGGCGCCTGCTCAAGAACCACGGCGTCGATGCCGTGTTGCCTGAGTGCCAATGCCGTGCACAGTCCACCGATGCCGGCCCCTGCAACGATAATTTTCATGAGGCGTCTCCTTGGTTGTCCATCTTTTGATGAGGTCGTTTGATCTACATCTAAGTAGTTCGTCTTAATTAAGTATAGGAGCTTAGATACTCGTGTCAACAGGCAGAGCACCACGTGTCGACGGAGAGGAAACCCGCGAACGGCTGAAGTCCGGGGCACAGCGCTTGTTTGCGCTGCATGGGGTTGATGGCGTGTCGATCAAGGACATCCTGGCCGCGGCGGGCGTGCGCAACAACGCCTCTTTGCACTACTACTTCGGGTCCAAGGAAGCCTTGCTGGAGGAGCTGCTGGTGGAGGGCGCGCAGAAGATCGACGCTGAAAGGCAGCGCATGCTGGACGGCATTGAAGCCGCCGGACAAACCGCTGACGTACGCGCGGTCCTGGAAGCACTCGTGCGCCCCATCCTGGAATACAGCCAGGATGAGCAGGGGCGGCACACTTACATGCGTTTCGTTGCCAACATGCAGATGCACCACCGAGCCCTGTTCAGGGCGGCGCTGGGTGACCGGTGGAACGAGGGCTACCGTCGCAGCCTGGCCATGCTGCGGCAGGCGCTGTCGCACTTGCCGCAGCCGGTGCTGGAGCAGCGGCTGTCGATCATGGGGATCTACGCCAATGCCCTGCTCTCAGCCATGGAGGCGGCCACCGACCCCGCCCATGCGCCTAGCATCTTCTGGGCAGGGGCGCACAGTTTTCACAACATGATCGACACGCTCCAGGCCGTGCTGGAGTGCAGCCCGTCGAAGGCCACACTGGCAAGCATGAACGGATTGCATTCAGCGGTGGAAAGCCAAAGCCGCATGCACTGATGAAGCTGCCCCTGCCATCCGGTGCTGGGTGCTATCAATTGGCTGCTAAGAAGCGGTTTTGACGGGGGCAGCTTCCAGCATGGCATTTGTCGAGCAAGGGGTGCATCCGGACATCGAGCGCCTCGCTCGCACCTTGAAAAATTGTCGTCGGGCTCCCTTTCACACCCGCCCACGCAAAGAATTCGGGCGACTAATCGGAATCTGCCCCAATTTTTTCGCCGTCAGCTCTCTTTTTTGATGGTGGGCGCGGTGGCCTTGCGCTGCACCACGCCGTCCAGGTTCAGCAGCGCCGCCTCGATGGCCGCCGCCGTGGTGCGCGGCTGCTCCATCGGAAACAAGTGGCTGCCGTCCAGCATCATGGTGCGCCCGCGCGTGACCCGTTCGGTCAGGGCCATGCCCACCTGCCGCATCTCCACGGAGCTGCGGCCCCCGATGAAGGCAGCCGGGCAGCGCAGCGGATGGCGGCGCAGCAGGCTGTCCAGGTTGTGGGGGATGGTGTTGTACACGCGCGTTTCCACCTCGCGCTCGAAGGCCAGCACGCGCCGGCCCTCGTGCTCGCGCAGGCCGTGGCGAACATAGTCGCGCAGCACATCCGGGTCCCAGCGGGCAAAGAGCTTCTTGCGTTGAAAGTGCGCCAGCGCCTCGTCCTCGCTGGCCCAGGCGTTGCGCCGCGCGCGGCTCACGCGCCCGGGCGACACCGCGCCGATGACCTGCGCGCTCTTGGCCACCACCACCGCGCCCGCACGCCAGCCGCCGATCAGGGGCGAGTCGATCAGCAGCACGCCGCGCGCCAGTTCCGGGTGGCGCGCAGCGGCCATCACGCTCAGAAAACCGCCCAGCGAGTGACCCACCAGGTAAGCCTGCTCGCCCGTGCGTTGCTGCGCGTCGGCGGCAAAGTCGGCCAACTGCTGCACCAGATGCGGCCAGTTGCTGGTCACCGGGTAGCGCGCGTCGTGGCCGAAGCGCTCGACGCCGCAAACCCCGAAGCCGCGCTGGCGCAGGTGATCGAGCAGCACCTGGTAGGTGCCCAGGGGAAAGCTGTTGGCGTGGGAAAAGACGATGACTGCCATGGTGCGAAAAGGGGAGCGGGGGCGGCATGGCGCAGTGGCGCGCCGCACGCCGGCCGAGTGTAGGCGGGGAAACGTGCTGGAGACGGCGCAGTTTTGGGACAATCCCGGCAATGACCGAGCCCGAACTGCCGCACGCCGAATACGCCCCCGCGGCGCCGCCAGCCTCCTTGCCCCGGCCGGCGCTGGCGCTCAGTTGCGTGGTACCGGCGCACAACGAGGAGGCGAACCTGGAGCCGTTCGTGCGGGCGCTGGCGCAGGCGGTGCAGCCGCTGGCACAGTCCTTCGAGATCGTCATCGTCAACGACGGCAGCCACGACGGTACGCACGATGCAGCGCTGCGGCTGCTGGCCGATCTGCCGGTGCGCTACCTGGCGCTGTCGCGCAACTTCGGAAAAGAGGCGGCGTTGTCAGCCGGCATCGACCACGCGCGTGGCAACGCCGTGGTGCTGATCGACGCGGACTTTCAGCACCCGCTGGCCATGCTGGCGGAGATGCACGGCCTGTGGCTGATGGGCTACGACATGGTGTACGGCGTGATCGCCGACCGCACCGCCGAGAGCGGGGCCAAGCGCCTGGGCACTTCGCTGTTCTACCGGGTGCTCAACAGCGGCAACCGCGTCAAGGTGCCGCCGCACGCCGGCGACTTCCGCTGGATGGACCGCAAGGTGGCCGACGCGCTGAAAGGGCTGCCCGAGCACCACCGTTTCATGAAGGGGCTGTATGCCTGGGTGGGCTTCAAGACCGCGGCGCTGCCCTTCGTGCCGCAGGACCGCGCCGCGGG
>DAMCAL010000124.1:0-7967 GCA_032059585.1 Burkholderiaceae bacterium
GCAGGTGGACATCCACGAGCGCATCGTGGTGATCGACGTGTCCGAGGAGCGCAACGAACCGCTGGTGCTCATCAACCCCGAGATCGTCTGGGCCAGCGCCGAGACGCGCATCGGCGAGGAAGGCTGCCTGTCGGTGCCCGGCATCTACGACGGCGTGGAGCGGGCGCTGGCGGTGCACGTGCGCGCGCAGGACGAGGATGGCACCGAGCGCCTCATCGAGGCCGAGGAGCTGCTGGCGGTGTGCATCCAGCACGAGATGGACCACCTCATGGGCAAGGTGTTCGTCGAGTACCTCTCGCCCCTGAAGCGCGGCCGCATCAAGACCAAACTGCTCAAACAGCAAAAGGCGGCACAGGCATGAGACCCGTGCGGCTGGCCGCCGTGCTGGTGCTGGCCGCGCTGGCGGCCGCTTGCGCGGCCCCCGCGCGCATCGCCCCCGGCACGCCGCGCACGCAGGTGCTGGCCGATCTGGGCACCCCGACCCTGACGGTGGCGCTGCCCGGCGCCGGCGAGCGTCTGCTCTACAGCCGACAGCCCGCCGGCCAGCAGGTCTACCACGTGGACCTGGATGCGCAGCAGCGCGTGGTGCGCGTGGAGCAGGTGCTGACGCTGGAGCAGTTCCAGGCGCTGCGCCTGGGCCAGGACACGCGCGAGAGCGTGCGCGAGCGCTTCGGCCCGCCCGCGCTGGTCGAGCGTGTGGCGCGCTTTGACGGCGCCGTCTGGACTTACCGCATCCTCGACATGGGCGAACCCCGGCAGGCCCACGTGCACCTCGACCCGGCCGGCGTGGTGCGCCAGGTGCTGTTCACCGACGAGCGCCGGGGCGAGCCCGAAAGCCGCGCCGATTGATTCTCCCTGGGCATCTTTCGATGAGAGTGATCTTTGCCGGCACGCCGGAATTCGCCCGCGTGGCGCTGGCCGCGCTGCTGGACGCCGGCATCGAGGTGCCGCTGGTGCTGACCCAGCCCGACCGCCCGGCCGGGCGCGGTATGAAGCTGCAGGCCTCGCCCGTCAAGCAGCTCGCGCAGGCGCGCGGCATCGCCGTGGCGCAGCCGCGCAGCCTGCGCCTGGACGGCAGGTACCCCGAGGACGCGGCCGCCGCCCAGGCCGCCATCGCTGCGGCGCAGGCCGACGCCATGGTCGTCGCCGCGTACGGCCTGATCCTGCCGCAGTGGGTGCTCGACGCCATGCGCACCGCCGGCGGGGCCGAAGCTGCGACCGCTGCGCTGGGGAATGCGCCCGCCACCGGCCTGGGCTGCCTGAACATCCACGCCAGCCTGCTGCCGCGCTGGCGCGGCGCCGCCCCCATCCACCGCGCCGTCGAGGCGGGCGACAGCGAGACGGGCGTGACCATCATGCAGATGGACGCCGGGCTGGACACCGGCGACATGCTGCTGCGCGAAGCCCTGGCCATCGGTCCGCACGACACCACCGCCCGCCTGCACGACGCGCTGGCGGCGCTGGGCGGACGGCTCATCGTGCAGGCGCTGGCCGATGCGCAGCAGGGCCGCCTGCAGGCCACGCCGCAGCCCGCGCAGGGCGTGACGTACGCACACAAGATCGAAAAGGCCGAGGCCGCCATCGACTGGACGCAGCCGGCCGAGGCGATCGCGCGGCGGGTGCGCGCCTTCGACCCCTTCCCCGGCGCGGCCACGGCCCTGGACGGGGAAACGATCAAGGTCTGGTGCTGCGAAATTGATAGCGGCTCGCGCTTGTCCGATAAGCGCTGCGGCCAGATTTTGTATGCAAACGAGGACGGCGTGGGTGTGGCCTGTGGCGCAGGCACTGCGCTGCGCCTGACCACGCTGCAACGCGCCGGCGGCAGGCGCCTGGCGGCGCGTGACTTTCTGCGCGGCTTTCCGCTGGCACCGGGGCAGGTGCTGGGCGGCAGCGCATGACGCTGGCCAGCGCGCGCGCGGTGGTGCGCGGCCAGCTGGCCGACCCCTGGTTCCGCCTCGGCGTGCGCGACATGCTGGGCACCGGCCTGGGCATCGCCGCCTGGGGCCTGGTGACCGGCGTGGCCATGGTCAAGACCGGGATGCCGGTGGGGCTGGCGGTGCTGATGTCGCTGGCGGTGTACGCTGGCAGCGCGCAGCTGGCGGTCCTGCCGCTGATGGCGGCCGGTGCGCCGCTGTGGGTGGTGTGGCTCACGGCCACCTGCGTCAACCTGCGCTTCGTCATTTTCAGCAGCATGTGGCGCAGCTATTTCGCCCACCTGCCGCGCGCCCAGCGGCTGTGGATGGGCTACTTCAGCGGCGACGTGATCTTCGTCGCCTTCATGAAGCGCTTTCCGCGGGCCGAGCCGGTGCCCCACCAGGTGCCCTACTTCTGGGGCGCCGCCACCGCCAACTGGCTGGCCTGGCAGGTGCCGTCGATCGTCGGCATCCTGGCGGCCAACACCATTCCGCTGTCCTGGGGCCTGGGCTTTGCGGGCGTGCTGGCACTGCTGGGCATTTTGCTGTCCATGCTGGGCGATCGCCCTAGCTGGCTGGCCACGCTGGTGGCGTGTACCGCCGCGGTGGCCACGTTCGCGCTGCCGCTCAAGCTCAACATCCTGGTGGCCATCGCCGCGGCCGTGGCTGCCGGTCTGGCCGCCGAGGCTGCCGAGCGCGCGCTGCGCCGAGCCCGGCTGCGCGGCGAGGGCGGCGCATGAATGGCCAGTCGTGGGTCTGGCCGGTGCTGGCCATCGCCGGGCTGGCGGTCATCACGCTCGTCACGCGCGCCTTCTTCATGATTCCCGAGCGCGAGCTGCCCATGCCGGACTGGCTGCGCCGCGGGCTGAAGTACGCGCCGCTGGCGGCGCTGGCCGGCGTGATCGCGCCGGAAGTGCTCATGAGCGACGGCGCCCTGCTGCGCACCCTGGCCGACGCGCGCCTGCCGGCCGTCCTGGTGGCGGGCAGCTACTACTTCTGGCGCCGCAGCATCCTGGGCACCATCGCCCTGGGCATGGCGGTGTACCTGCCGCTGCACATCGGGCTGGGCTGGTAGCGCGGGCGGCGGGGCCTTGGGGGCCGGATGGGCGTTTCCTACAATCGCGCGCCAGACGCTTTCCCACCCTCCCTCCTCGACCTCTTCTTCCTCCCGCCATGCACATCCTCCGCTTTTCCGACCTTTGCGACCAGGGCCAGGCCCGGGCGAAGCGCGTGTTCATCCGCGCCGACCTGAACGTGCCGCAGGACGATGCCGGCCGCATCACCGAGGACACGCGCATCCGCGCTTCGGTGCCGTGCATCCGCATGGCGCTGGCCGCAGGCGCCGCGGTCATGGTCACCAGCCACCTGGGCCGCCCGAGCGAGGGGCAGTTCAAGCCGGAAGATTCGCTCGCGCCCGTGGCCGAGCGCCTGGCCGAGCTGCTGGGCCGGCCGGTGCCGCTCGTCGCCGACTGGGTGGACGGCGTCGCCGTGCAGCCGGGCAGCGTGGTGCTGCTGGAGAACTGCCGGGTGAATGTCGGCGAGAGGAAGAACGACCCGGAGCTGGCCCGCAAGATGGCCCGGCTGTGCGACATCTACGTGAACGACGCCTTCGGCACCGCGCACCGCGCCGAGGGCACGACCTACGGCATCGCCGAGTACGCGCCAGTCGCCTGCGCCGGCCCGCTGCTGGCCGCTGAGATCGACGCACTCACCCAGGCGCTGGCGCAGCCGAAACGCCCGCTGGTGGCCATCGTCGCCGGCTCCAAGGTCAGCACCAAGCTGACCATCCTGCAGAGCCTGGCGAAGAACGTGGACGGGCTGGTCGTGGGCGGCGGCATCGCCAACACCTTCATGCTGGCCGCCGGCCTGCCCATCGGCAAGAGCCTGGCCGAGCCCGACCTGGTGGGCGAGGCCCGCGCCGTGATCGACGCCATGGCCGCGCGCGGCGCCGAAGTGCCGATCCCGACCGACGTGATGGTAGCCAAGGCCTTTGCCGCCGACGCCCAGGCCACGGTCAAGCGCGCCGCGGACGTGCAGGACGACGACCTGATCCTGGACATCGGCCCCGAGACGGCGCAGCGCCTGGCCAGGCAGCTCGAGGCGGCCGGCACCATCGTCTGGAACGGCCCGGTGGGCGTGTTTGAATGGGACCAGTTCGCCGGCGGCACGCGCGCCATCGCCCAGGCGATCGCCGCATCGGGCGCCTTCAGCATCGCCGGCGGCGGCGACACGCTGGCGGCGATCGCCAAGTTCGGCATCGAGGACCGGGTGGGCTACATCTCCACCGGCGGCGGCGCCTTTCTGGAGGTGCTGGAGGGCAAGCAGCTCCCGGCCTTCGAGATCCTGGAGCGACGCGCGGCCGGCTGATGCGGCGCCTTGCCGGCAAAACAACACCCGGGCCAGCCAGCGGCGCACAAACACGACTGGTGCTTGTTTTTACCATTGCAAGCCATCAGAATCATTTGCAAACCGTGCGCGCCGCCCTGCCCGTGGGTGCCGCCGCCATTCATCCAAATAGGAGGGACCCATGTCTTTGATCAAGGCACTCGGCGTGTCCGCGCTGGCCGCGGCCACGCTGGCGCTGGCCGGCTGCGGCAGCGCGCCGATTCCGCTGGCCAAGAATTTCGAGATGACGAGCCAGCACAAGGTGCGCTCGGCCGGCCACTGGGAGCTGCTGTCGCGTGATGTCGTCGCGCAGACCCGGGGCACCCTGGGCAAGGTGGGCTACGGCCAGGACGCGCCGCTGCACGTCGCCCTGCCGCCGCACCCGAGCGCCTTCGATCTGGCATTCCGCGACTTCCTGATCACCGAGATGGTCCAGGGCGGCGCGGTGGTGCACCAGCAGCCCGGCGCCGGCCTGGAGGTGAGCTACCACACGCAACTGGTGCGCCACAACAGCGACCGCCCGCACTTCATTCCGGGCAAGTACACCATGATCGCCGCCGGCCTGATGGCTGCGTACGGCCTGCGCCACGAGCACATCGACGCGCAGCTGCTCGGCGCCCTGGGCCTGACCGCCGCGGCCGACTTCGCCTCCAGCATCAGCTCCGGCGGCCCGACCAACACCGAGATGATCCTGACCACCACCGTCACGCGCGGCGGCCAGTACATCGCCCGCAAGACCGACGTGTACTACCTGGAGAACGCAGACGCGCCGCTGTTCCTGCGCCCCCTGCACTACCGCACTACGAACCTGCAGGTGGTGACGCGATGATGGCGATGACCCAGAACCCTTCGTTCGGCCGCCGCATCGCGATGGCCTGCGCCCTGCCCGTGGCCCTGCTGGCCGTGGGCTGCGCCCAGCAGCAGGCGCCCGTGCGCACCGAGCCCACCTACCTGGAAGCCGCCCGCGCGCCGCTGGTGCAAAGCAGCCGCGACGCCGTCGCCCGCCTGGTGAACAACCTGGACCTGACTGCCACCGGCCCCGGCCCGGTGCTGGTGGCCACCGTGGTGAACGTGAACGACCTGAGCGTCTCCGCGCCGCTGGGCCGCACGCTGAGCGAGCAGTACGCCAACGCCATGGCCATGACCGGCTTTGACGTCAAGGAAATCAAGCTGCGCGGCGACGTGTTCGTCAAGGAAGGCGCCGGCGAGCTGCTGCTGTCGCGCGAAGTGCGCGACATCGCGCGCCACCACAACGCCTCCATGGTGCTGGTGGGGACCTTCTCGCCTGCGGCCAACTACACCTACGTGAGCATGAAGCTGGTGCGCACGGAAGACAGCCGCATCATCCGCGGGCACGACTACGCGCTGCCCAACGACCGCGACGTGAACCGCCTGCTGGCGCTGCCGCGCTGAGCGCGCCGCCGGTCTGCGCCGAGCGGCGCCGGCCGGTACCGACCAAAGAAAAGCCGCCCCACTGGGCGGCTTTTTCATGGGCGGGCGCCGGATGGCGCCCGCAGGGGCAATGCCGCTCAGCGCGACAGCGCGTCCAGCGTGGGCGTATCCAGCTGACCGGTCGCGCGCAGGCCCTTGTCGTTCTGGAAGGCGCGGATGGCCGCCTTGCTGCGCGGGCCGATGGCCCCGTCCGGCGTGCCCACGTTGTAGCCCAGCGCATTCAGGCGCTCCTGCGCCTCGCGCGCCGACATGCTGGCGCCAGCGCGCGTCTGCGACGGGGCCGCGGCGCCGTCCACGCTCAGCTTGCCGCCGCCGCCCAGGCCCTGGCCCTGCACCGACTGCGCCTTGTAGTTGCGCAGTGCCACGACCATCTGGTTGTACGCGTCCATGAAGGCCGCAGTGATGACCTTGCCCTGCGCGGTGTTCTGGTAGCCGCCCAGCCCAGCGCCAGCGACGCCGCCGAACAGCCCGCCGAAGCCGGCGAAATCGCTCTTGGAGGCGCTGCCCTCGGAGGCCGACACCTGCACGCCCGAGCGGTTGTCCACCAGGGTGAGCATGACGTTGGCTTCCTTGGTCTGGATGCCGCCGCCGATGGCCGCCACGGCCCGGCCGCGGCCGCCGCCGATCAAGCCGCCCAGCGCCGCGCCCATGCCGCCGGCGTCGTTGTTGGAGAACACGATCTCGGGCGAAAGGCCGTAGTCGGAGGCGACCATCTGGCCCTTGCCGAAGTTGCTGCCGCCGCGCATCTCGCCCGAGCCCATAAGCTGGCGCTCGCGGTCCATGGCACGCATGCCGGCCGCGCCGCGCTCGACCACCACGAAGCAGTTGGACTGCTGGATCAGCAGGCGCAGCAGGTTGGCCGTGGGCGGCAGCTTGTACTCGTTACGCAGGATGGTGTACCAGCCGGCGTCCTGGTTCTCGACCAGCGAAACCGTGCCCAGCGGTGCATCGCAGCGCTGCAGCTGGCTGCTCTCATTGGCGGCGCTGCCGCCCGCAGCCGCACCCGTGGCCACGGTCTTGGACTCGGCGCTGCCCATCTTCATGTTGGTGGTCTCGCAACCGGTCAGCACCAGGGCGGCGCACGCGGCAGCCAGCAGCGTCAGGGTTTTGTGGGACATGGCTCTCCTACCTCTGTCTTTCTCGATATCGTTGTTGCACAAAAAACCAGCGCCCCGCAGGGCGCCCTCTCAGGGCACAAGGCGCGCTGCTGGCGCGGCCGAGCGGCGCAAAATCATAGCCCTCACACGCGCCGTGCAACCATTTCTTTCAGGTTGTTTCGTTTGGCGTGGATACGCGAGGTTTGTCGGGTACGCGGTACACCCACACGGTCCGCTGCGGCTCGGGCGCCGGCAACTGCGCCACGGGCAGCAGGCCCGGCACCTCGAACGCGAGGCTCACCAGCCAACTCTGCGGCGCCATCTCGCGCTGCGCCTTGGCCGCCGCGCGCGCCATGCTCTCGGGCCGCTGGAACAAATAGACCAGGTGGTAGCCGCCCCAGTCGGCTGCCCACAGATCGCCCTGGCGCACCTGTGCGAAGCGGCAGCGCAGCCGGCACAGCAGCGCCAGCGGCCAGCTCCACTCGATGCCGTGCAGGGCCGCATTCGGATACGCCTGGCGCAGCGCCTTCAGGCCGTCGCCCAGACCGCAGCCGGCGTCGAGCAGCGCGGCGCCCGGCGGCAGTGGCGCGGCACCGGCGAGCGCCGCCAGCGCGCCACGCGGCGTGGGAAACAGCGGCGCATCGCGCCAGGTGCGCACGGGGTAGAGCACCAGCAGCAGCGCCAGCGGCACCAGCCACGCCCAGGCCGGCAGCGCCTCCGTGCCCGACAGCGCCAGCGACAGCGGGAAGCCCAGCGCCACCAGCGCGCGCCGCCACCAGCCCTGCGCCAGCACGCTGAGGGCCACCCCCATGCCGCTGCCCAGCAGCATGGCGGCGAGCGGCGCCAACGCGGTGCGCGTGCCGCCATAGGCAAGCCAGGCCGCGCCCCAGCCCAACAGGGCAGGCACCGGCCAGGGCAACAGGTGCATGGAGATGGTGGGAGACCAGCGCGCGCCGGACGCGTCAGCCCGGCTCGCTGTCGCCGCCGCGCAGCCGCTCGATCAAGCCATGCAGGGCGTCGAGCGAGCTGAACTGGATCGCCAGCTCGCCCGTTTCCTCCTGCCGTCCGGCGCGGCGCACGCGCTTTTTCACGCGGATCTCGACCTCGGCCATGAGCAGGT
>DAMCAL010000125.1:0-7964 GCA_032059585.1 Burkholderiaceae bacterium
CGCGCAGGCGAAACGACAGCGTGCCCAGCACCAGCAGCAGCGGCAGCCCGGCGGAGAAGCCCAGCGCCAGCATGCGCAGGCTGGCCGGCTCCAGGTACACGCGCCAGGCCTGCAGCCAGGAACGGCGGGGGGCGGACGGGGCGGCGGCAGGAGCGGGCATGGACGGGCGGCGGGTGCCGGGGCAGGACGGTGCGTGGCGGTGCGGTGACAGGGGCGGCGCGCCGGGCGGGCGCCGGCCCATTATCCGCATCGCCCGGCGCGCCTGCGGGCCTTGGGTAGCATGGTGGCCCCATGCCGTCCCCTGCCGTTTCCGACACCGCGCTGGCGTCCGTGCGCTGCTACGGCGGCGAGCACGCGGCGCACGCCCACGTGCACGCGCAGGTGCTGTTCGCACTGACCGGGCGCATGGAGCTGGAGGTGGCCGGGCGCGCCGCTTTCGTGGACACCGCCTGCGGCTTGGTCGTGCCCGCCGGCGCGGTGCACGGCTTTCTCGCCGCGCCGCAGGCGCGCATCTTCGTGATCGATGCGCCGGCGGCCGCCGGGCTCGACCGGGTGCGCCGCTTCGCCGTGCCCCTGGCCGCGCAGGCCGTGGCAGCGCGCGCGGCGCTCGGTCAGGGTACCCGCGAGGTGCCCCTGGCGCCCGGCGCCGCGGGGCTGCTGCCCCTGCTGCTGCACGCGCCCCGCGTGCTGGCACGCCGGCCGGTGGATCTGGGCGTGCTGCAGGCGGCGGTGGAGCGCGCGCTGCCCGAGCCCTGGCCCACCGCGCGCATGGCGCGGCTGTTCCACCTCAGCCCCGCACGCTTTCACGCCCGGATGGTCGAGCTGACGGGGCGCACCCCGCAGGAGTGGCTGCGCGCACGTCGCCTGGACGCGGCGGCGGCCGCGCTGGCACGCGGGCAACCACTGGCGGCCACGGCGCACGGCACCGGCTACGCCAGCGCCAGCGCCCTGGCCTACGCCCTGCGGCGCGAGCGCGGCGTGGGCGCGCGGGCCCTGCGCGCTGCGGCAAGTGGATTGGGCAGCAAATGGGGCTCCAAAGCTTGATGGGCAAGCGCTAGTAGCTATTGTTTTAGGAGCTGTGCGCGACCGGCACCTCGCGCGTTGCTCGACACAATTGCCGACGCGATGGCGGCACCATCGGCGCATGCAACACCTTCCGCACCTGCCCGCCGGCACGTCGCCCCTGCTCGGCGTGTCCCTGGTCTGCCTGGCGGCGCTGCTGTGGGGCACCACCGGCACCGCGCAGCAGCTCGGGGCCGGCGGGCTGTCGCCCTTTTGGGTGGGTGCGGCGCAGCTGGCCGTGGCCAGCGCCTTTTTCGCCGCCACCCGCGTGCTGCAGCGGCTGCGGCGCGGCTGCAGCGCGGCGGTGCGCCCGCAGGTGCCGCTGGCCGGGCTGGCACTGGCCGCGGCCGGCATCGGCGGCTACAGCATCGCGTTCTACGCCGGGGTGCGCCTGGCCGGCGTGGGGGTGGGCACGGCGGTGGCGATCGGCAGCGCGCCGGTCTGGGCCGGGCTGATCCAGGCGCTGGTGCAGCGCGCGCCCCCGCCGCCGCTGTGGTGGCTGGGCGTGGCGGTGAGCGTGGCCGGCGGCGCGGCGATGGTGCTGCAGCGCGGCGCCGCGGCGGCGCCGTCGTGGGCCGGGCTGGCGCTGTGCCTGCTGGCCGGACTGGCCTACGCCGGCTATGCGCTGGTGAACAAGCACCTGGTGGCGCGGGCGCCAGCCGGCTGGGTGAACTTTCGCGTGTTCACCGGCGCGGCGCTGCTGGCGCTGCCGGCGGCGGCGCTGCTGGCGGGCGCGCCTCGCTTCGATGCCCCGTCGCTGGCGGTGGTGCTCTACCTGGGTGTGGTGGTCTCGGGCCTGGCCTACGTGGCGTTCTCCGGCGGGCTGCGGCACATCAGCGGCCCCACCGGGGTCACGCTCACGCTGATCGAGCCGGTGGCCGCATTCGCGCTGGGCATCGCAGTGCTGGGCGAGCGGCCGTCGGCGCTGGCGTTCTGGGGCCTGGCCGGGGTGCTGACCGGGCTGGCGGTGGTCATCGGCGCCGAGGTGCGCACGGCTGCGGCAGCGCGCGCAGGCGCGTGAGCGGGGCCGGCCCGATTGCTTGCACTTGCTGGCCATTGGTTACCGGCTGCGGGTCAACGGTCCTGCTACGGTCCCGTTGACAGAAAGAAGACAGCGCCTGCACCGATGCGGGCCGCCTTGTTTCAGGGAGGAACACAGATGCACATCAGGCACTTCGCGCTGGCCGCGGTCTTGGGCCTGGCCGGCGCCGGCGCGCAGGCCCAGGTGAACATCCAGGTCGATGTCGCCCTGCCCGGCGCGGTGCACGCCGCGCCAGCGCCGCGCTACGCACCGGCGCCCGTCTACCTGCCGGCGGCGCCGGTGTATGCCGCGCCGCGCCCGGTGGCCGTGGCACCCGTGCCGGTGTATGGGCCCTACTGGCATGGCGACAAGGACGAGTACAAGGCATGGAAGAAGTGGCACAAGCGCCAGGCCAAGGCCGAGCGCAAGGCGCACAAGCGCTGGCACCGCGAGTGGGACGACGACTGAACGACGCACGCCCGTGATGCGCCTGGCCGCCTGCGGCACCGCTGCGGCGCCAAGGCGCCGCGCCTGCGCCTGCAGGCAGGCGACCCCTGGCAGGCGCGCAATTGGCCGACAGCGGGCTGCGCCCGGCCCTCGCTAGACTGCCGCCCATGAGCGCCACATCCTCCTTCGTGCATCCTGTATTGCCCGGCCCTGCGGGGTGCCGCTGCTGCCGCCTTGCGCCCGGTGGGCCCTGGCAGGCGCGGCGCGGCTTCGTGCTGGCGGGCCTGGCCGCGCTCGCCACCCCGGCGCTGGCGCAGGTGGACGTGGGCCAGTCCTCGCGCCTGCGCAGCCTGGTGCCGGCCGAGACGCTGGAGGGTTCGGCCACGCAGCAGTACCACCAGATGCTGGCGCAGGCCCGGGCCAAGCGCGCGCTGGCGCCGGACAACCACCCGCAGCTGGTGCGCCTGCGCACCATCGCCCGCCGGCTGATCCCGCAGGCTGCGCAGTGGAACCCGCGCGCGCGCGAGTGGCAGTGGGAGGTCAACCTGATCGGCAGCAAGCAGATCAACGCCTTTTGCATGCCGGGCGGCAAGATCGCCTTTTTCACCGGCATCCTGGAGCAGCTGCAGCTCACCGACGACGAGGTGGCCATGGTCATGGGCCACGAGATGGCGCACGCGCTGCGCGAACACGCCCGCGAGCGCATCGCCAAGACGCAGGCCACCAGCCTGGGCCTGTCGCTGGGCGCGCAACTGCTGGGCCTGGGCGACCTGGGCAACGCGGCGGCCAACCTGGGCACGCAGCTGCTGACGCTGAAGTTCAGCCGTTCCGACGAGACCGAGGCCGACCTGGTCGGCCTGGAGCTGGCCGCGCGCGCCGGCTACGACCCGCAGGCCGCCGTGAGCCTGTGGCGCAAGATGGGCGAGGCCACAGGCAACAGCGGCGTGGCGTTCCTGTCCACGCACCCCAGCGGCCCGGACCGCATCCGCGAGCTGCAGCGCAACGTGCCGCGGGTGGACGGTCTGTACCGGCAGGCGCAACGGCGCTGACCGCCCCGCGCCGCTCTGCTGCGGCCCGGCAGGGAAATCCTCGGGTGCTGCGCGGCGGCGCTTGCGCGACCATGGCGGCCTTGTCACGCATTCAGCCCGGCAGGCGAAAGGCCCCATGCAGCAGTTCCTGAACTTCATCGACGGCGCGTACGTTCCCGCGGCCCGTGGCGCCACCTTCGACAACGTGAACCCGGCCACGGGCCAGCTGATCGGCCGGGTGCACGAGGCCGGCCGCGCCGAGGTCGACGCGGCGGTGGCGGCCGCGCGCCGGGCGCTGCAGGGGCCCTGGGGGCGCATGCCGGTGGCCGAGCGCTGCCAGCTGCTGGACGCGCTGGCGCGCGAGATCCACCGTCGGTTCGACGATTTTTTGCAGGCCGAAATCGCCGACACCGGCAAGCCGCGCGCGCTCGCGGCGCGCGTGGACATCCCGCGCGGCGCGGCCAACTTCCAGGTGTTCATCGACACCATCCGCAGCACCGCCACCGAGTCGTTCCAGATGCACACGCCCGACGGCCACACGGCGCTGTCGTACGGCGTGCGCGTGCCGCGCGGGGTGATCGCCGTGGTCTGCCCGTGGAACCTGCCGTTTCTGCTCATGACCTGGAAGGTCGGCCCGGCGCTGGCCTGCGGCAACGCGGTGGTGGTCAAGCCGTCGGAGGAAACTCCTGCCACGGCCACGCTGCTGGGCGAGGCCATGAACGCCGTCGGCGTGCCGCCGGGTGTGTACAACGTGGTGCACGGCTTCGGGCCGGGCTCGGCCGGGGAGCTGCTCACGCGCCACCCGGGCGTGGACGGCATCACCTTCACGGGCGAGTCGCGCACCGGCGAGGCGATCATGAAGGCCGCGGCCGAAGGGCTGCGCCCGGTGTCGATGGAGCTCGGCGGCAAGAACGCGGCGCTGGTGTTCGCCGACTGCGACTGGGAGGCGACGCTGGACACGCTGACGCGCTCGTGCTTCGAAAACACCGGCCAGGTCTGCCTGGGCACCGAGCGGGTGTACGTGGAGCGGCCGGTGTTCGGCCGGCTGGTGGCGGCGCTCCAGGAGCGCGCCGAAGGCCTGCGGCCGGGCGACCCGCACGACGCAGCCTGCAACTTCGGCCCCGCCATCAGCCAGGAACACCGGGACAAGGTCCTCGGCTACTGCGCCCGGGCGCGCGAGGAAGGCGCGACGGTGGTCACCGGCGGCGGCGTGCCCGACATGCCCGCGGCCCTGGCCGGCGGCTCGTGGGTGCAGCCGACCATCTGGACCGGCCTGCCCGACAGCGCCAGCGTGGTCACCGAGGAGATCTTCGGGCCGTGCTGCCACATCGCCCCGTTCGACACCGAGGACGAGGTGCTGGCGCGCGTGAACGCCACGCGCTACGGCCTGGCGACGGCCCTGTTCACCCAGGACGTCGCCCGCGCCCACCGGCTGGCCCAGCGCATCGAGGTGGGCCTGTGCTGGATCAACACCTGGTTCCTGCGCGACCTGCGCACGCCGTTCGGCGGCTTCAAGCACTCGGGCATCGGCCGCGAGGGCGGGGTGCACTCGCTGGAGTTCTACACCGAGCTGCGCAACGTCATGGTGCGCTTCTGAGTCTTCCGGCGCCCGGTGTGGCCGGGCCGGGCGCAGCGGCCCTTGATTTCAAGCCAAATCTGGCTCCAGCGCTTGCTGCATAAGCGCAAGCAGCTACTGAAAATATAGCGAAAAGGGGAGCTTGCGCCGCGCCAGGCGCTGCACATGGCCCGCCCGGGGCCCTGCGAAAGCAGTTGACACAGGCAGATCGTTTAAATATAAATTAAACACAAATAAAGCAACTGGACGGTTGCCGTGTGCCGCCCTGCCGGGCGGCAGCGCGCAGGCCATGGCGGCGGCCCGTCCGCAGGAGACGCATCCATGCCTCACAGCGCCCATGTGGACCGCTTCGTGCGCGAGCACCTGCCTGCGCCCGAGCAGTGGCCCGAACTGATCTTCGAGGCCCCCGGCCTGCAGTTTCCCGAGCGGCTCAACGCCACCGCGCTGCTGCTCGACCGCGCGGTGGCCGAGGGCGACGGCGCGCGCACCGCGCTCATCGGCGCGCGCGAGCGCTGGAGCTACCGCGAGCTGCAGCAGCAGGTCAACCGCCTGGCGCAGCTGCTGGTGCGCGAGATGGGTGTGCAGCCGGGCAACCGCGTGCTGCTGCGCGGGGCCAACGCGCCGTGGCTGGCCGCCGCCTGGCTGGCGGTGTGGAAAGTGGGCGGCGTGGCCGTGGGCAGCATGCCGCTGCTGCGCGCCAAGGAGCTCACCCAGATCGCGCGCATCGCGCAGGTCTCGCACGCGCTGTGCGACGCGTCCTTGGCGCACGAACTGGAGCTGGCGCGCGCGCAGTGCCCGGGCCTGCTGCAGCAGCTCACGCTGTACGGCGACGCCGCCTTCGAGGCGCGCATCGCCGCGCAGCCCGACACCTTCGACGCCGTGGACACCGCCGCCGACGACCCGGCGCTGATCGCCTTCACCTCCGGCACCACGGGGGTCCCGAAGGGTTGCGTGCATTTTCACCGGGACGTGATCGCCATGTGCGAGGGTTACCCGCGCCACTGCCTGCATCCGACCGCCGAGGACGTGTTCATCGGCACGCCGCCGCTGGCCTTCACCTTCGGCCTTGGCGGCCTGCTGTGCTTTCCGCTGTGGGCGCGCGCCAGCGCGGTGCTGCTGGAAAAGCTCTCGCCGCCGCTGCTGGTCGAGGCCATCCGCACGTACGGCGCGACCATCTCCATCACCTCGCCCACGGCTTACCGGCAGATGGCGCCGCTGGCGGCCGCGCAGGGCGTGCCCACGCTGCACAAATGCGTCTCTGCCGGCGAGGCACTGCCGCTGGCGGTGCGCGACCAGTGGAAGGAAGCGACCGGCCTGGACATCTACGACGGCATCGGCGGCACGGAGATGATCCACATCTACATCGCCTCGCACCCGCAGGACTACCGCCGCGGCGCTCTGGGCAAGCCGCTGCCGGGCTACCGCGCCATGCTGGTGGACGCGGAGCTGCAGCCCGTACCGCCCGGGTGCGAAGGCTGGCTGGCGATCAAGGGCCCGGTGGGCTGCCGCTACCTGGCCGACGAGCGCCAGACGAACTACGTGCGCGGCGGCTGGAACATCACCGGCGACACCTTCCACATGGACGAGGACGGCTACTACCACTACCACGCCCGGGTGGACGACATCATCGTCACCTCGGGCTACAACGTCGCCGGCCCGGAGGTCGAATCCGTGCTGCTGGAGCACCCGGCCGTGGCCGAGTGCGCCGTGGTCGGCGTGCCCGACGACGACCGCGGGCAGATCATCAAGGCCTTCGTCGTGCCCCGCGCCGGCCATGCGCCCGGCGAGCAACTGGCGCGCGAGCTGCAGGACTTCGTCAAGGCCCACGCCGCGCCCTACAAGTACCCGCGCGCCGTGGCGTTCCTGGAGGCGCTGCCGCGCACCGAAACCGGCAAGCTGCAGCGATTCCGGCTCAAGCAGCCGCAGCCCGCGGCGGGTCCCGCCGCCTGACCGCCGAGGCCTTTGCACTATGCTCCCTCCCGACGCCGGGCCCTTTTGCGCCGGCACAGCACCCGGGTCCATGGCACCACCAGCACACCAGCCGAAGCCGCGGCACAAGAAAGCGAAGGCCGGCGCCGACGGCGGCGGCGCGCTCGCCGCACGCACGGCGGTCTATTCGGGCGTGGGCCAGCCCACCTCGCAGGTCGACCACGTCTCGCTGCGGCTGTGGCTGCGCCTGCTGACCTGCCACAACCTGGTGGAGACGCGCCTGCGCCAGCACATGCGCACCAGCTTCGACACCACGCTGCCGCGCTTCGACCTGATGGCGCAGCTCGACCGCCACCCCGAGGGGCTGAAGATGCGCGACCTGTCGCGCCTGTTGATGGTCACCGGCGGCAACATCACCGGCCTGATCGACCGGCTGGTGGGCGAGGGCCTGATCGAGCGCTGCGAGGACCCGGCCGACCGCCGTGCCTACTACGCCCGCCTCACGGCCGAGGGCCAGCGCCAGTTCCGCGAGATGGCCGGGCAGCATGAGGCCTGGGTGATCTCGCTGCTGAGCGAGCTCTCCGAGCCCGAGCAGCAGCAGCTGTCGCAGCTGCTGGGCAAGCTCAAGGGCCGGCTGGCCGAGCGGCTGCACCCGGCCTGAAGCACCGGGCCGCCCGGCCCTGTCAGTCGGGGATGACCGCCGTCACCTCGATCTCGATCTTCGCCTCGTCCTCGATCAGGTCGGCCACCTGCACCGCGCTCATGGTGGGAAAGTTGCGGCCCATCACGTCGCGGTAGGCGCCGCCGATCTCGCGCAGGCGCGCCACGTACTCGCGCTTGTCCTTGAGGTACCAGGTCATGCGCACGATGTGCTCGGGCCCGCCGCCGGCGGCGCGCACCA
>DAMCAL010000126.1:0-7915 GCA_032059585.1 Burkholderiaceae bacterium
CGGTGAAGCGGTTTTCCAGGTTCCAGGTGGATTCGCCGTGGCGGATCAGGACGAGTTTGTGCATGGGACTCCCAGGGTATGCAGACAATCGGGGCGGACCAAAACCGGCCATTTTAGAATCCGCGATTCGCTCACGCCTTCGGAACCCCCATGACGTTCATTCTCGACAACTGGTATTTGATTTTTCTCGCCCTGGCCTCCGGGGGCCTGCTGCTCGTTCCGATGCTCAAGGGCAGCATGGCAGGCGGGGTGAGCGCGGCGCAGGCGGTGCAGCTCATCAACCGCGAAAAGGCCGTGGTGGTGGACGTGTGCGAGCCCGAGGAGTTCGCCGCCGGCCACGTGAAGGGCGCACGCAACGTGCCGCTGTCGCAGCTGCAGGAACGCCTGCCGCAGGTGGTGAAGAACAAGGCCGTGCCGGTGATCCTGGTCTGCGCCAAGGGCGCACGGGCCACGCGCGCGGCCGCGCTCGCCAAATCGCTCGGCTACGAGCGGGCGCAGCCGCTCGCAGGTGGGCTGGCGGCGTGGCGCGAAGCCAGCATGCCGGTTGAAAAAGCCTGAAGCCGCCTGCACCTGACCTCCTGTCACCCAACGAAAGGACTCTCTCCATGCAAGCCGTCAAGATGTACACCACCGCCGTGTGCCCTTATTGCACCCGCGCCAAGCAGTTTCTCAAGGCCAAGGGCGTGGAGCACATCGAGGAGATCCGCGTGGACTCCGACCCGGCGGCGCGCCAGCAGATGATGGACACGACGGGGCGGCGCACCGTGCCGCAGATCTTCATCGGCGACACCCACGTGGGGGGGCACGACGACCTGGTCGCGCTGGACGGCCGCGGTGGCCTGATGGCGCTGCTGCAGGGTTGACCATGCGCGTGCGCCCGGGCCGGGCGTGCGCAGGCGCCATTGCATAATGGCGCCCAGTGCCCGCTGCGGGAGCTTCCCTCCCCGGCGGGCTTTGTTTTGACCAAACGATGTGAAGACGACCATGGCCACCGAAGAAACCCCCGTGTTCCAGATCCAGCGCGTGTACCTCAAGGACATGTCCCTTGAGCAGCCCAACTCGCCCACCATCTTGATGGAGCAGGAGCAGCCCAGCGTGGACATCCAGCTCGGCGTGGAAGCCACGCCTGTGATGGAAGGCATCTTCGAGGTCGCCGTGACGGCCACCGTGCAGACCAAGATCAAGGACAAGACCGTGTTCCTGGTCGAGGCCAAGCAGGCCGGCATCTTCGAGATCCGCAACGTGCCCGAAGAGCAGATGGGCATGGTCGTGGGCGTGGCCTGCCCGCAGATCGTCTACCCCTACCTGCGCGGCAACGTGGCCGATGTGATCACGCGCGCGGGCTTCCCGCCCGTGCACCTGGCCGAGATCAACTTCCAGGCCATGTACGAGCAGCAGCAGGCTGCCGCGGCCGAATCCGCGGGCAACACCACGCAGTAAGCAGCCCGGCCCGTTCCTGTCGCGGGCATGGCCTGCGCGGGCGGCCGAATTTGCATCTTTTCGGGCTCCAGCGCCCGCCAGACAAGCGCTGATAGCTATGAAAATCGTAGTGCTCGGTGCCGGGGCCTGGGGCACCGCGGTGGCCATCAGCGCCGCTGCCCACCCTGCCAGGCACACCGTGCGCCTGTGGGCGCGCGACCCCGGTCAGGTGGCGGCCCTGCAGGCCGCGCGCGAGAACGCGCGCTATCTTCCCGGTATTGCTTTTCCGCCCGGCTTGGCCGTGGCCGGCGGCGCCCCCGCGCCCCTGCTGGCCGATGCCGAGCTGGTCATCCTGGGCACGCCCATGGCCGCGCTGCGCGGCCTGTTGGCGCCGCTGCGCGCGTGTCGCGTGCCCGTGGCCTGGCTGTGCAAAGGCTTCGAGGCGGTGCAGGACGGCGCGGCCTTCGGCCTGATGGCGCACGAGGTGCATGCCCAGGTGGCGCCCGGCGTGCCCGCCGGCGCGCTCAGCGGCCCCAGCTTCGCGCTGGAAGTGGCCCGCGGCCAGCCCACCGCGCTGGTGGCGGCCAGCGCGCATGCGCCGGTGCGACAGGCGCTGGTGCAGGCCCTGCACAGCCCGCAGCTGCGTGTCTACGCCAACGACGACGTGATTGGGGTGGAGGTGGGCGGCGCCGTGAAGAACGTGCTGGCGATCGCCACCGGCCTGTGCGATGGCCTGCACCTGGGACTGAACGCCCGCGCCGCACTGATCACGCGCGGCCTGGCGGAAATGACCCGCCTGGGGCTGGCGCTGGGTGCGCGTGCCGAGACCTTCATGGGCCTGTCCGGCCTCGGCGACCTGGTCCTGACGGCCACCGGCGACCTTTCGCGCAACCGCAAGGTCGGGCTGCTGCTGGCGACCGGCATGGGCCTGCAGCAGGCGGTGCAGTCGCTCGGCCACGTCGCCGAGGGCGTGTACTGCGCGCGCACCGTGCTGGCGCGCGCGCGCAGCCTCGCAGTGGACATGCCCCTGACCGAAACCGTCGTCGCGCTGCTCGACGGGGTGGTGCAGCCCGAGGCCGCAGTGCAGCGGCTCATGGCGCGCGACCCGCGCGAAGAGTAGCGCCAGGCTCGCGCCACACGTGCGGGCGGCTGGCACGTCGCAACACGAAAAAGCCCGCAGGCGGCAGGCCTGCGGGCCGGTATGGGGAGCCAGCGCGCCCTCGGGGCGGCATGGCTGGGGCGGCATTACAAGACGCCAAAGAGCATCAGCAGCAGCACGATGGACAGCGGTACGCCGAGAAGCCACAGGATGATGGGCATGGAAGACCTCCTAAGAATCGTCGTGGTTGAGATGGCTCCACCTTAAGGAGGGCGCGGGGGCGGGGCTGTCCGTGGAAACTCATGCCCCGCGTAGGCCGCAGCCGATGCGGTCCGTCCTGTCCAGCGCAGCCCCGGAGCGCCCCCGCACGCGACGACACCCCGAGCGCGCATGGCACGTCGGGGTGTCCGAAGACGGCAGCGGGCACCGTCAGGAAGCAGCCGCAGGCCGACCCGGCCGCGGCCCTTGCCGCCGCATGGCGGCGCGCAGGGAACCGGTCAGGCGAAGCACTCGCGGCGAAACAGTTGCGTCGCCCGCAGGCCCACGGGCGTCCAGTGCTCGCCCGGTGCCATCGCCGCCACCAGGGCCGCACGGCGTTCGGCTCCGTGCAGATGGCGCAGGTGCTCCTCGAATGCCGGCACGTCCGGGTCCAGTGGAACGGCCTGTTCACCCTCGGCGGCGGGCGGGCCGGCCTTGCCGGCACGCGCCAGCGCGCGAAAGCTCGGGCGGCGGCGCGACTGGTTGGCGGCGCCGCGCTCGTCCCAGGCCTGGCCGTCGCGGCTGTCCTCGCCCCGCAGCCAGTCGTGGATCACCTGCAGCTCATACGGGCTGAACACGCCGAACATCTCGGCGCGCTCGCCCTGCAGCAGGCGCCAGAAGCGGCTCTGGTGCGCGGGCGCGCCGGGCACCACCCAGCCGGTGTCGATCAGCGCCTGCAGAAACTGCGGCATCTGCTCGGGCGAGGCGAGCCAGTCGTTCACGCTCTTGCCGGCCACGCGGCAGTAGTTGGAATGGGCACCGCGCCCCGCCGGTGCCTTGGCCGCCAGGATGCGCAGCACCTCGGCGTGGATGTCGAAGCCGGCGATGACCTGCGTGGTGCCCACGCCGGCGTCGGCCAGCCGCGCGCCGGCGCGCACGCGCTGCCAAAACACCTGCGCGTCGCCATGGCGCGGCAGCAGACCCAGCACCGCCTCGCAGGCCTGGCGGGCGTGGCCGCTGTGGCCGTTGTCCACGGTGATGTGGAGGGTGAAGTAGTACGGGTCGATGCCCAGCTCGTTCAGCTCGTAGCTGGTGATGAGCAGGTGCAGCGGCAGCTGCTCGTAGGCCAGGTTGAAGCCGATGACCTCGGGCAGGAATTCGCGCGCGTTCCACGCCAGCGCCAGTTGGATCAAGCCCTGCTCGTACAGCGCATCGGGCAGGCTGTCGTCGTCCTCGGCGGCGATGCCGTGGTGCGCCAGCAGGCGGCGGTACAGCAGCACGTGGTTCTTGCCCGGCGCACCGTCGCCCAGCTCCTCCAGGTAGGTGTTGACCAGCGGCGCCAGGCGCACGTTGGCGGCGTGCTCGGTCAGGCCGTACAGCCAGGAGCCGTCGACCAGCTTGGTGGGCGCCACCGCGCGCAGGAAGTGCAGGGCGTGCGCACGGTTGGTGAAGTACTGGCGCGCCCCGCCGGCCTGGCGCTCGGCCAGGTAGGCGGCGTAGCGCTCGGCGACGCGTTCGGCATTGGTCTCGCACCAGGCGTGGAGTTGATCGGGGCTGCCGGGCAGGCCATCGGCCTGCGTGGCGCCTTGCAGCAAGGCCCGGCGCAGGTGGTGCGCGGCGCGGGTTCGGCTGTCGGCATCGGGCGTGCCCTGCTGCAACCCATGGTAGAGCGAGCGCAGGGCGCTGCGTCGTCGTACGCGCGGGGTCTGGACAGGGTCGGAGACCAGGGGGAGGGCAGAAGACATGGGAGAGCAGGCGCTGGGCGCGGGGTGCTGTGGATGGGGCCATGCTCGCTGCGCGCGTTGCGGCCCGGTAGCGCTGGGCGCCGCGCATGCCGGTCGGCGTCCTCCTACCTGTGTCAGCGCATGCGCGCACCAAGTGGCGCGTGCGTCCGCCGAACCCCCGAAAGCGGCGCAGGCCGGAACCGCACAGCCCCGGCGCGGTGCCGCTATGCTCGCGCCCCGGGGCCGACCCGCGGCCCCGGGCACAGTGCCACCGCGCCGCGCACCACGTGCCCGCCGGTGCTCCGCGGCGCCAGCGCGGCCCGGGCCGGCATGCGGCCGCCGGTCCCGCCAGAACGTCCGCGGGGGCATGCCACGCTTCGTATTTGATAGCTGTCGACGCTTGCTGGATAAGCGCTGGAAGCCGATTTGACCACTGAATTCACCGCCCTGATCGATTTCGCGGATGCGCACGACGCGCACGCGCCGCGTCTGCGCCTGGCCTTCGGCGTGCCGCGGCAGGTGCTGGTGGCCGGGCAGTTGCAGGAGGTGCCCGCCGTGCTGCACGCCGTGGAGCAGGCGGCGCGGGCGGGGCGGTGGTGCGTGGGCGGGCTGCGCTACGAGGCAGCGCCCGCCTTCGACCCGGCATTGGCGGTACATGCCCCCGCGCCCGGCCCGGCGCCGCCGCTGGCCTGGTTCGCCGTGCACGACGCGCCCCTGCCCTGGCCCGAAGACGCCGCCGCGGACGGCCCGGCGCAGATCGACTGGGACCCGGCGCTGCCCCGCGCGCCGTTCGACGCCGCGCTGGCGCGCATCCAGCAGGGCATCGCCGAGGGGCGCTTTTATCAGGTCAACTACACCGCGCCGCTGTCCGGGCGCTGGACGGGAACCGCGCGCGCCCTGTTTGCCGCGCTGCAGCGCGCCCAGCCCGGCGGCTATGCGGCCTGCCTGGACTTCGGGGACGCGGCGCACGCCCTGTCGGTCTCGCCCGAACTGTTCTTCGATTGGCGCGCGGACACGGACGGCCGCGGGCCGCTGCTGACGCGCCCCATGAAGGGCACCGCCGCGCGCAGCGACGACCCGTGCGAGGACGCCGCCCGCGCCGCCTACCTGCGCACCTCGCCCAAGGAGCGGGCCGAGAACGTCATGATCGTCGACCTGCTGCGCAACGACGTGTCGCGCATCGCCGAGCCGCACAGCGTGCAGGTGCCCCACCTGCTGCACACCCAGCCGCTGGCCACCGTGTGGCAGATGACCTCGGACGTGCAGGCCACCACGCGCGCGGGCACCGCGCTGGCCGACGTGTTCGGCGCGCTGTTTCCCTGCGGCTCGGTCACCGGTGCGCCCAAGGTGGAGGCCATGCGCGCCATCCGCGCGCTCGAAGGCGGCCCGCGCGGGCTGTACTGCGGCGCGCTGGGGCTGGTGCGCCCGGACCCGCAGGGCGGCGCCGGCGCCATCGCGGCCACCTTCAACGTGCCGATCCGCACGCTGGAGCTGCAGGGCGCAAGGGTGCGCTGCGGCATCGGCAGCGGCATCGTCTGGGGCGCCCAGCCCCAGGCCGAGTGGCGCGAGTGGGCGGCCAAGCGCGCTTTCCTGGAACGCGCCAGCGCGCCGTTCGAGGTGGTCGAGACCCTGGCGCTGCAGGGCGGGCGCCTGCGCCACCGCGCGCAGCACCTGGCGCGCATGCAGCGCTCGGCGGCGCATTTCGGTTACCCGTTCGACGTGCAGGCGGTGGACGCCTGTCTGGACGCGTGCCGGCGTGCGCACGCGGCGGGCCTGTGGCGCGTGCGGCTGCTGCTGGACGCCCAGGGCCGCCCGCGTGCCGAAGCCCATGCGCTGGGGCCCACACGGGCGCCGGTGCTGCTGGCCCTGGCCGAGGCACCGCTGGCCGAAGCGCACGGCGAATTCGTGCGCCACAAGACCACGCGCCGCGCGCACTACGCGGCCTTCGCGCCGCTGCCGGGCAGCGGGGTGTTCGACACGCTGCTGTACAACGACGAGGGCGAGATCACCGAGACCACCTTCGGCAACGTGGTGGCGTTGCTCGACGGCCGCTGGGTCACCCCGGCGTTGGCCTGTGGCCTGCTGCCGGGCGTGGGCCGCGGCGAGGCGCTGCGCGCCGGGCGTGCGGTGGAGGGCGTGCTGCGGCTGCAGGATGTGCCGCGCGTGCAGGCCTGGGCCTTCGTCAACAGCCTGCGCGGCTGGTTGCCGGCGCGGCTGCAGGCGCCGCGGCCCGGGGCGCCGTGAGCGGCGCCCTGGCCGTCAGAGTTTTTCCTTGACGTAAGACGGGCGGTCCATGTCCACGATCTCGACGCTGAGCTGCACCATGGCGCCGTCCGGGCGCGGGGTGCAGCGGCGCAGCACGCCGGCGACGCGTTCGGCCAGGTCCTGTTTGGCCTCGGGCGTGCGCCCGGACAGCAGCCGCAGCTGCGCATGCACGAAGGCGCGCTGCTGCGGCGCGGTGCCGATCTCGAACGATTCGGTGCGCACGAAGCGGGTCTTCAGGTCGGACTCGCTTTGCACTTCCGGGCTGGCGCAGACCGCCGCGTTCAGCGCAGCGAGTGCCTCGCCTTCGGGGAAGTCGGGCAGGTTGGACGTGTATTCGACGATCAGGTGCGGCATGGTGGTCAGAAACTCCGAAAGGTCAGCCAAACAAAAAGGGCGGGCGCACCGGCGGTCGCAGCGCAGCAGCGCGCCGCCAGGGCAGGCCGCGATGGTAGGCCCTGCTGCGTTCAGGCCGGGGTGTAGGCCAGGCGCACGTAGATCGGCGCAAACGCCTCGGCCTGGGTGATCTCCACCAGCGTTTCCTTGGCCAGCTCCAGCAGCGCGATGAAGGTGACCACCAGCACGGTGCTGCCGCGTGCCGGGTCGAACAGGGCCTCGAACTCGATGAAGCGGCGGCCCTGCAGCGTCTTGAGCACATGGCTCATGTACTCGCGCACCGACAGCTCCTCGCGCGTGATGCGGTGGTGCTGCACCAGCCGCGCGCGCTTCAGGATCGCCTGCCAGGCCTGCTGCAGCTCGCCCACGTGCACGTCGGGAAAGCGCACCTGCAGGCTCTGCTCGATGTGCACCTGGGTGCGCACCACGTCGCGGCCGTATTGCGGCAGCGCGTTCAGCGCCTGCCCGGCCAGCTTGATCTGCTCGTACTCCAGCAGGCGGCGCACCAGTTCGGCGCGCGGGTCCTCGGGCTCGGCCGCACCCTCCTGGCGGCGCGGCGGCAACAGCATGCGCGACTTGATCTCGATCAGCATCGCTGCCATCAGCAGGTACTCGGCAGCCAGCTCCAGGTTGCGGCTGCGGATTTGCTCGACGTAGCCCAGGTACTGGCGCGTGACATCCAGCATCGGGATGTCCAGGATGTTGAAATTCTGCTTGCGGATCAGGTACAGCAGCAGGTCCAGCGGCCCCTCGAAAGCCTCGAGGAACACCTCCAGCGCGTCGGGCGGGATGTACAGGTCCTGCGGCAGCGCGAACA
>DAMCAL010000127.1:0-7869 GCA_032059585.1 Burkholderiaceae bacterium
TAGCGCAGGCCGCGCACCGTGTGCTGGTCGTACACCTCGGCCATGCCGTCGAACAAATGGCGGTTCAGCTCCACGGGCTGGTGCGGCGGCGTGATGCCGTGGGCCAGCGCGTTGTAGTAGGCGTAGACCGAGTCGCCCGGCGCGAGCTCCAGCAGGGCGGTGGTGTCGGCAATCGCCTGGCCGGGTTTGCCCGCCGCCAGGAGGGTCAGCACCCGGCCCATCAGGGCCTCGGTGTCCTGCGCGTCCTGGGCGATCAGCCCGCTCCACACGTCGAGCGCCTCGGCATGCTGGCCCAGGCTGCTCAGGTCGCGCGCCAGCAGACGGCGCAACTGCACGTCGCCCGGCACCAGCTCCAGCCCGCGGCGCAGATGGCGCACGGCCATTTCCGTGTGCCCCGCGCGGTGGGCGATGTCGACCGCGCCGGCCAATACCAGGGGGTTCTGCGGCTCCAGCTTGGCTACTTTCTCGGCCGTCTCGATCGCTTCCTGGAACTGGTTCTGCCGCGCCAGCAGCAAGGCCAGCTCGAGCAAGCCCGGGCCCCAATCGGGCGCCATGGCGGCCGTCTTGCGCATGGCCTTCAGCGCGCCCTTGGGATTGCCCGATTTCTCCGCCATCAGACCGGCCAACATGAACACGCGCGCGTCGCCCGGCCATAGCCGCTGCGCCTCGTTGAGCGTCTGCGCCGCCTCGCGCAGCTCGCCCTTGCCGATCTGGGCGCGGGCGGTTTCGAGGAGTTTGCGGATGGGGTCGGCTTTTGGGGAGATCGCGCTCATGGGTTTCGTATCCGGCGCCGCTGACGGGCCGCAGGTGACCAAAACCACAAATTATCGTGGATGCGTCAGGAGGGCACGGCCGGCAGGTGTAACGTGAAGCGAGTTCCTCCACTGTCTCCCGGCATGGCCTGGACGTCGCCTCCGTGCAGGCGTGCAATACGGCGGGTCACCCACAGGCCCAGGCCGAAGCCCCGTGTCTGGTCAGAGTGGTCCCCCCGCTCGAACCGCTCGAAGACGCGCTGCGCAGCCTCGGGGGCCAGGCCCGGCCCCTGGTCGCTCACGTACAGGTGCAAGGCACCCTCCGGACCTAGGCGGGCGGCGACCAGGATCTCTCCTGCCCCCGCGTATTTCACCGCGTTGTCGACGAGGTTGGACAAGGCAATGTGCAGAAGGGTCTGATCGCATGTCCACAGCGCCGGCGCATGCGCGGTATCGATGCGCAGGCGATGGCGCGGGGACCAGTCCACGAACTGCGCGGCTTCCTCGAGCAGGGGGCGCAGGTGGACCGTGTCGAGGTGCAACTCGAATCCCCTTGTGTCCAGGCGGTCGCTGACGAGGCAGTTCTCCACCAGGGCGGTGAGGCGGCGGCAGGCACGCCGTATCTGCTTGGCACGCGCCCGCTGCGCCTCGAGGTCCGAGGACGGGAAGGCCCACTGCTCGGTCGCCGCGCTGTCCACCACCGCCAACGGAGTGCGGAATTCATGGTTGACCATGTTGAAGAACTGGCGCTGCTCCAGCCGCATCTTGCGCTCGCCGTGCAGCGCGGCCTGCAGCGCGTTCTGCGCGCGCAGCAGCTCGGCGGTGCGCTGGTGCACCCGCTCTTCCAGCGCGTGCTCCGATTGGGCAAGTGAAGTCACCAGTTGGGCTTGGTGGTGCAGCGATTGCTGAAAGCGCTGCACCAGCTGCATGCCCACTGCGAGGGCGATCAGCAGGTTGATGAGCATTGCCTCGAGTTGCCAGAACGTGCTCACATCGACCCGTGTCGGCATGAAGCCCACGAAAGCCGCCGCGATGTAGACGCCCAGCATGGCCTGCAGCGCATAAGGCACCAACACGAAAACGCCGATGACCGTCATGCCGTCCCGGCGCAGATTGCTCCACGCAACAAAGGCGCAAAGCACACTCGCTACGCAGGGGAGCGTGACCCCCACCCAGGCCCAGCTGCGGAACTGGCCGAGGGGTACGCTGACCATAGATACTAGCGACAGCGCCACCACAGCCAGCAGGGCATGGTCGATGCGGCGCCACCGGCTGCCGTATGTCAACAGCTCGCGACCCTGCCAGGCAAACGCTGCAGACAGAACGAAGACACCTACGCTGACCCACATGTCCGCCTGGCGGGCGAGAGTCGCAGGCAGCCAGATCTGCGTATAGCCATGGATATTGGCGCCATGTACCAGCACAACCACCGAAAGCACGGCCATCGCATAGAGCCGCCGCATGCGCAAGGCCACGGCCGCTCCGATGATGAGCAGCGACAGGATCATATTGATACCCTGGTGCACGCCTGAATGCCATTCGCTGTTGGCCAAGTAGGCCATCAACCCGACGTTGGACCATATCGTTCCATGCAGCTGCATGGCACTGGTGGTCTCGATCCGCACGTAAGCCGGGATGCCGGGGTCGAGCGAAAACACTAACTGGCGGACCGACCTCCGTTGTGTGGTCGGGACCCGGTCACCGCTGGTCTGTTCCTGCCATCCTGCCTCCGACGGCTGGTATAGCGTCACCCGATCCAGGTAGGTGGGAGTGACCACGAGCCAGTCGGGCTCGTCGGCATGCGCGTAGTGCCGGGGCACGTCGAACCTGAGCCAGTACACCTCGTCGCGGTAGCCAGCGCTCAGAGGTCCCCGTACGACGCGAAACGCAGAAGCGGGCAAGGCCGCGACCTCGTCGATTGCCTTTGTTCCGGCAGGGTCCACCCACATCTCAAGCGGCAGGTCTGTGCCTAACTGCGCACGCGGTTGAGGCTGGGGAACGAGAAACGGCGCAACGATGAAGGCTGTCAATAGTGCCAGCGCCAGCGCGACCCAGGCCAACACGCGAGAGCTGCGCGCGAGTCGCGAATGTGAAACTGTTTTAATTGTGAGTGATTGTGAGTCTTCAAACATGGCGCGCTAGCAGGTTCACCTGGAAAATGCGTCTAATCTGTTTCACCATGCAGCAAACCGTAGACAACAACTCAACTCAGTATGCGATAGCGGTGGTGGAGGACGACGAGGACATCCGGGCTAATGTTTGCAGCTTTTTGCAGAAGTCGGGGATGTTGGCATGGGGCGCTGAGTCTGCAGAAGACTTTTACGTGCAGTCGCTGCGAAACAAGGCAGACCTCGTGGTGGTGGACCTAGGCTTGCCGGGCGAGGACGGCCTAAGTCTGGTGCGACGTCTTGCGAAAGGCGGCATCCCGGTGGTGGCGCTGACGGCCCGCGGCAATGTCGAGAGTCGAATAGCTGGCTTCGATGCAGGGGCGTTGCAGTATTACGTCAAGCCGGCGGATCTGCAGGAGCTGGCGGCGGGAATCCGCTCTCAGTTGCGGAGGGTGGTCGTAGGACCTGCGTCTGAGGCGAGTGAAGTGGTGTCCTGGCGGCTGGATCAGCCGAGCGCTCAACTGTTCGCTCCTAACCAGCGTGCGGTACCGCTGACGAGCCGGGAGTTGGACTTGCTCAAATGTTTGATGGGTGCACGAGGGGGACTGGTGGCCAAGCAACTCCTGATGAGCGTAATGGGAGCGCAAGACGCCGAGGACGGCTTTCACCGTATCGAGTCCCAGCTCACACGGCTGCGCCGAAAGACATTGGAAGGCACGGGACTGGCCCTTCCTGTGCGTGCGGTATTCGGCAAAGGGCTGGTATTCATTGGATGAGTGCTTCAGGCGACGCGCCTGAATTTGGCGCTCCAACCAATGCGCGCCTCAGCCCGGCATTTTTATAGCGATGAAGAAACGGTATCGAGAAAAGAGGAAAACGTGATTAGTAAAAATCCATGGAAGCGAATCAAGGCCGCATGGGGTCTGGCCGCTACGCTGCTGGTGGTCCCTGCGGCGCATGCCGAGTTCCAGAACGGCAGCTTTGAGCAGGACTGGGCCGGCTGGACCGTCGAGCCGCTGCGAGTGCCGGGCACCATCCCGAATTTCCCGCCTACCACGTTCACGGATCTGGGCACAACACCTTGGACAGCCCCGGATCCGGGGCAGTCCGTGGTTGTGGGCAGCACGACCGTGCCCAACACCAAGAACACGTTGAGGACGCCGCTGTTCGGTAACAAGAGCGCGCGCGTTGGCGATGGGCGGACCAACTACCGTGGCGCATCGATCCGCCAGACCGCCACGATGGGCGTGGGCGACATCGACCCGGCCGACGGCAAGGTGCACGTGCGGTTTGCCGTGGCGCCGGTGCTGGATGCACCCACCCATCCGGCCAACCAGCAGCCCTACTTCTTCGTCGAGGTCAAGAACCTGACGAAAGGCACTCAGCTTTTCTACACGTTCAACTTCGCCAACCAGACCGGCGTGGCGTGGCAAGCGGTGGGCAGCTACCAGTTCACGAATTGGCAGGCGGTGGATGTGGCCCCGGGAGCCGGACTGCTGGATGTCGGCGACCAAGTGGAAGTCGTCATCGTCAGCGGCGGTTGCGGCCAGGGCGGCCACGGCGGTCTGGTCTATGTCGATTCGGGCAAGGGGTTGACCACACTGCCCGGCCCCTTCGTGACGGCCAGGGCGCCGGAGTACATCGTGCGCTCTGATACGGGCGCGAACACCCCGGGGAATCCCCCTCCTGCTGGACAGCGTACCGTCACGTTCACCTACCAGTACCGCAACGGCGGCGATGCGCCCATGCCCAACAGCGAGGTCGTCATTCGTTCTCCACAAGACCAGGATGAGCGAGATGCTTTCGGCGGCGTGTTGAATCGCCAGCAGAACCTGCGGGTGGACCCTGCATCATTGCCGGCTGCGTGCACGGTCGCGACGACAAACGGACCCCACACCGACAGTTCTCTGGGGCCCATTGATGTCGTGACCTGCGACGTGGGCACGCTCAACCCCGGGAACGCGGGCGACCTCCAGCTCAAGTGGATCGTGCCGGACGACGCGCGGGCCCCGACGGTCAACCACGGGAATTACTTCATCCAGTCGGCCAGTTCGCCGCCATTGCTGGGGCCTTTGGTCAAGTCGAACCTGACGACGTTGCAACGCGCCGATCTCAAGGCGGCGGTGACCAATCCCTCGTCGTCGCTGACCTGCGGCGCCAGCACCACGTACACCGTGACGCTGGGCAATGACGGCCCTGACAGCGCCCCTGCAGGCGTAGAGATTGCGAACGCCGTGCCCGCAGGTTTGGCCGGTGGAAACTGGACCTGCAGCGCTACTGGCGCGCTGGCTTGCCCGGCGTCCTCGGGCTCCGGCGCGATCACGGGCACCACCAACACGCCATGGGACGCGGGCGAGCAGATGACCTACACGGTGAATGCCACCGTGAATGCCTGCGCGAGCGGGTCGCGGTCGATCGTCTACCCGGTCACCGTGAGCCTGCCCACGTCCGACACGACTATCGTCGATCCCGACTCCAGCAACAACACGGGTGCCCAGACGCTGAACGCCGGCCCCGCGCTGCAGACCCTGACCGTTAACACGCAAGGTAATGGCATCGGCCGGGTGACCTCTGTGCTGCCGGGCATTGTGTGCAACAAGGCCGCTGCGGGCAGCCAGTGTACGGACAACAGGCAGTTCCCCGCGGGCTCCCAGGTGGCGCTGTATGCAAATGCGCCTGCCGGCTCCATCTTCTCCGGCTGGACCGGCGGCGTGTGCTCGGGCACGGCCCAACCGTGCATGGTGACCATGGACCAGGCGCGCAGTGTGACCGCTGCGTTCTCGGTACCGCTGGATGTGACGGTGGCCGCCGGTGCCGGCGGCACCGTCACGCCGCCTAACGGCACCACCGTGCCGGTGGCCTCTGGCGGTACCACCGCCATTAACGTGGTGCCCAACGCGGGCTTCGCGCCGGTCTTCGGCGGAACCTGCCCGGCAGGCAGCTATGTGGGGAACACCTACACCACGGGGGCGATCGCGGCCAGCTGCACGGTGGACGTCACGTTTACCAACACCGGTGTGGTGACGGTGACGCCGAACGCTCCCTCTGGCGGCTCCATCGTGGGCGGTCCCAAGACGGTGACGGCTGGTGGCTCGGCCACTTGGCGGGTGGTGCCCAACTCGGGCTTTGCCGCGGCAGAGCCGACGCACACCTGCGCACCGGGAGTCGGTTCGTGGAACGTGGACCGCACGGAGTACACGGTGGCTCCGGTCGCAGCCGACTGCAACGTGGCGTTCGCCTTCGGTGCCGGCATTCCCGTGACCGGCGCGGTCAGCGCGACGTCTCCCGGGCCGGGTTCCGTGCTCACGGGGGCTACCCAAAACGTAATCAATGGTGGAACGGCCGTCTTTACCCTGAGCCGTGCTGGCACGGTGGATTCGTCCAGTACCTGCCCGGGCGGTAGCTTCGAAGCGTCCAACACGGTCTATACCGTGCCCAACGTGACCGCTGCCTGCGCGATGGTGTTCAGCTTCGCTGCCGTGGTGCCTCCTCCCAACAGCGCGCAATCCATCCCTACCCTCAGCGAATGGGGTTTGATCATCCTGTCCGCTCTGCTTGCCTTGTGCATGGTGGCCATGCGTCGCAGGGTGTTCTGATCCGGCTGCGCAAAACGTGACACCCGGCTGCCATGATGGCCCGGGCACCTGCAACCAGCGGCATTTCAGGGTGCCGCTGGTTTTTTCATGAAGTTGTTTACTGGCGCTTGCCAGCCAAACGTCTCCAGCTATAGTTTTTTAATCCAATGGAGAAAAGTATGTGGTGTCCAGCAGGTGTCCTGGCCTTGGGTCTCTTGGCGTGGGGTGCACCGGTTGGGGCGCATACGGCACAACACGCCGGGGCTACGGGTGCGTCAGCCAAGGAGCCCACGCAGCAACGGCTGGTTCCGTTGCCCGCTCGCAAAGATGGGCTTTGGGAAGTGTTAATGCGCAGCGACGAGTTGGTGATCCAGCGCCCTGGACGCGTGGAAAAGCCTGTCACGGTGCATCAATGCACCAGCGCTTCGGCCGAGCCAGTGATGCTGATGTCGATCGTTCCCGGACAGGAGGATTGCCGCGAGCGCACAGTGCGCCGAGGTGGGAAGGGCACGCTGGTTAGCTACGAAATCAGGACGGTGTGCCATGTGCACGGCAACCGAATAGAAGCGCAAATGCAGTTGCTGGGGGATCTGAAGTCCAGCTACCAGGGCAGCTTCGAAGCCAAATTCCCCGAAACGCCGCTGAATAACACGGGGCGCATGGTGGTCAAGGGAAGGTGGTTGGGTGCCTGCGCCGCAGGCCAACGGCCTGGCGACATGGTGTTGCCTAACGGGGTGACCGTTAACGTGCTGGATGACCATCTGCGAGGCAGGGACGTAGACCACAGCGACCACCAGCATTGAACGGCGCGCTATAGAAAGCATGGGCAGTGCACCATGCCCTAAGCGGCCGCACATCTTCAAGGGCCAATTGCCGAGAAGGCCACGCACTGCCGTGCCGCAGGCCAGGTCTGGTCTTCTATTTCTCGAACTTCATCGATGGTATGGCCACGCCGCGCCTCGGAGGCCAGGCGAATTTCGGGCCTCGCAGTGAACAGACTCGGGAGCCAACGCTCACCCTCCTCTCTTCGTCCCCGTACCTCCGGAAAGGTAGCGGCCATTCTCAGGCGAACACGCCGGCCGTGTTGTCCATCCGTGCTGAAACTTCACCCAGATGGTGCAGCGTATCCCCCCAGCACATCTCCAGCTGCGTCAGCGTCTTGAAATAATGGCTGCCCGCGTACTCGTCGGTCACCCCGATGCCCCCGTGCAGCTGCACTGACTGCTGACCGACGTAGCGCATCGATTGGCCCAGTTGCACCTTGGCGCGCGAGAGGGCGCGGCGGCGTTCCTCGGCCGGCTCGTTCAGCTTCAGGCTGGCGTAGTAGCTCATGGAGCGGGCCAGCTCCAGCTGCATTTTCATGTCGGCCGCGCGGTGGCGCAGCGCCTGGAAGCTGGCGATCGGCACGCCGAACTGCTTGCGCTGGTTCATGTA
>DAMCAL010000128.1:0-7861 GCA_032059585.1 Burkholderiaceae bacterium
ACGCCTTTGCGCGCAAGCGCGAACTCAAACTCAAGCGGCTGGACCTGGTACCGCTGGTGCGCCGCGCCGCCGCCGCTGCGCAGGAGGCGCACGGGGCGGCCATGCAACTGCTGCTGCCCCCTGCGCCGGTGTGGGTGCAGGGCGACGCCCTGCTGCTGGAGCACCTGGTGCACAACCTGTGCAGCAACGCCCTGGAATGGGCGCGCCACGGCGGCGCTGCCGCGCGGGTGCAGGTGCGCCTGGCCGGCTGCAGCGACGCGCCGCAACACGGCTGCCTGTCGGTGGCCGACAGCGGTCCGGGCGTGCCGCAGGAGGCGCAGGCCCGCATCTTCGACGCCTTCTACAGCACCAAGGACGGCGGCATGGGCATGGGCCTGGCGATCTGCCGTTCGATCGCCGAGGCGCACCACGGGCGTATCCTCGTGGGCCGCGACGCGCTGCTGGGCGGCGCGCTGTTCACCGCCGAGCTGCCGCTGGCCGACCCCGCTTGCCTTCCTGCCGCGCCATGACCGATTCCACCCTGGGTGCCGTGGATATCCACATCGTCGATGACGACGCCGACGTGCGCGACGGGCTGGCGTGGCTGTTCGATTCCCGCGGCTGGCAGGCGCGCACCTGGCCGGGCGGTGCCGAGCTGCTGGCGGCCGCACGGCAGCACCAGCACGACTGGGGCCTGGCGGTGGTGCTGCTGGACGTGCGCATGGAGCCGCTGTCCGGCCCGGTCACCTTCGAGCAGCTCCAGGCGTTGGGCTGCCCCTGGCCGGTGCTGTTTCTCACCGGGCACGGCGACGTGGGCACGGCGGTCGAGGCGGTGAAGAACGGGGCCTGGGATTTCCTGGAAAAGCCGTTCCAGGACAACATGCTGGTGGACCGGGTGGAGCAGGCCATGCAGGCCGCGCTGGCGCAGACCGACGCCGAGCGCGAGGCCCAGCGCCTGCGCCGTGCGCTGGCCTCGCTGAGCCCGCGCGAGCGCGAGGTGCTGGGCGAGCTGATCCGCGGGCACTACAACAAGAACATCGCCGAGCACCTGGGCATCACCGCCCGCACGGTGGAGTTCCACCGGGCCAACATCTTCGAGAAGATGGGGGTCGAGTCGGCCATCGAGCTGGCGCACAAGCTCGGGCGCCTGGGGCATGGGCACGACGGCACGTGACCGCGCCGCCTAGGGCGGCTCGGACGCGCAGACCTGTGCCTGCCACTGCCGCGGCGTGCAGCCCGTCCAGCGCCGGAAGGCGCGCCAGAACACGCTGGGTTCGGCGTAGCCCAGCCACTGCCCGACCTCGGCAGGCGTGCGCTGCCCGTCGGCCAGCGCCTGCAGCGCCGCCTCGCGGCGCGCACTGTCGAGCAGCGCGGAAAAGCTCAGACCCTCGGCGCGCATGCGGCGCGCCAGGGTGCGTTCGCTGACGCACAGCGCCTGCGCAGCCTGCGCCCGCACGGGCACGCACCCGGCCTCCAGTGCGCGCGCCAGCCACGCGCGCAGCGCCTGCGCCAGGGCGCCGCCGCGGCTCAACGCGGCCAGGCGCGCCGCGGCGTCGCGCCCCTGCTGGCGCTGCACGCGCGGGTCCGCGCGCGGCAGCGGGGCTTCCAGCAGCGCATCGGCGAGGAGCACGCCGCTGAAGGCCTGCTCGAATGCCACCGGCGCGCCGAAGGCCGCCCGGTAGCCTGCCAGGGGACCGATCCGCGCCTGGCTGAACTGCACGGCCAGGGGCTGCACGCGCGCGCCGCGCACCCAGCCGGCGAAGGTGACGGCCGCCGCCAGCACGGCTTCGATCTGGTGCGGGCTGAACGCCAGCGCACCCTGGCGCGGGTGGTACACCAGCCAGCCCGCTCCCGGCCCCGCGATGAGCTGGAAACGGCCCCCATCGCTGATCAGGCGCTGGTAGCGCTGCACGGCGCCGATGGCCGCACGCAGCGTGGCTGAAGCCGCCACCAGCCGGCTCACCTCGCCGAAGCTGTGCGGCCCCGCCCGCAGCCCGGCCTGCAGGCCAAAGCCCGCGTCGCGCGTGCAGTGGGCAGCGGCACGCCACAGCCGCGTGATGTGGTCGATGGGCCAGCGCTCCTCGGCCAGCGCGTCCTCGCTCAGCCCGGCGTGCGCCAGCAGCGCCCCGCGCGCCACGCCCTGCTGCTCGGCCGCGGCAAGCACCGTTTCCACCCAGGCCCGCGAGACCGTGGCTTGCAAGGTCAAAGCCGTTGTCCTCCAAAGTCAATGGCGCCGGCATGATAGGCCGTACGCTGGCGCCAGCGCGCCGCGCCAGAGCGCGCACCACGAGGAGACAACCCATGGCAAACACGGTGCAGTCGGATGTGCTGGTGATCGGCGGCGGGCTGGCCGGCATCGTCACGGCCCTGGAATGCCTGCGCGCCGGCCAGCGCGTGGCCCTGGTCGACCGCGACACGCCCGAGCGCCTGGGCGGCCTGGCCCTGTGGGCCTTCGGCGGCATGGCACTGGTGGGCACACCGCTGCAGGCGCGCATGAAGATCCCCGACACGCCCGAGGCCGCGCTGGCCGACTGGCTGCGCTTTGGCGCGCTGGCGCCTGGCGACCTCCAGGCGCGGGCCTGGGCGCGGCACTACGTGGAGCACTCGCGCACCCGCGTGTACGACTGGCTGCTGGGGCACGGCCTGACCTTCATGCCGGCGGTGAACTGGGTGGAACGCGGGCGCTTCGGCGAGGGCAACCGCCTGCCGCGCTACCACGTCGTCTGGGGCACCGGACGCGAACTCACGCGGCGCATGATCGCCGCGCTGCACGCCGCAGACGGCGGCAGCGGCCGGCTGGCACTGCTGCACCGCCACCGCGTGACGGGGCTGGACTACGCCGCCGGGCGCATCGTCGGCGCCACCGCCACCGACGAGCACCAGGGCAGCGCCGTGCGGCTGCAGGCCCCGGTGGTGGTGCTGGCCATGGGCGGGCTCAATGGCAGCCATGCGCAGGCCCGCGCGCACTGGCCGCGCGGGCGCGCGCAGCCGGCCACCATGCTCAACGGCGCACACCCCCATGCCGATGGCGCGCTGCACTACCAGGCGGCGGCCCTGGGCGCCACCATCCGCAACGCCGGCGAGATGTGGAACTACGCCGCCGGCTTTCCGCACCCGCAGCCGCACTTTGCAGGCCATGGCCTGTCGGCCATTCCGGCCAAGTCGGCGCTGTGGCTCGACCACCGGGGCGAGCGCATCGGGCCCGAGCCGCTGGTCACGGGCTTCGACACCCACTGGCTGTGCCAGCGCGTGGCCGAGCAGCAGCAGCCCTGGACCTGGCACCTGCTGAACTGGCGCATCGCCGCCAAGGAGTTCGCCATCTCCGGGGCCGAGCACAACCAGCGCATCCGCGATCAACAGTTCCCGCAGTTCCTGAAGGAAACGCTGCTGGGCAACCACCGCCTGGTGCGCCAGATGCAGCAGCAAAGCCCGCACTTCCTGGTGGATGACACCCTGGCCGGCCTGGCGGCCAGGATGAACGCCCTGACGGGCGGCGCCCACGTCCAGCCCGCGGTGCTGCAGGCCACGGCCGACGCATTCGACGCCAATTTCGCCGCCAGCGGCAGCCTGAGACTGCACAACGACGACCAGATCCGCCGCATCCTGCACGCCCGCCAGTGGGGGCCCGATCGCCTGCGCACCTGCCGCCCCGCGCCGCTGCAGGCGCGCGGCGCCGGGCCGTTCATCGCCATCCACATGCAGCTCATCACCCGCAAGAGCCTGGGCGGGCTGGCGACCGACCTGCACAGCCGCGTGCTGGACGGGGACGGCGCGCCCATCGCCGGGCTGTACTGCGTCGGCGAGGCCGCAGGCTTCGGCGGCGGCGGTGCCTCGGGCCGCCGCTCGCTGGAGGGCACCTTCCTGCCCGGCTGCATCCTCACCGCGCGCGCCGCGGCGGCGTCCATCACCGGGCGGGCACTGCCATGAACGCCCTGCACTACCCGGCAACGGCGCACGACTGGCGCGCGCGTGCGCAGCGCCGCCTGCCGCGCTTCCTGTTCGACTACCTGGACGGCGGCGCGGGCGACGAGCGTACGCTCGCCGCCAACGTGCAGGACCTGGGCGCCATCGCCCTGCGCCAGCGCGTGCTGGTGGACGTGCGCCAGGTGGACACGCGCGCCGTGCTGGCCGGCCAGGCCTGCACCCTGCCCCTGGCGCTGGCGCCCATCGGCCTGGCCGGCATGATGGCCCGCCGGGGCGAGGCCCAGGCCATGCGCGCCACCAGCGCGGCGGGCGTGCCCTTCACCCTGTCCACCGTGGGCATCTGCGCGCTCGACGAGGTGCGCGCCGCCGCGCCCTCCGACGCGCCGCCGCCGTGGTTCCAGCTGTACATGCTGCGCGACCGGGGCGCCGTGCGCGCGCTGCTGGGCACGGCCTGGGAGGCCGGCTGCCGCACGCTGGTGTTCACCGTCGACCTGCCCGCCACCGGACTGCGCCAGCGCGACGTGCGCAACGGCATGGCCCACCACGGCGCACGCGCGGCTGCGCTGCGCACCGCGCAGGTGCTGGCCCGGCCTGGCTGGGCCTGGGACGTGGCGCTGCGCGGCCAGCCCCTGCGCTTTGGCTGCCTGACCAGCCAGGTGCCCGGCGCGCGCGACCTGAGCGCCTTCAAGGCCTGGGTGGACGCGCAGTTCGACCCCGGCGTGACCTGGCGCGACATCGACTGGCTGCGCGGGCACTGGCCGGGCCGACTGCTGCTCAAGGGCATCCTGGACGAGCAGGACGCGCGCGCCGCGCTGCGCGTGGGCGCGGACGGCATCGTCGTCTCCAACCACGGCGGGCGCCAGCTCGACGGCGCGCCTTCGACCATCTCCGCGCTGCCGGCCATCGTCCGTGCCGTGGGCGGGCAGACCGAGGTGCTGGTGGACGGGGGCATCCGCAGTGGCACCGACATCTTCCGCGCCCTGGCGTCGGGTGCACACGGCGTGCTGGCCGGGCGGGCCTGGATCTGGGCGCTGGCCGGTGGCGGCGAGGCCGGCGTGCGCCAGCTGCTGGCCGCCTGGCAGCGCGAGCTGCAGCTGGCCATGATGTTCACCGGCGCGACGCGGGTGGCCGACATCGGCCCCGACCACCTGGCACCGATTCCATGAGAAAAACGGCCCTGGCCCTTGTCCAGCAAGCGCGAGCAGCTCTTTTTTTAATAGCAAACCGCCCACCGCCGTGCGCGATGGCCTGGAGGATCCGACCATGAATGGCGCCCAAGCCCTGATCAAGACCCTGGCCGACGCCGGTGTCGAGGTGTGCTTCACCAACCCCGGCACGTCCGAGATGCACTTCGTCGCCGCGCTGGACACCGAGCCGCGCCTGCGCGCCGTGCTGGCGCTGTTCGAGGGCGTGGCCACCGGCGCCGCCGACGGCTATGCGCGCATGGCCGGCAAGCCGGCCGCCACGCTGTTGCACCTGGGCTGCGGGCTGGGCAACGGCCTGGCCAACCTGCACAACGCCCGCAAGGGCAAGGTGCCGGTGCTCAACATCGTCGGCGACCACGCGACCCACCACGTGCCCTACGACGCGCAGCTGCAGTCCGACATCGAGACCGTGGCGAAGAACGTCTCGCCCGGGTTCGTGCGCACCAGCGCCAGCACCGCGGCGCTGTGCCAGGATGCCGTGCAGGCCCTGGCCGCCTGCATGGGCCCGCCCGGCGGCGTGGCCACGCTGGTGCTGCCGGCCGACGTGTCCTGGGGCGAAGGCGCCGTGCCGCAGCGCTACACACCGCCGCCCGCGCCCCCACCGGCCGACGAGGCGCGCGTGCGCCAGATCGCCCAGGCGCTGGCGAGCGGCGGGCGGCGCTGCGCCTTCCTGCTTGGCACCCGCGCGCTGCAAGGCAACGTGCTGCCGCTGCTCGCGCGCATCGCCGCGCACACCGGGGCGCGGCTGCTGGCCGAAGTCTTTCCCGCCCGCATCGAGCGCGGCGCGGGGCTGCCGCCGGTGGAGCGCCTGGCCTACCTGGCCGAGATGGCCGCGGTGCAGCTGGCGGACGTCGAGCACCTGGTCCTGGTGGACGCCAAGTCGCCGGTCTCGTTCTTCGCCTACCCCGGCAAGGCCAGCGACCTGCTGCCGCGCGGCTGCCAGGCGCACACCCTGGCCGCGCCGCACGAGGACGTGGCCGCCAGCGTGCAGCGGCTGCTGGCGGCCAGCGGTGCGCAGGACGCGCAGCCGGTGCTGCAGCCGGCCACGCGCCCCGGGCGGCCGCGGGGCAAGTTCACTGCAGACAAGGTCTGCAAGGCCATCGGCCACCTGCTGCCGGCGCGCGCCATCGTGGTCGACGAGGCCCAGACCAGCGGCATCATGCTGCCCATGTTCACCGCCGGCAGCCCGCGCCACGACGTGCTGACGCTCACCGGCGGCGCCATCGGCCAGGCCCTGCCCTGCGCTGTCGGGGCGGCGATCGCCTGCCCGCAGCGCAAGGTGCTGGCGCTGTCGGGCGACGGCTCGGCGATGTACACGCTACAGGCGCTGTGGACCATGGCGCGCGAGCGGCTGGATGTCGTCACCGTCATCATCAACAACCGCTCCTACGCCATCCTGAACGTCGAGCTGCAGCGCGTGGGCGCCGTGGGCGCGGGCGACAAGGCGCGCGGACAACTGGACATCGGCGCGCCGGCGCTGGACTTCGTGCGCCTGGCCGAGGGCATGGGCGTGCCAGCGCAGCGTGCGGTGACGACCGAGGGCTTCACCGCGGCGCTGGAGCATGCGCTGGCCACGCCCGGGCCGCATCTGATCGAGGCGGTGGTGCCGCCCACCCTGGCCGGGCTGAAGCTGCGCGTGCTGCTGCACCTGCTGGGCTCGCTGGCCCACCTGCCGCGGCCGCTGGCGCGCGCGCTCAAGCGCAGCATCGCCCCCTGAAACGCGCGCCCGTCGGCTGCGCCGCCCTCAGGGCCCCTCGTGCAGCCGCTCGTTGCTGCCGCTGCGCAGCACGTGCCCGGCCGCGTCGAACACCACGGTGAAAACCATCTCGCGCCCGGGCCCGTCGGTCCAGTACCAGTCCCATTCGGTCTGCTGCTTGAGCTCGTACGTGGCGCGCTTGGCAGGCCGGCCCAGCATGCGCCGCACCTGGTCCTCTTGCATGCCGGGCACCACCTTGGCGAAGTGGTGCGGCGCCAGCACCTGCACCAGCGCGCTCATGCGCCCGTCCGGGCCGATGGTGACCATGTAGTTGCGCCGCCCGGCCGGCTGGCGGTTGTATTCCAGCGTGCGCGCGCCGCCGTCCTCGGGCCAGATGCGGTCGGGCTCGCCGAAGCGCTCGCGCACCTGCGCCTCGGTGGACACGCCTTCCTCCAGCTCGCGGATGCGCTGCTCGTCACAGCCTGCCAGCGCCAGCCACGCCAGCGCGGCAGCGGCCACGCTCCTCGCCCAGTGTCGTCCTGCCATGGTGCCCCCTTCGCTGGCGGCCTGCCGCGCACGGCGCGCTGGCTAAAATGGCCGGCTGCCCCGAATGTAGCCTTCCTTTTTCTCCACGACTGCCGCCATGTCCATCTTCCGCCGCCCCGATTACCAGTCCGATGTCACGCAGTTCATCAACCAGCTCAAGGCCGATCGCCCCGAGCTGGACACCCAGCAGCGCGTCGGCCGCTCGCTGCTGTGGGACAAGGACGTGGACCGCGACATCTGGCAGGAGTACAACGAAGCGGGCGTGCCGCAGCAGCCCTACGTGTACCAAACGCGTGGCTAGGGCAGCCGCCAGCCGGGCAGTTTTTGCATGAAAAGTGGCTCCGGCGCTTGTGCAGCAAGCGGCAGCAGCTACTGAAACAATAGCATCATGAGCGCCGTGCCCGCCGACACCCTGCCCGCGGTGGTCGACCAGGTGGCGCTGGCGCGGCTGTACGGCGAGCCGCTGTTCGCGCTGCCGCAGGACCTGTACATCCCGCCGGATGCGCTGGAG
>DAMCAL010000129.1:0-7856 GCA_032059585.1 Burkholderiaceae bacterium
GGCCGATGCGCGTCATCGCGTCCTTGAACTTCAGGCGGTCCTCGGCCTTGTCGATCGCCTCGGGCTTGGCGCCGATCAGCTCCACGCGGTATTTGTTCAGCACCCCGTTCTTCCACAGGTCCAGCGCGCAGTTCAGCGCCGTCTGGCCGCCCATGGTGGGCAGGATTGCGTCGGGCCGTTCCTTGGCGATGATCTTCTCCACCGTCTGCCAGGTGATCGGCTCGATGTAGGTCACATCGGCGGTGGCCGGGTCGGTCATGATCGTCGCAGGGTTGCTGTTGATCAGGATGACGCGGTAGCCTTCCTCGCGCAGGGCCTTGCAGGCCTGCACGCCGGAATAGTCGAACTCGCAGGCCTGCCCGATGACGATGGGACCGGCGCCGATGATGAGGATGCTCTTGATGTCAGTGCGTTTTGGCATGGGTGTAGGTTTTCAGTCGGACGCGGCGGGCGCAGCCGGGGCACGGCGCACGGCCAGACGCTCCAGAAGGGCCTGGGCGCGTTCAGGGGGCAGGTTCTTTTGCATCAGCTGGATCAGGCCGTCGCCCTCGACCATCGGACGCAGCACCTGGGCCTCGGCTTCGTAGAAGGAGACGTCCCACTCGGCCAGCCCTTGGGCGAAGGTTTCGTCGTCCCAGGTCTTGCCTTTGGCGATCAGCGTCACCAGCGGCATGGCCTTGTTTTCCACGAAGGACTTTTTGTAGGGCTTTTGCTGCCAGCGCTCTGCGAACCATTCGCGGTGCGGCGACGGCAAGGCAAGGATGCGTTTGTGGATGGCCTTTTCCAGCGCGGCGGCCGGGAAGCTGAAGAGTTTCATGGCGCGCTGCTCCCGGCTCAGGCGGCCACCGGGGCTTTGCTGGAGCGCATCAAATCGGTGAAGCGGTCGAACAAATGGGCCACATCCTGCGGTCCGGACGACGCCTCGGGGTGCCCCTGGAAACAAAACGCCGGCTTGTCGCGGAACGCGAGGCCCTGCAGGGTGCCGTCGAACAGGCTCACGTGCGTCGCGCGCAGATGAGCTGGCAGGCTTTCCATGTCCACTGCAAAGCCGTGGTTCTGGCTGGTGATGGCGACGCAGCCGCTGTCGAGGTCCTTGACCGGGTGGTTGCCGCCGTGGTGGCTGTTGTCCATCTTGAACGTTTTGGCCCCGGCGGCCAGCGCCATGATCTGGTGGCCCAGGCAGATGCCGAAAGTGGGCACGCCCGCGTCCACCAGCTCGCGCACGGCGTTGACGGCATAGTCGCACGCGGCGGGGTCCCCAGGGCCGTTGGACAGGAAAACGCCATCCGGGCGCAGCGCCAGCACCTCGGCGGCCGACGTCTGCGCCGGCACCACGGTGAGCTTGCAGCCGCGCTCGGCCAGCATGCGCAAGATGCTGTACTTCACGCCGAAGTCATAGGCCACGACATTGAACTGTGCGTCCTGCTGGGTTCCGTAGCCCTTGCCCAGCTCCCACTCGGTCTGGGTCCAGGCGTAGGGTGCACGCGTGCTGACGACCCGCGCCAGGTCCAGGCCCTTCATCGAAGGCGCCGAACGGGCGGCAGCGATGGCAGCGTCGATGTGCTCTTGCGCCACGGCGACACCGGCATGCAGGCCGACGATGGCGCCGTTCTGCGCTCCGCGGTCGCGCAGCAGGCGCGTGAGTTGGCGCGTGTCGATGTCGGCAATGGCGACGGTACCCGAGCGCACGAGGTACTGCGAAAGGGCCTCGGTGCTGCGGAAATTGCTGGCCAGCAGGGGCAGATCCCTGATGACGAGGCCAGCGGCCTGGACCTTGTCGGACTCGATGTCCTCCGCATTGACGCCATAGTTGCCGATATGCGGATACGTCAGCGTGACGATCTGCTGGCAATAGCTGGGGTCGGTGAGGATTTCCTGGTAGCCGGTCATCGAGGTGTTGAAGACCACCTCGCCGACGGTGGTGCCGGGGGCACCGATCGAGTTGCCGATAAAGACCGTGCCGTCTGCAAGCGCCAGGATGGCGGAGGGGAAGGATCCCTTGAGAGACAAAAGCACTGGGTTCTCCGAAAGATGTCGGGTCGCCCGGCAGCCTGCCGGACGGCGCGTCCTGCAGGCTGATGCTTGTGAGGGGGTTGCTTTTCGTGCGGCCGGGCGACTGTTGGGCGGGAAAGCCCTTTATTGTAGCGCGAGGCCGGGGCGCCGCGAGGCGTCGTCAGCGCCTGCGGGCAGAGCGCACGCCCGCCACCGTGGCCACGATGGCAAGCACCTTGTTGAGCCGTGCAGCGTCCGAGATTTCCACGGTGAAGGTCATCCAGGCGGTGCCGCGCACGGTCTGCGTCTGCACGCCGATCACGTTGGTTTTCTCGCGCGCGAACACGTCGGAGATGTCGCGCAGCAGGCCCTGCCGGTCCGACGCCTCCACCGCCACGTCCACTGGGTACACCGCCGCGCGTGCGCCGCCCGGCGCGGCGCTGCCCCACTGCACGTCGATGACGCGCTCAGCGCTGCGCGCCGCCATTTCCCGGAAATTGCGGCAGTCACCGCGGTGCACGCTCACGCCCTTTCCCCGCGTGACGAACCCGGCGATCGGGTCCGGCGGCGCGGGCTTGCAGCACTTGGCCAACTGGGTCATGAGCGAGTCCACCCCGACCACCAGCACGCCGCCCCGCCCCGAGGCCGGCGCGGCGCTGGGCTTCTTGAGCGCCAGCTCGGGCTCGGGCTCGGCGGGCTCCGTGGGCGGGCGCAGCAAATGCTCGATGCTGCGCAGGGAAAATTCGTCCTTGCCGACCACTTCGAACAGCGCGTCGGCGGTCTTGAAGCCCAGTTGCGCCGCCAGGTCATCGAGCTTGACGGCCGTCTTGCCTTCGCGCTGCAGCAGCTTTTCGACCAGTTCACGGCCGCGGGCCACCGTGGCGTGGGTGGCCTGTGCATTGAACCAGGCGCGCACCTTGGCCTTGGCGCGGTTGCTGGTCAGGTAGCCGAGCTCGGGGTTCAGCCAGTCCCGCGAGGGACGGCCTTCCTTGACGGTGCTGATCTCCACCGTCTGGCCGTTGTGCAGCGCGGTGTTGAGCGGCACCATGGCGCCGTCCACGCGCGCGCCGCGGCACCGGTGGCCCAGGCTGGTGTGCACGGCATAGGCGAAATCGAGCGGCGTGGCGCCCTGGGGCAGCTCGACCACGGCCGCGTCCGGTGTGAGCACGTAGATGCGGTCCTCGAACAGCCCGCTGCCCGCGCCACCACCCGCCAGGTCGCGCTCCCAGGCCAGCAGCTGGCGCAGCACGGCGATTTTCGCGTCGTACTCGCTGCTGGCCGTGACCCCCGCGTAGCCCTTGGCGCCCGCTTCCTTGTAGGCCCAATGCGCGGCGACGCCGTTTTCGGCGTGCTCGTGCATGGCCTGGGTCCGGATCTGGATTTCGATGGCCTTGCCGGCGTCGTCGCGTACCACCGTGTGCAGCGACTGGTAGCCATTGGCCTTGGGGCGGGCAATGTAGTCGTCGAACTCGGCTTCGATCGGGTCGAAGTGGCTGTGCACCCAACTCAGCGCTGCATAGCAATCCTTCACGCTGGGCACGATCACGCGCAGGGCGCGGATGTCGAACACCTGGTCGAAGTTGAGCGATTTGCCGCGCATCTTCTTGACGATGCTGTAGATGTGCTTGGGCCGCCCCGTGACCGTCGCGCTGATGCTGCGCGCGCGCAATTCCGATTCGAGCCGGCCGCGCAGCAGCTCCATGTTGTGCTCGCGCTCGGTGCGTTTTTCGTCCAGCAGCCGGGCGATCTCCTTGTAGGTGTCCGGCTCCAGGAAGCGGAAAGCCAGGTCTTCCAGCTCCCACTTCATCTGCCAGATACCCAGGCGATTGGCCAGCGGCGCGAACACCTGCAGCGCCTCGCGCGCCATCGCAGGCGACACGGGGCGCTTGGTCGCGGCGTAGAAGCGCAGGGTCTGCAGCCGCGAGGCCAGGCGCAGCATCACCACACGCAGATCGCGCGAGAACGCCAGCAGCATCTTGCGCACGTTCTCGGTCTGGGTGGCGGCATGGTCCACCTGCTGGCCCGCCGCCTGCGCATCGCGCGCCTGCTGCTGCACGCGCATGAGCTTGGTGGTTTCCATGGCCAGCTCTGCCAGGTTTTCGCCAAAGGCCTTGGCGATTACCTCCTGCGGCCGCGTCAGGTGGGTACAGGTGTAGACCAAATAGGCCGCCGCCTGCATGGTCTCCGACCCACCCAGGTGGCGCAGGATGGCGCACACGCCCGTGGCGTGCGCGAAGGTGTTCTCTCCGGTGTCCAGCGTTTCCCCGATGAGGAGGGGTTCGGCAAAGGCGCAGGCGCGCTCGAGCGAGCCGACGTCCTCGGGCAAGGTGTGGGCGGTGGCGACGATCAGGCGCGGCACGCCATCGCGCGCCTCGGCGGCGCTAGACTGGGCGGGAGCCGCACCCGCCTTCATGGCGCGTCAGCCTTGTGGAACAGGAAATCCACCACGGCCGCGACCTGTGCCGGGTCGATGAGCGTCGGCGCGTGGCCCACTCCCTGGAACTGCACCAGGCGGGCGCGCGGACCGCGGGTCGTCATGGACTGTGCCGTCTGCGGCGACAGCAGGTCCGACTGCGCACCGCGCAGCAGCAGCACCTGCGCTGCGATGTGGTCGTAGATCTGCCACAGCAAATGCTCGCCTGCCGCTGCGGTCTGGGGCGTCATGGCGCGAAACGGCTCGGCAATAGCCGGGTCGTAGTGCAGCATGAGCCCCCCTTCCGGCGCCGGCCGCACCATCGGCCGCGAGAGCGCTAGCCATTGCGCGGGCGTGTGCGGCCCAAAGCTGCTCGACACCGCCCACATCGCATCCGCCGCCTGCTCGATCGAGGCGAACCGGACCGGCGCGCCAAGGTATCGCCCGATGCGCTCCAGTGCCCCCCATTCGATGGACGGACCCACATCGTTGAGCACCAGGCGGCGCATCGGCGCCGGCAGCGGCACCTCCGGTTGACCTGCCAGCACCATGCCGATGAGCCCGCCCATGCTGGTACCCACCCAGTCGAGCGTGCGAATGGGCTCGTGTGCGTGCAGCTGGGCCAGCAGCTGCAGCATGTCCTGGGCGTACGTGGGAATCTGGTAGGCCTGCGGATCGGCCAGCCAGTCGCTGCGGCCACGCCCGACCACATCGGGGCACACCACGCGCGCATGGGGTGCCAGCGCGCGCGCCAGGGTGTCGAAGTCGCGGCCCTGGCGCGAAAGGCCATGGACGCAGACCACCACGTGCGACCGGTCGGCGTGGTCGCCCTCACACCACTCCCAATACGCCATGCGATGGCCGGCGACCTCACCGGCGCCGTCTGTCCGCACCGCGGCGGGGCCGGGGCATGGTACGTAGTTCAGCGTAGGTTCAATCATGGAAGCGGCAGCGCCACAGCGCGTTCGATAATGCCTGCGCTGCATCGTAATTCATTCGGAGAGACCCATATGCTCAACGGCAAGACCGCCCTCGTCACCGGTTCCACCAGCGGGATCGGCTTAGGGATCGCCAGGGCCCTGGCGCGCCAGGGCGCCAACATCGTGCTCAACGGCTTCGGCGACGTGGACGAGCCGCGCGCGCAGGTGCTGGCGGCGGGAGAACATGCCGGCGTGCGTGTGGCCTACCATGGCGCGGACATGAGCCGCCCCGCGGAGATCGAGGACATGCTGCAGTACGCGGCTGCGCAATTCGGGCGGGTGGACATCCTGGTCAACAACGCCGGCATCCAGCATGTGGCCAGCGTGCAGGATTTTCCGGTGGAGAAATGGGACGCCGTCATCGCCATCAACCTGACCAGCGCGTTCCACACCACACGCCTGGCGCTGCCTGGCATGCTGGCTGCAGGCTGGGGCCGCATCATCAACGTCGCCTCGGTGCATGGGCTGGTCGGGTCGGCGCAGAAGTCGGCCTATGTGGCGGCCAAGCACGGCATCGTCGGCCTGACCAAGGTCACGGCGCTGGAGACCGCCACCACCGGCGTGACCTGCAACGCGCTCTGCCCGGGCTGGGTGCTCACCCCGCTGGTGCAAAAACAGGTGGACGCCAAAGCCGAGCAGCACGGCATCTCCAACGAGGAGGCCAAGCGCCTGCTGCTGGGGGAAAAAGAGCCCTCAATGCAGTTCACCACACCCGAGGAGCTCGGCGAGCTGGCCGTGTTCTTTTGCTCGCCTGCCGGAAACAACGTGCGCGGCGTGGCCTGGAACATGGACGGCGGCTGGGTCGCCCAATAATGCTATTGGTTTGGGAGCTGCCAGCGCTTGCACAGCAAGCGCTGGAGGCCGATTACGTTTAAAGAATTCGCTTACAGTCTCTCGCGCAGCTGCACGGAACCCGACACCGTCACGACGACCTGCGACTTGCCCGCCTCCACCGGCACGGGGGCATCCGCTTCGAACGCGGCTCCCTTGGCCTGCATCGCCATCATGCGGGGGCGCGGCCCGGGCGAGGCCTCGTGGCTGTTGACGCTGACTTCGCGTAGCGAATAGCTAGCGAATCCGAACCCCTGGGCCAGTTCCTGGGCGCGGGCCTTGAACGCCTCGATGGCTTGCGTCTGCGCCTGGCCCTCGACCCGCTCGCGCGCCTCGCGCGACAGGTCGAACGCCACTTGGCTGATCGCCATGCCCTGCACCTTGGCGGCCGCCTGCGTGATGCGTGCGAAATCTCGCCCCGAGAGGACCAGTTCTGCCCGCCCCTGCCAGCCGTTGATGCGCCCCTCCTTGCCGTAGCGCGGGTGGATGCCGAACTCGCCCGTGCGCACTTCGACCTCGCCCGCAGCCACGAACGTCCTGGCCTGCGTCAAGGCGGCGTCCAGCGCCTGCCGCAGCTGTGTCTGCACCTGGGAGGCCTCCTCGCCTTCGCGCGTCGTCGCAAGGGTCAGGACCAGCAAATCTTGCTGCACCTGCACGCTCCCCGTAGCGGAAAGCTGCAGCACGTTGTGCGGCGCTGGCGCCTGGGCCTGCTGCGCCATGGCGCCGTGCGCCGCCAGTGCAAGCACGGCGGCGAGTCCCATCGTTCGGGTCATACGCATCCACATTCCTTTCAAAGAACGAAGCCGGGCACCAAGTCAAGCTGCCCGCTGACATGGAACTTAACCGGTCCGTGGCAACACTTCCGCAGGGGAAGGCCCAGTGCCTTGCCTGGCACCGCAAAACCTGTAACAGTTGGTCAGACCTCTTGGGCAAACGGCGAATTCCTTCGCCAAGGTGGTCAGAATCGCCGCTGTTACAAATTGGACTCGAGGAAAACTATATGGCTTCGACAACCAACCGCACCGACAAGGTTCTCGTGGTGGACGATGACGCGCGCATCCGCGACTTGCTGCGCCGCTATCTCACCCAGGAGGGCTTCGAGGTCATGGTGGCCGAAGATGGCAAGGCACTCAACCGCATCTTGTTGCGGGAAACCGTGGACCTCATCGTGCTGGACCTGATGATGCCCGGCGAGGATGGCCTGTCCATCTGCCGCCGCTTGCGTGCGGCCAACGACCGCACTCCCATCATCATGCTCACGGCCAAAGGCGAGGACGTGGACCGCATCGTGGGCCTGGAGGTGGGGGCCGACGACTATCTGGGCAAACCCTTCAACCCGCGCGAACTGCTGGCCCGCATCCACGCGGTGCTGCGCCGACGCCCGCCGCAGGAGGCGCCGGGTGCACCGTCGGGCGACAACGAGGTCGTCACGTTCGGCCCGTTCACGTTCGATCTCGGCACCCGGGCGCTGCAAAAAAGCGGCGAGGAACTGCCTTTGACCACCGGCGAGTTCGCGATGCTCAAGGCCCTGGTGCGCCATCCGCGCCAGCCCCTGTCGCGCGAGAAGCTGGCGCTGCTCGCACGTGGGCGCGAGTTCGAGCCCTTCGACCGCAGCCTGGACGTGCAGATCTCGCGCCTGC
>DAMCAL010000130.1:0-7664 GCA_032059585.1 Burkholderiaceae bacterium
TGCGGACATCTCCACCACCACCATCTACACCCACGTGGCGCGCGAGCGGCTCAAGGCGCTGCACGCACAACACCATCCGCGCGGTTGAAAAACAGGCCCGCGCGCGGCGCGGCGCGGCGGCTTGGCGCTACTCCTCCTGGCCCAGGTTGTCGGCCCAGGTCAGTGCCTGCAGGTGCGCCCAGTTCACCTGCCGGTTGGACAGGTGCAGCGCTTCGGCGGCGCGCGCAAAGGCTTCGTCGTCGCCGCTTTCGCAGGCCCGCGTCAGCTCCAGGAAGGGCGCGAACACGCCCGTGCCGTGCTGCAGCGCATCGACCACGGACTGGGGCAGCGCCACGGTCTCCAGGGCTTGGTCCAGCGGCACGCCCAGCATCACGTCCAGCAGCGAAAAGACGCCCACGACGAAGGCGTTGTCGCACTCGTCGGGCGGCAGCATCTCGGCAGCCAGCAGCTCCATCAGGCGCCCGCGCACCACGGCCAGTTGCCCGACAGCCGGGGGCGAGCCGGTGTTGCGCGACGTGGTCAGCAGCAGCGCCGCCCAGCGAAACAGCTTCTTGAGGCCGAGGATCATCACCGCATGGCGGAACGACGTGATCTCCACCGACAGCCCGAACCCCGAGGAGTTGATGAAGCGCAGCAGGTTGAACGAGAGGGTCGGGTCCTTCTTGAGCAGCTCCTCGATCTCGGCCACCGAGGCCTGCTTTCGCACCATGTCGATGAGATGCAGGATGGTGGCCTGGGACGGCCGGATGGTCTGCGCCTTGACCAGCGTCGGCCGTGCGAACCAGTAGCCCTGGAACAGCTTCACGCCCAGCCCTGCCATGCGTTCGTACTGCTCGGCGGTCTCGACCTTCTCGGCCACCAGGATCGCCTGGCTGTTGGCGCGGGCGAACTTCACCAGCGGCTCGATCAGCTCGGGCTTGATCACCAGCATGTCCAGCTTCAGGAACGCGGCCAGCCCGAGCCAGCCCGCATAGGCGCGGCGCAGCACGTCCTGGTTGAACGCGAGGCGAAAGCCGCGGGCGCGCAGGTCCTGGAAAACGGGAATCAGCTTTTCGATCTCCTCGGGGGCCGCCTGCGCGCCGAGCGTGGGCACTTCCAGCACCACCTTCTCGGGGTGGATCAGCTCCAGGTGGGCACCGGTCAGGCTCTCGTAGGTGCAGTTGACAAACACGGTCTTGCGGCCCACCAGCGCTTCGGAGCCGGCGTACGAGAGCGCGTTGAACAGCAGCGCCGCATCGCTGGCGGCGGTGTGGGCGTCGGCGCCGGTGGAGCGATCGAACAACTCGTAGCCGAACACCGCACGCTTGTCGTCCAGGATGGCCTGGCGCGCGATGATGACCAGCTGGTCCGCAGCGCCGGCGTCGTCGGTGGAGGGCGGGGCGGCTTGGTCAGGCGAGGGTTCGGTCATGGCGGTAGGAGAAAAAAGGGTCCGGTGCGTGCAGGAAAAAAGGGGACGGGCGCGAACAGGCTCACGGCGTGGTCGCAACGGCCCAGGTCAGCGCCTGCAGGTGCGCGGCATTGATCTGCTCGCCCGGCAGCGACAGCGCCTGCGCCATCTGCGCGAACACCGCGGCCTCGCCGCCCTCGCAGGCCTGCGCCAGCCGCAGCAGCATGCCATGGCGGCCGCCGTGTCGCAGCAGTGCGTCCTCGACCGAGGCCGACAGGTTCAGCAGCGCCACCGCATCGGCCAGTGGCATGCCCAGCATCTGGTCGAGCATGGAAAACAGCCCGACGACGAAGGCCTCGTCGGCCTCCTCGGCGCTGCCCAGGCGCAGCGCCAGCAGCTCCATGAGACGGCCGCGCACCACCGCCGTCTGGCCGACGGAGGGCGGCGTGCCGGCACTGCGCACGGTGGTCAGCAACAGCGCTGCCCAGCGGAAAAGCTTCTTCAGCCCCAGCAGCATGATCGCCTGGCGCAGCGACGTCACTTCGTGCCCGCGTCCCAATCCGGCCGAGTTGATGAGGCGCAGCAGGTTGAACGACAGGCCAGCGTCCTTTTTCAGCACCTCCTCGATGGCATCGGCGTCGGCCTGGCTGCGCACCACGTTGAGCAGCTGCACCATGGTGCCCTGCGACGGCGTCAGCACGCGCGCCTGGACCACAGTGGGGCGTGCGAACCAGAAGCCCTGGAACAGTTGCACGCCCAGCGTGGACACCATGTCGTACTGCTGCGCCGTCTCGATTTTTTCGGCGATGAGGTCGGCTCGGCTGTGCCGGCCAGCGTAGTTGATGAGCACCGTCGCCTGGTCCGCCGCCAGCACCGACAAATCCAGCTTGATGTAGTCGGCCAGCGGCAACCAGGGCGCATAGGCGGACTCCAGCACCGTGTGGTTGAACGCCAGGCTGAAGCCGCGCTGGCGCAGCTCGGCCAGCAGGGGCAGGCGGGCTTGCACCTCGGCCGCCGCCACATGGCCCAGCGGCGGGATTTCCAGCACCACCTGGTCGGGGTTGACCAGATCCAGGTGGCCGCCGGCCAGGCTCTCATGGGTGCAATTGACGAACAGCAGCGTGCGGCCCACCAGTTCGTCGCTGCCGGCATGCGACAGCGCGTTGAACACCAGTGCCACGTCGCTGGCGGCCGTGTGGTGGGTGCGCGAGCGGTTGAACAGCTCGTAGGCCACCACGGCCTGCTGGCCGTTCATGATGGCCTGGCGCGCGATCATCGCGCCGACGCTGCTGCTGGTGCTGCTGCTGTTGCTGCTGCTGGGAGAGGCGGAAGGAGGCGGGAAGGACATGGACGGGTGGGAGGACGGCGCAGGGGCGCAGACGTCCGCTGGCCGGATTGTAGGTAGTCGCCAGCGCCCGGGCCACCCGCGGGCCGGGGGGCGCGCGGCTCAGCCGTGCTCCAGCCAGGCCAGCTCGGCTTCACTGAAGCCTGCCGCCTGCCGCGCCGCCCGGTTCAGCGGCGGGCGGGGCCGAGGTGCCTGGTGGCGCTGCACTAGCAGCGCGTAGTGGCCCACGGGCTCCAGCCCTTCGCGCTCGCACAGCCAGCGGTACCAGTGATTGCCGATCGCCACGTGGCCGACCTCTTCGCGCAGGATGGTGTCCAACAGGCCCACGGCAGCCAGCGCATCGGGTGTGCCCACGCTGCGCAGCTTGTGCTGGATCAGCGGCGTGGCATCCAGGCCACGCGCCTCCAGCGTGCGCGGCACCAGCGCCATGCGCGCGACGATGTCGTGCGCGGTCTTTTCGCACATGGTCCAAAGCCCCTGGTGCGCGGGGAAGTCTCCGTAGTCGCACGCCAGGTGCGTGCGCAGGTGCTCGCGCAGCATCCGGAAATGCCGGGCTTCCTCGCCCGCCACCTGGAGCCAGTCCAGGTAGAACTGGCGCGGCATGCCGGGAAAGCGCCAGATGGCATCCAGCGCCAGGTTGATGGCGTTGAACTCGATGTGCGCGATGGCATGGATGAGGGCCGCGCGCCCTTCGGCGGTGGCGGGCGAGCGGCGGGCCACTGCGGTGTGGGCCATCAGCACCGGCCGGGCGGGATGTCCCGGCAGCGGCTGTTGCGCCGGCAGGACCGCGTCTTTCGCTATTGAAATGCTAGCTGCCAGCGCATGCAGTGCAAGCGTTTGGGCCGATTTTTGTTCCGGGTCGCAGAGGCACAAGACCTCCTGGGCGCGTTGGCGAAGCTCCATCCCTACAATTGTAGTTTTCCGGCAACCCGACCCTGAAAGGCAGCACGCGATGGCGATCTACGAACTGGACGGCGAAGCGCCGCAACTGGCGGCGTCGAGCTGGGTGGCCGACAGCGCGCAGGTCATGGGCCGCGTCAACGTGGCCGAGGACGCCAGCGTCTGGTTCGGCGCCGTGGTGCGGGGCGACTGCGAAAGCATCACCATCGGCGCCGGCTCCAACGTCCAGGACGCCAGCGTGCTGCATGCCGACTTCGGCCAGCCGCTGGTCATCGGCGAGCGCGTCACCATCGGCCATCACGTCATGCTGCACGGCTGCACCATCGGCGACGAGTCGCTGATCGGCATCGGCGCGGTGGTGCTCAACGGCGCCCGGATCGGCAAGAACTGCCTGGTGGGCGCCGGCGCCCTGGTGACCGAGGGCAAGGAGTTTCCCGACGGCTCGATGATCCTGGGCAGCCCCGCCAAGGCGGTGCGCCAACTCACCGCCGAGCAGATCGAAGGCTTGCGCCACAGCGCGCAGCACTATGTCGACAATGCCCGCCGCTTCAAGGCCACCCTGCGCCAGGTCGGCTGATGGCCGCGGCCCCACCCTAGACAAAGGACTGATCGCGTGTCCGAATTGCACAAGTTTCTGTTCGACGGCCTGCCGGTGCGCGGCGCCATCGTGCGCCTGACGGACGCCTGGACCGAGGTGCTGCGCCGGCGCGCGGGCAACAGCGAGACCGGCCCGTACCCCGCCCCGGTGGCCGAGCTGCTGGGCGAGATGGCCGCCGCCGGCGTGCTGATGCAGTCGCACATCAAATTCAACGGCGCGCTCATCCTGCAGGTGTTCGGCGACGGGCCGGTCAAGCTGGCGGTCGCCGAGGTGCGCTCCAGCCTGGCGTTGCGCGCCACCGCCACGCTCAGTGGCGAGGTGCCGGCCGATGCACGCTTGCCCGAGCTGGTGAACGTGCAGGGCCAGGGGCGCTGCGCCATCACGCTGGACCCGCAGGACCGCCTGCCCGGCCAGCAGCCCTATCAGGGCGTGGTGCCGCTCAACGGCGTGCAGGGCGACAAGCTGCCCGGCCTGTCGCAGGTGTTGATGCAGTACATGCGCCAGTCCGAGCAGCTGGACGCCACCCTGGTGCTGGCAGCCGACGACCAGGTGGCAGCGGGCCTGCTGATCCAGCGCATGCCGGTGCAGGGCGAGGGCAACCTGGCGCGGGGCGCGGCCGACGACGACCAGGCCCGCGCGCAGCAGGACGAGGACTACCACCGCATCGCCACGCTGGCGGCCAGCCTGACGCGCGACGAACTGCTGGGCCTGGACGTGCCCACCATCCTGCACCGCCTGTTCTGGGAAGAAAAGCTCATGCGCTTCGAGCCCAGCCAGGGGGCGGGCGGCCCGCACTTTGCCTGCACCTGCTCGCGCGAGCGGGTCGGTGCGATGCTGCGCAGCCTCGGCCGCGACGAGGTGCAGTCCATCGTGCACGAGCGCGGCGATGTCGAAGTGGGCTGCGACTTCTGTGGACGCCAGTACCACTTCGACAAGGTGGACGCGGCCCAGCTGTTCACCGAACCGGGCAAGCAGCCGCCGGTGCCGCCCGGCGTGCAGTAGCGTCGTCTGGCACCGCGCATGCGGGGGTGCCGACCCATGCCACGCCGATCTGGGTCAAAAGTGGCTGCAGCGCAAGCTGGGTGGGCGCTGGCAGCTATCTTTTAAGTAGCGGCGCCGCTGCAGCGTTCAACGCCGCGCGGGCGCCACCTGCACGTAGATCTCGCCCTGGCGCACCATGCCCAGTTCGCTGCGGGCGCGCTCCTCGACCATGTCCAGGCCTTCGCGCAGGTCCTGCACCTCGGCGGCCAGGCGCTCATTCGCCTGGCGCGCCTGGGCATTGGCCGCCTGCTGCTCGGCGAGCTGGCGGCGCATCTCGCGCACTTGGCCGATGCTGCCGCGGCCCGTCCACAACTGCGCATGGATGCCCACCAGCAGCAGCACGAGGACGAGCGCAACGGTGCGGGTGCCCATGGAGGAGGACGGCGCGTGGCGGGAGCGCGAAATGGCAGCGGCGGCTTGGGCGCGCTCAGCGCAGGTTGTAGAACGCCGCGCGGCCCGGGTACTGCGCGACGTCGCCCAGGTCTTCTTCGATGCGCAGCAGCTGGTTGTACTTGGCGATGCGGTCGCTGCGGCTCAGGGAGCCGGTCTTGATCTGGCCGGCGTTCAGGCCGACGGCGATGTCGGCGATGGTGGAGTCTTCGGTCTCGCCCGAGCGGTGGCTGATGACCGCCGTGTAGCCGGCGCGCTTGGCCATCTCGATGGCGGCGAAGGTCTCGGTCAACGTGCCGATCTGGTTGATCTTGATGAGGATCGAGTTGGCGATCTTGCGGTCGATGCCTTCCTTCAGAATCTTCGTGTTGGTCACGAACAGATCGTCGCCCACCAGCTGCACGTTGGTGCCCAGACGCTCGGTGAGGATCTTCCAGCCGTCCCAGTCGCCCTCGTGCATACCGTCTTCGATGGAGATGATGGGGTACTTGTCGCACCAGGTGGCGAGCATGTCCGTCCACTGCGTGGCGGTGAGCTCCAGGCCGCCTTCGCCGGCCAGCACGTACTTGCCGTCGCGGTAGAACTCGCTGGCTGCGCAGTCCAGCGCCAGGGCGATCTGCTCGCCCGCGGTGTAGCCGGCCGCGTCGATGGCCTCCAGGATGAGCTGGATGGCAGCCTCGTGGCTGTCCACGCTGGGCGCAAAGCCACCTTCGTCGCCCACGGCGGTGCTCATGCCGCGGCCGTCGATGATCTTCTTCAACGCGTGGAACACTTCGGCGCCCCAGCGCAGCGCTTCGCGAAAGCTCGGCGCGCCCACCGGCACGATCATGAATTCCTGCAGGTCCAGGCTGTTGTTGGCGTGCGCGCCGCCGTTGATGACGTTCATCATCGGCACCGGCAGCTGGCAGCCGCCCATGCCGCCGAAGTAGCGGTACAGCGGCAGGCCGGCCTCTTCGGCGGCGGCGCGTGCCACGGCCATGGAGACGGCCAGCATGGCGTTGGCGCCCAGGCGACTCTTGTTGTCGGTGCCGTCCAGGTCGATCAGGGTCTTGTCCAGGAAGGCCTGCTCGGAGGCGTCCAGGCCCAGCACGGCCTCGCTGATCTCGGTGTTGATGTGCTCCACGGCTTTCAGCACGCCCTTGCCCAGGTAGCGGCTTGCGTCGCCATCGCGCAGCTCGATGGCCTCGCGCGAGCCGGTGGAGGCGCCCGAGGGCACCGCCGCGCGGCCCATCACGCCCGACTCCAGCAGCACGTCGCACTCGACGGTGGGGTTGCCGCGGCTGTCCAGCACTTCGCGGCCTACGATGTCAACGATGGCACTCATGGTGATCCTCAAGCTGAGAGTTTGGAAACCGTTCGGCCACACTGGCCGGAATTTATAGCCAAAAAGGCCTGGAGCGCCCGTGCATCAAGCGCCATAAGCTATCAAAAAAGGAGCTTACAGGCCTTCGACACACACCAGCCGCATGATGGCCGCGCCCTCGCGTGCGTCGCGCGCACGGCTGTATTCGGGCGAGTCGTAGAACGCCTTGGCCGCCTCGAAGCTGGGGAACTTGGCGATCACCACGCGCTCGGGCGCCCAGTCGCCCTCCATCACCTGCACCTGCCCGCCGCGCACGCAGATTTCGGCCCCGTGCGCCTGGAAGGCGGCGGTGGACCACTTCTTGTATTCCTCGTACTGCTCGGGGTTGGTGACACGCACGTTGGCGATGATGTATCCGCTGGGCATGGGCATCTCTCTGGTGGAAGGGTCGAAGGATGCGCCGTTCAGGCGCTGAAGTCGTTTTCCAGGAAGCCGCTGCGCTTGGTCACCTGGTCGAGCTGCACCAGCGTTTCGAGCAGCGCGCGCATGTGCTGCAGCGGCACCGCGTTGGGGCCGTCCGACAGGGCATTGCAGGGGTCTGGGTGGGTTTCCATGAACAGGCCTGCCACGCCCACGGCCACCGCCGCGCGCGACAGCACCGGCACCATCTCGCGCATGCCGCCGCTGCTGGTGCCCTGGC
>DAMCAL010000131.1:0-7661 GCA_032059585.1 Burkholderiaceae bacterium
AGCCTATATGGGGACGACCGACGGCCAGCTGCAGGGAGCCCACTGACATGGCCGCCCCCGCACTGGAAATCAAAGGACTGCAGGCCTGGTACGGCGAGTCGCACGTGCTGCACGGCGTGGACATGTATGTGCAGCCGGGCGAAGTGGTCACGCTGCTGGGGCGCAACGGCGCCGGGCGCACCTCCACGCTGCGCGCCATCATGGGCCTGACCGGCGCGCGCCGCGGCTCGGTGCGCATCCACGGCACCGAAACCATCGGCATGGCCACGCACCGCATCGCGCACCTCGGCGTGGGCTACTGCCCGGAAGAGCGCGGCATTTTTTCCAGCCTGTCGTGCGAGGAAAATCTGCTGCTGCCGCCGGCGCTCAAGACCGGCAAGGAGGGCATGTCGCTGGACGAGATCTACGACATGTTCCCCAACCTGGCCGAGCGCAAGAACAGCCAGGGCACGCGCCTGTCGGGCGGCGAGCAGCAGATGCTGGCGGTTGCCCGCATCCTGCGCACGGGCGCCCGGCTGCTGCTGCTCGACGAGATCTCCGAAGGCCTGGCCCCCGTGATCGTGCAGGCGCTGGCCCGCATGATCACCATGCTGCGCGAGAAGGGCTACACGGTGGTCATGGTCGAGCAGAATTTCCGCTTCGCCGCGCCGCTGGCCGACCGTTTCTACGTGATGGAGCACGGCCAGATGGTCGAGCACATCAGCGCCGCCGAGCTGCAGGCCAAGATGCCGGTGCTCAACGAATTGCTGGGCGTGTGACCGGCATACGAGCCGCTCCCATAGCCGCCCGCTTCATCCCCTCCCACCCATTTCCCACCCTAAGAGAGAAGGAGACCCCCATGAAACTCACCCTGAAGACCACGGTCGCCATGATGGCCGCTGCCGGCCTGTCCCTGGCCGCCCTGCAGGCGCAAGCCCAGGACAAGGTCAAGATCGGCTTCATCACCGACATGTCCAGCCTGTACGCCGACGTGGAAGGCAAGAACGGCGCCGTCGCCATCCAGATGGCCATCGACGACTTCGGCGGCAAGGTGCTGGGCAAGCCCATCGAGCTGCTCACCGCCGACCACCAGAACAAGGCCGACATCGCCGCCAGCAAGGCGCGTGAGTGGATCGACACGCAAGAGCTGACGATGATCTTCAGCGGCACCAATTCCGGCACCGCCCTGGCGCTGGCCAAGGTGGCTGACGAGAAGAAGCGCGTGATGATCAACAACGGCGCTGCATCGTCTGCGCTGACCAACGAGCAGTGCACCCCCTACACCGTGCACTACGCCTACGACACCGTGGCGCTGGCCAAGGGCACAGGCGCGGCAGTGGTCAAGAGCGGCGGCAAGAGCTGGTTCTTCCTGACGGCCGACTACGCCTTCGGACATGCGCTGGAAGCCGACACCTCGCGCATCGTCAAGGAAGCCGGCGGCACCGTGGTGGGCAACGTGCGCCACCCGCTGAACGCGTCCGACTTCTCGTCGTTCCTGCTGCAGGCGCAGAATTCCAAGGCGCAGATCCTGGGCCTGGCCAACGCCGGCGGCGACATGATCAACGCCGTCAAGGCGGCGCGCGAGTTCGGCATCAACAAGAGCATGAAGATGGCCGGCCTGCTGGTGTTCCTGACCGACATCCACAGCCTGGGCCTGAAGAACACCGAAGGCCTTCTGCTCACCACCAGCTGGGACTGGAACCTGAACGACGAGACGCGCGCCTTCGGCAAGAAGTTCTTCGACAAGACCAAGCGCATGCCAACCGACATCCAGGCCGCCGACTACTCGGCCACGATGACCTACCTGAAGGCCGTGCAGGCTGCCGGCACCACGGACGCCGACAAGGTCATGGAGAAGCTCAAGTCCACGCCGATCGACGACTTCTACGCCAAGGGCACCATCCGCCCGGACGGCCGCTTCGCCCATGACATGTACCTGATGCAGGTCAAGGCGCCCTCCGAGTCCAAGCAAGCCTGGGACTACTACAAGGTCGTGGCCAAGCTGCCCGCCGACCAGGTCTGGACCACCAAGGCCGAGAGCAAGTGCGACCTGTGGAAGTGATGCCGCGCTGAGCTGAGACATCCGCCCCGCCTCCCTGGCGGGGCGGGCTGTGACCAAGGACGACAAGAGCACAACAACCTGACTGGAGACACACCGTGAACACTCGCACCACCGCACTCATCCTGGCGCTCGCCGCCGCAGGCCTGGCCACTTCCGCGCAAGCGCAGGACAAGGTCAAGATCGGCTACATCAGCGACCTGTCCAGCCTGTACGCCGACCTGGAAGGCAAGGGCGGCGCCACCGCCATCCAGATGGCCATCGACGACTTCGGCGGCAAGGTGCTGGGCAAGCCCATCGAGCTGCTCACCGCCGACCACCAGAACAAGGCCGACATCGCCGCCAGCAAGGCGCGTGAGTGGATCGACACGCAAGAGCTGACGATGATCTTCAGCGGCACCAATTCCGGCACCGCCCTGGCGCTGGCCAAGGTGGCTGACGAGAAGAAGCGCGTGATGATCAACAACGGCGCTGCATCGTCTGCGCTGACCAACGAGCAGTGCACCCCCTACACCGTGCACTACGCCTACGACACCGTCGCCCTGTCCAAGGGCCTGGCCGGTGCCGTGGTCGAAGGTGGCGGCAAGACATGGTTCTTCCTCACGGCCGACTATGCCTTCGGACACGCCATGGAGGCCGACGCCTCTCGCGTGGTCAAGGAAAAGGGCGGCACGGTGGTCAACGCCGTGCGCCACCCGCTGAACGCTTCGGACTTCTCCTCGTTCCTGCTGCAGGCGCAGAACTCCAAGGCGCAGGTGCTGGCGCTGGCCAACGCCGGCGGCGACACCATCAACGCCATCAAGGCCGCCAAGGAATTCGGCATCGGCAAGACCATGAAGGTCACGCCCATGCTGGTGTTCTACAGCGACATCCACAGCCTGGGCCTGAAGAACACGGAAGGCATGCAGTTCGTCACCAGCTGGTACTGGGACATGGACGACGCGTCGCGCAAGTTCGCCGACAAGTTCATGGAAAAGACCAAGCGCCGGCCCACCGAGATCCAGGCGGCCGACTACTCGGCCACCATGAACTACCTCAAAGCCGTGCAGGCCGCCGGCACCACCGACGCCGACAAGGTCATGGAAGCCTGGCGCGGCATGAAGATGGACGACTTCTTCGCCAAGGGCCAGCTGCGCGCCGACGGCCGCTACGTGCACGACATGTACCTGGTGCAGGTCAAGGCGCCGGCCGAGTCCAAGGGCACCTGGGACTATTACAAGATCGTCAAGAAGCTGCCTGGCGAACAGGTCTTCACCACCAAGGCCGAGAGCAAGTGCGCGCTGTGGAAATAACGCGCGCGCACTGACCCGGCACCTTTTCCCCACTACCTACCGTTTCGCGTTCTTTCCATGGAAATCTTTGGTGTCTCCATGCCGGCCATGTTGAGCCAGCTCCTGTTGGGGCTGGTCAATGGCTCGTTCTACGCCATCCTCAGTCTGGGGCTGGCCGTGATCTTCGGCCTGCTCAACGTGATCAACTTCGCGCACGGTGCGCTGTTCATGCTGGGTGCCCTGACCACCTGGATGGCCATGAACTACCTCGGCGTCAACTACTGGGTGATGCTGATCGCAGCGCCCCTGGTAGTGGGGCTGTTCGGTGTCGTCATCGAGCGGCTGCTGCTGCGCTGGATCTACAAGCTGGACCACCTGTACGGCCTGCTGCTGACGCTGGGCCTGACGCTGCTGATCGAGGGCGTGTTCCGCTCGATCTACGGCGTCTCGGGCCTGGGCTACGACACGCCCGAACTGCTGGAGGGCGCGACCAACCTGGGCTTCATGATTCTGCCCAACTACCGCGCCTGGGTGGTGGTCGCCTCCATCGTGGTGTGCATCGCCACGTGGTACGTGATCGAGAAGACCAAGCTGGGCGCCTACCTGCGCGCTGGCACCGAAAACCCGCGCCTGGTCGAGGCCTTCGGCGTGAACGTGCCCGTCATGATCACGCTGACCTACGCCTTCGGCGCGGCCCTGGCGGCCTTTGCCGGCGTGCTGGCGGCGCCGGTGTACCAGGTCACGCCGCTGATGGGGCAGAACCTCATCATCGTGGTGTTCGCCGTGGTGGTCATCGGCGGCATGGGCTCCATCATGGGCTCCATCCTCACCGGCCTCGGCCTGGGGATCGTCGAAGGCTTCACCAAGGTCTTCTACCCCGAGGCGTCTTCCACCGTGGTGTTCGTCATCATGGCCATCGTTTTGCTCATCCGCCCCGCCGGCCTGTTCGGCAAAGAGAAATAAGCGACGGGGTGCACCACATGAACGTCAAGAAATTCGCTCCCATCGGTTATGGCCTGCTGCTGCTGGGCCTGATCGCCGCGCCCTTCCTGGGCGCCTACCCGGTGTTCGTGATGAAGCTGCTGTGCTTCGCACTGTTCGCCTCGGCCTTCAACCTGCTGCTGGGCTACACCGGCCTGCTGTCCTTCGGCCATGCGGCCTTCCTGGGCGGGGCGGCGTACGTCACCGGCCACGCCCTCAAAGTGTGGGGCCTGACGCCCGAGCTGGGCCTGCTCGCCGGCCTGGCCAGCGGCGCGCTGCTGGGCCTGGTGATGGGCTGGTTCACCATCCGCCGCCAGGGCATCTACGCCACCATGATCACGCTGGCCCTGGCCCAGATGCTGTTCTTCGCGGCGCTGCAGCTGCCCTTCACGGGCGGTGAGGACGGCCTGCAGGGCGTGCCTCGCGGCAAGCTGTTCGGCGTGATCGACCTGTCCAGCGACCTGACCATGTACTACGTGTGCCTGATCGTCGTGGTCGCCGCCTTCCTGCTGATCGTGCGCACCATCCACTCGCCCTTCGGCCAGGTGCTCAAGGGCATCAAGGAGAACGAGCCGCGCGCCACGTCACTCGGCTACGACGTCAACCGTTTCAAGCTGCTGGCCTTCGTCATCTCGGCCGCCCTGTCGGGCCTGGCCGGGGCGCTCAAGACCGTGGTGCTGGGCTTTGCCACGCTGTCGGACGTGCACTGGAGCGCTTCGGGGCACGTGGTGCTGATGACGCTGGTGGGCGGCATGGGGACGCTCAGCGGCCCGCTGGTCGGCTCGGCCGTGGTGGTGCTGCTGGAGAACAAGATCGGCGAGCTGGGCACCTTCCTGGCGCGCCTCACCAGCGTCGAGTGGTTCAACACCCTGGGCGAGTCGGTCACCATCGTCACCGGCCTGATCTTCGTGGTCTGCGTGCTGGCCTTCCGCCGCGGCATCATGGGCGAGCTGATCGCCTGGCTGGAGCGCCGGCGCACACGCGCCTGAGGCGCACCTTGCCACGGCGGCGCAGCCCCCAACCAACAAAAACGCCCGGTTTACCGGGCGTTTTTTTGTGCCCACCGCCGGGTGGGGGCACTTGAGGGGCACACAGGCCACCACGGCACGCGCGAACCCCTTGAATTGGCCCGGGCCCGCCCTAGATAAATTTGCAAGGCCGGCGGGGCCGGCCGTTTCAACCCGAACGAAAGGAGCGATTGCCATGAACGCATTGATTGGCCGTGGTGGCCTGTTCGACGACTTCTTCAAGGACATGAACCCCGGCTTTTACGTCCGCCCGCTGCACGGTGACCCGTTGCCCAACCCCGGGCAGATGAAGGTGGATGTGCACGAGAACGAAGGCGGCTACCTGGTGCTGGCCGAGATTCCCGGCGTGCCCAAAGACGAGATCCATGTCTCGGTGGACGGCAACGTCGTCACCCTGCGCGCCGAGGTGCGCCAGCGTGACGAGAAAACCGAAGGCGAGAAAGTGCTGCGCGCCGAGCGCTTCTACGGCAGCGTGTCGCGCAGCTTCCAGTTGCCGGCCGACCTCGACGCCGACGGCTGCCAGGCCAAGTACGAGAACGGCGTGCTGACGCTGAACCTACCCAAGAAGCAGGGCGGGCGCGGCCAGCGCCTGGCCATCGAGTAAGGCTTGCCATGCCGGGCGCCGCCCGCGCGGCGCGAGGCGCGGTGGGTGACGAGAAGGGCTGGCAGCGCGCCCCGCCGCGCCGCAAGCCCGGCATGCGGCCTGGCGCAGATGGCCCGACCGCCCCGCAAGGGCACCAGCGGACTCCTGCCTCCCCACCGCCCCAAATTTGCATGAAATCGGCCTCCAGCGCTTACTGGTCAAGCGCTGGCAGCTATCAAAACAGAAGCGGCGGCGCAGCCATGGTTGGGCCGCCGTTCACGTTTCAGCCCAGCCGCAGACGCTGCGCGTACCCCGTCATCTCCAGGTACCCCCGGCCCACCGCGCGGCCGGCGGCGTCGCGCAGCTCGCACAGCCCTTCCCAGTAAATCGCCCCGGTCGAGCCCCGGCTGTCCAGCTCCTGGTCGTCCAGCAGCGCATGCACGCTGAAGGTGCCGGCGGGCGTGTCCACGCGCCATTCGACCGGGTAGCGTGCGCCGCTCAACGCGCTCGTCCAGTGCCGCAGCGGCGTGAAGGTGACGGCATCGTGCGCGAACACCTGCGGCTGCACGGCGCCCGCCGCGCGCACCGACCCGCCCGCCCACAGCGCGCTGCCGTTCGCCCGCCGCAGGTGAAACGCCGTCAGCGCCCGGCCGTCGTGCAGGTTCATGCCGATCCAGTCCCAGCCCACGGCGTCGGGGTGCAGCAGCGCCTCGCTGCACTCGTGGTCCAGCCAGGCGCGGTTGTCGTGCGCGCCGCCGGGCTCGACGGCCATGCGCCGCCCCGCGAGGGCGATGTGGCCGCGCACGCTGAGCTGCGGCTGGCTGTAGTAGTAGCTGGCCTGCGCCGCCTGCGGCCCCTTGCGCGACAGGCCCTGGTCGCCCTGCAGCAGCACGGGCTGCGTGCTGTCGAATGTGAGGTCGAGCGCAAAACCGTCGCCCTCGACCTGCGCGCGGTAGCGGCTGTGGCCGGGCGCATCGAGCGGGCTGCGCACCAGGTGCCAGTCGCGCAGGTGCACCCCCGTGTCCGCCTCGGACGCCTCGGCGATGCCGAACCCCGCCCGGGCGATGCGCTGGTCGTGCCGCAGGCGCTGGCCCTGCACATCGGTCAGCGCCGCATGGGCGAACAGCAGCTGCTTGGCGGCGAAGGCCGACTGCAGCGCCTGCGTGGCATCGACGCGCGAGCGGAAGAACGTCACCTGAAAGCCCCACAGCCGCCCTTCAGCGCGCGCGTGGCCGGTGATGTACCACCACTCGGTGCGCAAATCGGGGTGGCTGCCGTGGTCGCGCGGAAAGGCCAGCGTGCGCGCCGGCAGCGCCCAGGCGCGGCCCGGCGCCCAGCCCAGGGCGGCACCTGCCAGCGCAGCAGCCAGCCAGCGGCGACGCGCCATGCCGGCCGGGGCGTGCAGCGCCGGCAGGGCAGGAGCTGCCAGAGGGGCGCAGGGGCGGGCGGTGCGGTCGGCCATGGCGATGCGTCAATGCGGCAGGGCGGGGCAGCCCCCGGCCGCCAAGGGGCAGCGCAGGCGGCCCACCGGCCGGCCCCAGGCGCACCCCGCAGTGGCGCGCAAGCGCACCCCGCCGGCCGTAGCGCACGTAGCGGCCGTCACGCCATCAACGCCTGCAGGCGCGCGCTTGTCACGTCGCACACGTCCATGTGCTGCTGCACCCAGGCGTCGTTGTAATAGGTGTCCAGGTAGCGCTCGCCCGCATCGCACAGCAGCGACAGGATCGAGCCCTGCTGCCCCGTCTCGCGCATCTCGCGCG
>DAMCAL010000132.1:0-7576 GCA_032059585.1 Burkholderiaceae bacterium
CCAGGTCGATCTCGGGCGTGCCGCCCACCTGGCTGCGCATGCCCAGCTCGGTGAACTTGGGAACGGCGCGGATGCCCGAGCGGCCCTGCCGCAGCGATTCCTCGACCGTCGCGAGGTCGTTGCCGATGCACGAGACGATGCCCGCGCCCGTGATCACCACCCGTTTCTTGCTCATGCCGCCGTCGCTTCCTGGCCCTCTTTTGCCTCGCGCAGGAACAGCCCCACGCGCAGGTCATTGGCCACGTAGATTTCCTTGCCGTCGGCCAGCAGGCGTGCGTCGCCGATGGCCATGTTGAGTTTGCGCTTGATGACCCGCTTGATGTCGATCTCGTAGGTCACCAGTTTCACGTCGGGGCCGACCTCGCCGGTGAATTTCACCTCGCCTGCTCCAAGAGCGCGGCCGCGGCCGGGCAGGCGCAGCCAGGTCAGGTAGAAGCCGATCAACTGCCACATGGCGTCCAGCCCCAGGCAGCCGGGCATGACCGGGTCGCCCTGGAAGTGGCACTCGAAGAACCACAGGCCCGGCTTGACGTCCAGCTCGGCCACGATCCGGCCCAGGCCGTGCGCGCCGCCGTCGCTGTCGATGTGCGTGATGCGGTCGAACATCAGCATGGGGGGCAGGGGCAGGCGCCCGCTGTCCGGCGAGAACAACCGTCCCTCGCCCGAGGCGATCAGTTGTTCGTACGAGAAGGATTCAGCCATTGTGGTGTGGATCGAGTTCTTGCTGGTGTACTGGATGGGGCGTGTGCGGCAGCCGGCAGAAGGGGCGCAAACCGGAGTGCCGTGCAGGCAGGCGCCCAGCCACGAAAGTGTCCATTATCCAAGGTCAGGGCACCCTGACTGCCATTCAAGGTCAAGCCGGGGCCGCGCAGCGGTGTAGGAGCCGGGGCCGTCACGGCCGGGCCCGCCCGCGCCAGGCCAGCAGCACCACGGCCAGTGCCCCCAGCCACAGCGGCGCCAGGCCAAAGCGACCGGCCCACCAGGCGTAGGGCGTGGCCGGCCCGGCGCGCCCCTGCACCTGGGCCTGCAGCACGCCGCGCGTGGCCGTGGGCAGGCGGTGCGTGACGACGCCGCGGTGGTCGATGACGGCGGTGGCGCCGGTGTTGGTGGCACGCACCATCGGCCGCTCCAGCTCCAGCGCGCGCAGCCGGCTGATCGTCAGGTGCTGGTCGATGGCCACGCTGTCGCCGAACCAGGCGATGTTGCTGGCGTTGACGAGGACGGTGGGCGCCTGGACCGGGTCCACGAAGCGCGCAGCCAGCTCCTCGCCGAACAGGTCTTCATAGCAGATGTTGGGCGCCAGCCGCTGGCCGGCCCAGGCCAGCGACGGCTGGCCCACCGCGCCGCGCGCAAAGTCGCCCAGGGGGATGTGCATCATCTCGGTGAACCAGCGAAACAGCGGCGGGATGAACTCGCCGAAGGGCACCAGGTGGTGCTTGTCGTAGCGGTACGGCTCCTGCAGCCCCGGCGCGAAGCCGAGCACCGAGTTGGTGTAGCCAGCCTCCAGGCTGCCCATGGGAATGCCCAGCAGCACCGCCTGACCGCCGGCCGAGTAGCGCTGCGCAATGCCCTCCAGGTAGCCGGGCATGAGCTGGCGCGGCAGCAGCGGCACCGCCGTCTCGGGGGCCACGACCAGTTGCGCGTCGGCGCTGCGCAGTTGCTCGCCGTACCACGACAGGGCCGTCGGCACGCCGCTGCCGCTTTGGAATTTCTCGTCCTGCGCAATGTTGCCCTGCAGCAAGGCCAGCGTGATGGGCCCGCCGGCATCGGCCGGCGCCGCGTCCAGCGCCGCGCCGCGCTGCCAGGCCAGGGCGCCCCACAGCAGCGCCAGCGCCACCGCGCCGCCCCACCAGCGCGGGCGCCGCAGGTCCTGCACCTGCCACTGTGCCAGGCCCATGGCCAGCAGGGCTGCGGCAAAGCCGATGCCGTACACGCCCACGCTGCGCGCCAGCACCGCCAGTGGCCCGTCGACGTGCGCATAGCCGCCGGCGCCCCACGGAAAGCCCGTCCACCACTGTCCGCGCGCCAGCTCCCCCAGCAGCCACAGCGCTGCAAAAACAATAGCTGCCCGCGCCCTGCTGGCGGGCGCTACAGCCCAAAACACCGCACAACCTGCGGCGTAGTAACTGCCCAGGAAGGCGGCCAGCCCCAGCACCGCCAGCGCCGCCAGCGGGGCGGCCAGCCCGCCGTAGGTGTGCATGGAGATGAACAGCCACCAGAACGTGCCGCACAGCCAGGCAGTGGCGAACAGCCAGCCCAGCAGTCCCGCCCGCCAGGCGCCGCCGCTCGTGCGCGGCACCGCCAGCAGCACCCGCGCCAGCGCCGCGAGCGACAGCACTTGCAGCCACCACGCCGGCTGCCCGCTGCCCGGCAGCGCCAGCGACACGGCCTGCGCCAGGCCGCCCGCTGCGGCCAGCAGCCAGGGCGCCGCGCCGCGCGACAGGGCCAGGCGCATCAGGCGGCGTCGCCTTCGGCGTCGCGCGTGGCCACCAGGGGCGCCACCTTGAACCAGCGCACCGCGCCGCCCTTGGTGTGCAGCACCACGAACTGCAGGCCGCCCAGCACCACGATTTCGCCCTTGCCCGGCACGCGGCCGAGCTCGTGGGCGATCAGGCCGCCGATGGTGTCGAATTCTTCTTCGGGGTCGCTGGCGCCCAGCTGGGTGTCGAAGGCCTCGGCCACGCGCGAAAGCGGCGTGTGGCCGCTGACGCGCCAGGTGCCGTCGGCCAGGGCGAAGATGTCGCCCTCGTCTTCGGCGATGTCGAACTCGTCCTCGATCTCGCCGACGATCTGCTCGATCACGTCCTCGAAGGTGACCAGCCCGGCAATGCGGCCGAACTCGTCGATGACGATGGCCAGGTGGTTGCGCGTGGCGCGGAATTCGCGCATCAGCTCGTGCAGGCCCTTGCTCTCGGGCACGAACAGGGCCGGGCGCACCAGTGCGCGGATGCTCAGCTCGGGCGAGCGCCAGCGCTTGAGCAAATCCTTGGCCAGCAGGATGCCGATGATGTTGTCGCGCGCCCCCTGATAGACGGGAAAGCGCGAATGCGCGGTCTGGATGACCTGGTGCATCAGCGCATCCACCGGCGCGTCGATGTCCAGCATGTCCACCCGGGTGTGCGCCACCAGCACGTCGGCGGCGGTCATCTCGGCCATGCGCAGCACGCGCTCGAGCATCACGCGCGCGTCGGCGTTAATGACCTCGTTGTCCTCGGCCTCGGCCAGCGTGGCGATCAGCTCGTCGGTGGAGTCAGGGGCTGGGTGGATGAATTCCAGCAGCCGCTTGAGCAGCGGGGTGCGCCGGTCGTCCTTGCCGTCGGAGGGGCGCGCAGGGTGCGGGTCGGACACGGTTGCGAGGGTGCAGGGCGTGCAGCGGTATTGAAACAGCCGCCAAGGATAGCGGATCGCCCCGCCTGCACCACCCGCAGCAGGGCTACTGGCCCGCCTGGTGGCGGCCTTCGCGCACGCCGCGGCGGATCTCCTGCACGTCCGACAGCAGGCGCCAGAACTGGTGCGCCTGCTTCTTCAGCTGGTAGTCCACCTCGCCGAAGTGCTCGGCCATCATCTTGGACACGTGCGTGTCGAAGCCGGCCGGGGGCAGCTTCAGGTACGCCTCGGACTCGGCGCCGTCGTGGTGCAGCGTGGCACCGGCGTTGCGCGCGATCTTCAGCATCGCGGTGTTCTCGGTCAGCGCGTGGATGAACATCATGCTCACGCCGCGGTGGCGCGCCAGCAGGATGGCGCGGTCGAACAGCCGCGCGCCAAAGCCCCGCCCGCGCGCGCTGCCCGAGACCGACACGCCGAACTCGGCGCAGCGGCTGTACTCCTGCGTGGCGCTGAAGGCCACGTGGGCCAGGGCGATGAGTTCGAGCTTGCGATTGAAGATGCCCAGCACCTCGTCGCGCTCGAAGTTCAGCAGTTCCACGTAGCGCTCCACCTGCACGTCGGTGGCCGGATAGCCGAAGCGCAGGTAGCGGTCGCGCTCGGACAGGGCCAGCAGGTGGGCGGCGATGCGCGCGCGGTGCTGCGGCCCCAGGGCGCGGATGGGCACCATCACGGAGTTCATGGCAGATCCTCGGGTGGAATGCCGGCGCGGGCGCAGGGCGGTGGTGCCGGCAGGCAGGAAAGAATGGAGCAGAGACTCGGGGGCGGGCATGATGGGAGCCATTCTAGGGTTTTCCCTAGCATTTGGCCGGCGATTTGCTGCAATGCAACAAAATCGTGCGGCTTCTTTTTTTCAAGCCAAATCAGCCTCAAACCTTTTCCAGAAAATCGCTGGCAGCTATTAAAAGCAGAGCAACTGAAATCAACCGCATTCACACCGGCACGGCCGTGGTGGCTTTTACGCGGTCCAGCACGAAGCTGGTCTTGCAGTCTTCCACGCTGGGATGCTTGAGCAGCGTGTCCATGATGAAGCGGCTGTAGTGCGCCATGTCGGCCACCACCACCCGCAGCAGGTAGTCCATCTCGCCGGTGAGCGCCGCGCACTCCACGACCTCAGGCCAGGTCTGCACGCTGGCCTTGAACAGGTCCATGGGGTTGCGCTTGTGGCTCTCGGTCAGCTTTTCCAGGCGCACGTTGATGTAGGCCGTCAGGCCCAGGCCCACGCTCTCGGGCCGCACCAGGGCCACGTAGCGGTCGATCACGCCGCACTCCTCCAGCCGCTTGGCGCGGCGCAGCACGGCGCTGGGCGACAGACCCACCTGCTCGCCGATGACGTCATAGGTTTCGCGGCCGTTGTCCTGCAGGCGGCGCAGGATGGCGCGGTCGAGCTTGTCCAGGGCGGGAGCGCTGCGGTCGCTGTTCATGGCCGCGGATTCTAGGCAGGCGCCGCGCGGGCGCCGTGCACGCATTCCCTAACGCCATCGGCGTGCAGGACGCCTTGATCAGACGCAACATTCCTGCACGCCAGTCCGCAAAAGGCCCGCGCTTCGCCTTAAATCTGAGCGGCCCCGGTCCTACAGTCATTGGATTGACCCGACGCCAACATCGTCCGCAAGGAGACTGCCCCATGACCGCCGCCCTGCCCCAACAAGCCGCCACCGAGACCTCCGCCTGGGAAAATCCCATGGGCCTGATGGGCTTCGAGTTCGTCGAGTTCACCTCGCCCACGCCCGGCGTGCTGGAGGACGTGTTCGAGAAGCTGGGCTTCACCCTGGTGGCCAGGCACCGCTCCAAGGACGTGGTGCTGTACCGCCAGAACCAGATCAACTTCATCCTGAACCGCGAGCCGGGCAGCCAGGCGGCCTACTTCGGCGCCGAGCACGGCCCCTCGGCCTGCGGCCTGGCCTTTCGCGTCAAGGATGCGCACAAGGCCTATGAGCGCGCCCTGGCGCTGGGCGCCCAGCCCATCGACATTCCCACGGGCCCGATGGAGCTGCGCCTGCCGGCCATCAAGGGCATCGGCGGTGCGCCGCTGTACCTGATCGACCGTTTCGAGGACGGCAAGTCCATCTACGACATCGACTTCGAGTGGCTGCCCGGCGTGGACCATCGCCCCAAGGGCCATGGCCTGAACCTGATCGACCACCTGACGCACAACGTCTACCGCGGCCGCATGGGCTTCTGGGCCAACTTCTACGAGCGCCTGTTCAACTTCCGCGAGATCCGCTACTTCGACATCCAGGGCGAGTACACCGGCCTCACCTCCAAGGCCATGACCGCGCCGGACGGCAAGATCCGCATTCCGCTGAACGAGGAGTCCAAGCAGGGCGGCGGGCAGATCGAAGAATTCCTGATGCAGTTCAACGGCGAGGGCATCCAGCACATCGCGCTGATCTGCGACCGGCTGACCGACGTGGTGGACAAGCTCGGCCTGGCCGGGGTGCCGCTGGCGACCGCGCCCAACGACGTCTACTACGAGATGCTGGAGTCGCGCCTGCCCGGCCACGGCCAGCCGGTGGAAGAACTCAAGTCGCGCGGCATTTTGCTGGACGGCACCACCGAAGGCGGCACGCCGCGGCTGCTGCTGCAGATCTTCTCCACCCCCATGCTCGGGCCCGTGTTCTTTGAGTTCATCCAGCGCGAGGGCGACTACCGCGACGGCTTTGGCGAGGGCAACTTCAAGGCCCTGTTCGAGTCGCTCGAGCGCGACCAGATCCGCCGCGGCGTGCTGGAAGGCGCCAGCGCCTGAAGACGCGAAGCGGGCATCGGCATGCAGCACCGTTCCTATACTCCCGTGCTTTTGCCCGCACGGGCCAGGAAGTAGAGCGATGAGGCTGCAGCGTCGGTGGTGGGGGGTGGCTTCGGCCATGGTTCTAGGTTTGGCGACAGCCGGCGCCGCGCAGGCGCAAAACGCGTCAGCGCCGCTCAGCATCGTCGTGCCCTACGCGGCCGGCGGCCCGCTGGACAAGAGCGCGCGCATCCTGGCCGAAGGTGCCAGCGCGCAGCTGGGCCCCATCAAGGTCGAGAACAAGCCCGGGGCGGGCGGCACCACCGGCGCGCAACTGGTCGCCAAGGCGCCGGCCGAAGGCAACCTGCTGGTCATGGGGGCCGTGGCCACGCATGCGGTCAATCCCTGGCTGTACAAGAACTTTCCCTACGACCCGATCCGCGACTTCAAGCCCATCGCACTGGTGGCGCGCACGCCCAACGTGCTGGTCATGAGCGCCGAGCAGGCGCGCACGATGGGCATCGGCAGCGCCACCGACCTGGTCAAGTACCTCAAGGCCCACCCCGGGCAGCTGCGCTACGGCTCGGGGGGCAACGGCAGCATCGGCCACATCGCCGGCGAGATGCTGCAGTCGCTGACCAACACCCAGATGGCGCACCAGCCGTACGCGGGCGCCGGGCCGGCGCTCAAGGCCCTGCAAGACGGTACGGTCACGCTGGTGTTCGACAACCTGGCCTCGTCGCTGCCGCTGATCCAGGCCGGCAAGCTCAAGGCGCTGGGCGTCACCTCGCTGGGCAGCGACCCCGCCTTGCCGGATGTGCCCAGCATCAACAGCCAGGTGCCGGGCTTCCACGTCTCGACCTGGTTCGGCCTGTTCGCGCCGGCCGCGCTGCCCGACGCGGCCGCCCAGCGCTATGCCAACGCCTTCACCGCCGCGCTGCAGTCGCCCGCGGGCAAGCAGCAGTTCAAGACCATGGGCCTGGAGCCCGAGGAAATGATGCTGGGCGCCTTCGGCAGCTTCGTGCAGTCCGAATACAACAAGTACGAGTTCTTGATCCGGGCCGCCAGGATCCGCATCGACTAGGCGCAGGCATGGCGCCGGGCGCGGGCGGTGGCCGCTTCACACAACCAGGAGACTTTCATGGGACAGCCCCCCGTCGTTTATGGCCAGTCCAGCCGCCCGCCGCGTGGTGACTATGCACGCGCCAGCGACGACTACACCTGCCCGCAGAACTACGCTGCCTACACCGAGACGGACCACGACACGTACCGCCGCCTGTACGAGCGCCAGGTGGCGCAGCTGCCGGGCCTGGCGAGCGAGGCGTTCATCGCCGCCCTGCCCTCGCTGGGTGCCAAGGAGCGCATCCCGCGCTTCGAAGACGTGAACGAGGGGTTGCAGCGGGCCACCGGCTGGGAGCTGGTGGCCGTGCCAGGGCTGATCCCGGAGGTGCCGTTCTTCCAGCT
>DAMCAL010000133.1:0-7471 GCA_032059585.1 Burkholderiaceae bacterium
CACCAGCACGATCTTCACGCCCATGGCCTGGATCATGGCCAGGTCCTGCACGATGTTCTGCAGCTTGCCGGCCGCAATCGCCTCGCCCGTCAGGCCCACGACGAAGGTCTGGTTGCGAAACTTGTGGATGTACGGCGCCACCGACCGGAACCAGGGCACGAAGGTGAAATTGAAAACCGTGGACATCTCGGGCGGTTGCAGCGGACGCTGGCGACAAAAAAAGCCTGCGCTCTCCGGGCGCTGAGGACAGGCCACCGGGCAGGGCAAGCAAAAACAAGCGCGCAGTGTAGCGGCTACGTCCCTGCGCCGCTGCCTGCCGCGGCGTGGGAGGCGGCGCAGCGGGCCACAGCAAAATTGGAGTGTTATTGCCCGCCAACGCACGCCTGGCAAGCGCGGACAGCTATCTAATCGATAGCTAATCGCCGCTGCTTCATCGCGCGTCGCGGCGCACCAGCGTCAGTGGCTGTTGCGCCGGGACGCGCGCCCGCACGCCCGGGCCCTTGCGCGGTGTACGGTCGCGCAGGCGCAGCGCCCAGCGCTCCACCGTGTAGTACGACAGCGCGGCCAGCGCAGCGGACAGGGCGAACCCGAGCACCACGGTCGCCGGCCACGGCAGGTCGGCGCGCAGCCAGCGCACCACCGGGTAATGCCACAGGTAGATCCCGTACGACCACTTGCCCACCAGCACCAGGGCGGGTGCCGACAGCGCCTCGTACGCCGCCCCGCGGCGCTGCAGCACCGCCATCAGCACGATCACGGTGGCGCATTCGACCACCGTCATGCCCCAGGTGAACACGTTCATGTCGTCCCAGGCCTGCGCCATGAGCAGGGGCACGGCCAGCACGAACCACATGCCGTGCGACAGGCGGGTGCGCAGTGCGTGGAACCAGGCAGGCTGCTCGCGCACCAGGGCCGCCAGCAGCGCGCCCATCAGCAGACCGGTGGCGCGCGTGTCGAAGCGAAAGAAGATCTCGTAGAACTGCTGCCCGCGTACCACCCAGAGCACGCGCCAGGCCCAGGCCAGCACCAGCAGGGCGGCGATGGCCCGCCAGCGCCGGCCCGGCGGGCACCAGCGCGCCACGAGCAGCAGCATGGGCGGCCAGACCAGGTAGAAGTGTTCCTCTACCGACAGCGACCACATGTGCAGCAGCGTGTTCGGCTGGTCGAAGAAGGCAATGCCGTAATCGGCCAGGTACAGGAGGGAGACGAGGGCGTCCGAGTAGACGTCGGTCAGGTCCGGCCACAGCAGCGGCGCGGCGACGCAGTAGGCGGCCAGGAACAGCGCCAGCGCCGGCATCAGGCGGTAGAGCCGGCGGCGGCAGAATTGCCAGTAGGCGATGCGCCCGGTGCCGTCCAGCTCGATCAGCAGCAGTGTCGTGATGAGGAAACCGCTGAGCACGAAGAACAGGTCGACGCCATAGAACGCACCGTCGAACATCGGCGCATGCGCATGCGACAGGATGACCAGCGCGATGGCCACGGCGCGCAGGCCGTCCAGCGCCGGGTTGTAGGCCAGGTGGGCGCTGCCGCTGCCCCTGCCCTCCCCGGATGGGGGTGTTTTCGTGTCGACCTCGATACCGGACAAACCTGTGACCTCCATGCCTTCTTGCGTCGATCCCAGGGTTTACCCCAGGAAGCAGCGGGCGATTGTAGGCAGGAGAGTGCAGGTGTGCCGGTAGGAATGTCGCCAAACGTGCGTTCGGGCGCCACTAAAGGCGCCAGCGCGCCGGCTGGTCAGGACGCCTTCAGGCCCAGCGCGAACACGGAGTTGGGCACGTGGGGCGCGGGCGCCTGCCGGCTCGGTGTGTGCGCTGCAGGTGCCGCGCGGGCCGCCTGCGGGCGCGTGTCGCCCACGGGCGCGGCCGCCTGTTGTGCCAGCAGGTCGGCCAGGGTGACGGACTGCAGGTAGTCCATGACGCGGCTTTGGAAGGAGGTCCACAGCTCGGCCGTCATGTCGGGGGCTGCGTCGGGTGTCTTGCGGCGTGCCTTGGACGGCGCGGGCGGCGGCATCTCGGCAGCCGCGACGACCTGGGCCACGGTGAGCAGCTCGGGGGGGCGCGCCAGCTTGTAGCCGCCCCCCGGCCCGCGCGTGCTGCGCACCAGGCCCGCGCGGCGCAGTCCGCTGAAGATGTCTTCCAGGTGGGACAGCGAGATGCGCTGGCGCGCGCTGATCGCAGGCAGGGGGACAGGCTGGCCGTGCGAGTGCAAAGCCAGGTCGGTGAGGGCGGTGACGGCAAGCTTGCCGCGGGTGGTCAATCGCATGGGGGCTCCTGAAGCGCAGGAAGGAAAGGGCGTGCCGCACAGGGGGCGGTGCCTGCGCAGCGGTGCCGGACACCGGCAGCGGGCACAGGAAAGAGGACCTCAGCGCCCGGGAAAGGGCGGCTGGAAGCGGGCGCTCAGGCGCGCGGAGGGCGCAGCCAGCGCTGCGGAACCGGTGAAACGGGCAGCGGCCCCGCGAGGCGAGGGCAGGCGAAATGCGCGCCGGCCAGCCAGGCGCCGATACGCGGAAATTCCTGGTCGTCCGGCAGGTCCATGCCGTCTGCGCCGCCCTGGACAGCAGCAGGCGCCCCGTCCGCGGCAGGCCCGCTCGGCTCCCCGCACAGGTGGGTCGCCTGAAGGGCGTCGGCCACCACGGCCTCGGCGTTGGGCACTTGCGGCACCGCAGGCGCCGCATGGGCGAAGGCGGACGCGCCCGCCCCCAGCAGGAACTGCAGGGCCAGGACTGTGAGCAACCACCGGAGCATGGACGAAATTATAAAAACCTTGGGCTGGACGCACCGCACTGCGTGTGATCCGTGCTGCGTGTTATCCCTGTATAGACAGGCAGGCGCCTGCGCGCATCATCCCGGCATCCCCATTCATTCAAGCGGTAGGAGAGAACAATGGCAAAACGGACAACGGCGGCGCGCGCGGGCGCCATGGCAGTGGCGGCCTGCGCGCTGGTGCTGGGCAGCGCGGTCCAGGCGCAGGAGAACACCAAGGTGGTGCTGGGCATGTCCGGCTGGACCGGGTTCGCGCCGCTGTCGCTGGCCGACAAGGCGGGCATTTTCAAGAAGCACGGCCTGGACGTGGAGGTGAAGATGATCCCGCAGAAGGACCGCCACCTGGCGCTGGCCTCCAAGGCCATCCAGTGCGCTGCCACCACGGTGGAGACGCACGTGGCCTGGAATGCCAACGGTGTGCCCATCGTGCAGATCTTCCAGCTCGACAAGTCCTACGGCGCCGACGGCATCGCGGTGCGCAACGACATCAAGACCTTTGCCGACCTCAAGGGCAAGACGGTGGCGGTGGACGCTCCCGGCACGGCTTCGTACTTCACGCTGGCGTGGCTGTTGTCCAAGAACGGCATGAAAGTGAAGGACGTGAAGACCGTCACGCTCGCGCCCCAGCCGGCTGCGCAATCGTTCGTCACCGGCCAGAACGACGCCGCGGTGACCTACGAGCCGTACCTGTCCACCGTGCGCGCCAACCCGGACGCCGGCAAGATTCTCGCCACCACGCTCGAGTTTCCGCACATCATGGACACGGTGGGCTGCGCGCCCGACTGGCTCAAGGCCAACCCGAAAGCCGCCAAGGCACTGGCAGATTCGTACTTCGAGGCGCTGGAGCTGATCAAGACCGACCAGGCCAAGTCGTACGAGACCATGGGTGCGGTGGTCAAGCAACCGGGCGAGGCGTTCGGCAAGTCGGCATCGTTCCTGCGCTGGCAGGACAAGGCGGCCAACCAGAAGTTCTTCGCCGGCGAACTGCAGCAGTTCATGAAGGACGCGGCGGCCATCCTGCTGGAGGCCGGCGTGATCCGCAAGCTGCCCGAGAACTGGTCGGCCATGTACGACGACAGCTTCATCAAGTGACGTGCGAGACCTGAGCCCTCCATGGATCCCATGACGCAAGCCCTGCCGCCGGCGGCGGCGCAGAGCGCGCCCGCCGCGCGCCCGCGCCGCCGCCTGGCCCCCCTGCAGCCCGTGCGCGCTCGCACGCGCTGGCTGCTCGGTGCCTCGTTTTTCGTGCTCTTCGTGGCCGTGTGGGCGCTGGCAACGCTCGGCGGCTTCGTCTCGCCCACGTTCCTGGCCAGCCCCGTCGCCATGCTGCGCGAGGGCTGGGCGCTGTTTGCCGAGTTCAACTTCGCCTACGACGTCGGCATGACCGTGTGGAGGGTGATGGGCGGCTTCATCATGGCCGCGGTCATCGCCGTGCCGCTGGGCATCGCCATGGGCGCGCACAAGGGGGTCGAGGCCTTCCTGGAGCCTTTTGTTTCCTTCTGCCGCTATCTGCCGGCGTCGGCCTTTATTCCGCTGCTGATCCTGTGGGCGGGCCTGGGCGAGCTGCAAAAGCTGCTGGTCATCTTCATCGGCTCGGTGTTCCAGATCATCCTGATGGTGGCCGTCATCGTCGGCAATGCACGCCGCGACCTGGTTGAGGCCGCCTACACCCTGGGCGCCACGCCGCGTGGCATCGTCAAAAGCGTGCTGATCCCCGGCGCCGCGCCGGAGATCGCCGAGACCCTGCGCCTGGTGCTGGGCTGGGCCTGGACGTACGTCATCGTGGCCGAGCTGATCGGCTCGTCCTCGGGCATCGGCCACATGATCATCGACAGCCAGGCGCTGCTCAACACCGGGCAGATCATCTTCGGCATCATCGTCATCGGCCTGATCGGGCTGGTGTCGGATGCGCTGTTCAAGTGGGCCAACCGCCGCCTGTTCGCCTGGAGCGCGCTGTGAGCGAAGTACTCATCCAAGGGGTGTCGCGCACCTTCACCAATGCGCGCGGCCAGGCCACGCAGGCGCTGCTGCCGGTGGACTTCCACGTGCGCGACAACGATTTCGTCACCATCCTCGGTCCGTCGGGCTGCGGCAAGTCGACGCTCCTGCGCATCGTCGCCGGGCTGGACGAGCCCACCGCCGGGCGGGTGCTGCTGGACGGCGTGCCGGTGCAGGGCCCCGGCGCCGACCGCGGCATGGTGTTCCAGAGCTACACGCTGTTTCCGTGGCTGACCGTGGAGCAGAACATCCGCTTCGGCCTGCGCGAGCGGGGCGTGTCCCTGGCGCAGCAGCACGAGCGCAGCGACTACTTCATCGCGCAGGTGGGCCTGCGCGGCTTCGAGCAGCATTTTCCGAAGCAGCTGTCGGGCGGCATGCAGCAGCGCACGGCCATCGCCCGCGCGCTGGCCAACGACCCGAAGATCCTGCTCATGGACGAGCCCTTCGGCGCGCTGGACAACCAGACGCGCGTGCAGATGCAGGAGCTGCTGCTGGGCATCTGGGAGGCGCAGCGCAAGACGGTAATGTTCGTCACGCACGACATCGACGAGGCCATCTTCATGGCCAACCGCGTCGCCGTGTTCAGCGCGCGGCCGGGGCGCATCAAATCCGAGATCGACGTGCCGCTGGCACACCCGCGCCACTACACCGTCAAGACCGCGCCGCAGTTCATGGAGCTCAAGGCCCGCCTGACCGAGGAGATCCGCGCCGAGGCCGCGGACGTGCCGCACTGAATGGCCGCCATGCATCCCGTCGACGAGCGCGCCGAAGGCGGACGGGAGGTGGCGCGCTACCAGCAGGTCAAGGACCACATCACGCACCGCATCCGGCAGGGCCAGTGGCAGCCCGGTGACCGCCTGCCATCGGAGAGCGAGCTGGTGCAGCAGTTCGGCCTGTCGCGCATGACCGTGAACCGCGCGCTGCGCGAGCTGGCCGAGCAGGGCCGCATCGAGCGGGTCGCCGGGGTGGGCAGCTTCGTCGCGCAGGCCAAGGCGCAGTCGACCCTGCTGCACATCGCCAACCTGGGCGCCGAGGTGCGCGAGCGCGGGCACGACTACGCCTGCCGCGTGCTGTCGGTGCAGCGGATGGCGGCGCCCGTGGACGTGGCCGCCACGCTGGAGCTGAACACGGGCGAGTCGGTGTTCCATGCCGTGTGCGTGCACCTGGAGGACGGCGTGCCCGTGCAGCTGGAGGACCGCTACGTCAACCCGCGCATGGCGCCGCAGTTCGGCGAGCAGGATTTTTCCGCGCTGCAGCCGTCCGAATACTTGGTGCGCCACGTGCCGTATGACCAGATGGAACACGTGGTGGATGCCGTGCTGCCCACCGCGGAGCAGGCACGCCTGCTGCAGATCCAGCCTGCCGACCCTTGCCTGCTGCTCACGCGCCGCACTTGGTCGCGCGGCGTGCCGGTGACGGTGGTGCGCTGCCTGCATCCGGGGGCGCGCTACCGGCTGGGCAGCCGGATGCACACCGACAGCCTTCCGCTGGTGGGTTGACGCCGCCCTTAAGGGTTTAACCTGTATATACAGGTTTTCGCCCCAGTGGTGCAATGGGGTTTGAACGCGCTCGATGGGAGGGCGCGCCGACTCTCTGGTTGTCTATACAGGAAGGACGCATGAGCCTCACCTCTTCCCTTGTCCTGCGGCCCGGCCGTGTCAGCCTGGCCGAGCTGCGGCGCATCCATGCGGGGGGTGTGCATCTCGTGCTGGACGATGCCTGCACCCCCGCCATGGCGACATCGCTGGCCACGGTGGAGCACATCGTCGCCGAGGACGCGGTGGTGTATGGCATCAACACCGGCTTCGGCAAGCTGGCCAGCACCAAGATCGCGCACGACCGCCTGGCCGAACTGCAGCGCAACCTGGTGCTCTCGCACAGCGTGGGCACCGGGGCCCCGCTGCCCGACGGCGTGGTGCGCCTGGTGCTCGCGACCAAGGCCATCAGCCTGGCGCGCGGCCACTCCGGCGTGCGGCCGGCGCTGGTGCAGGCGTTGCTGGCGCTGGCCAATGCCGGTGTGCTGCCGGTCATCCCGGCACAGGGCTCGGTGGGCGCGTCGGGCGATCTGGCGCCGCTGGCGCACCTGGCCTGCGTGCTGATCGGCGAGGGCCAGGCGGTGGTCCAGGGCCAGGTGGTGGGCGGGCGCGAAGCCATGGCGGCCATCGGCCTGGAGCCCTTCGTGCTGGGGCCGAAGGAGGGGCTGGCGCTGCTCAACGGCACGCAGGTCTCCACAGCGCTGGCGCTGGCCGGGCTGTTCGGGGCCGAATCCGCCTTCGGCGCGGCGCTGGTGGCAGGCTGCATGACGCTGGAAGCCATCAAGGGCTCGGTCAAGCCGTTCGATGCGCGCATCCACGAAGCACGCGGCCAGCCTGGGCAGATTTCCGTGGCGCAGGCCGTGCGCGCGCTCCTCGAAGGCAGCGAGATCGACCCTTCGCACCCCGACTGCGGCCGGGTGCAGGACCCGTATTCCATCCGCTGCATCCCGCAGGTGATGGGCGCCTGCCTGGACAACCTGCGCCACGCCGCGCGCGTGCTGGCCATCGAGGCCAACGCCGCGTCCGACAATCCGCTGGTGTTTCCGGCGCTGGCGGCCGACGGCGGCTTCGCTCCCGGCGACGTGATCTCGGGCGGCAACTTCCATGCCGAACCGGTGGCTTTCGCCGCCGACATCATCGCCCTGGCGCTGGCCGAGATCGGCGCCATCTCCGAGC